>DIEE01000147.1 GCA_002418465.1 Pseudomonas sp. UBA5782 | reverse complement strand
GCTTCGGGCGAGATGATGCCGCTCTACGGGGACGACTACGGGCACCTGGGCTTCGTCAAGATTCTCCGCGACCGCACCAGTGAACACCTGGCGGTCCTCGCCATCGAGGAGACCCAGACGCGCTACCGGCTGGCTGCCAAGGCCACCAGCGACGCCATCTGGGATTGGGACCTGAAGCTCAATCACGTGCTCTGGAACGAGGCGCTGGAGGAGGCCTACGGCTACCCGTTGCAGACCGTCGAGAACACCGGCGAGTGGTGGATCGCGCACATCCACGCGGACGACCGCGCGCGCATCGACACCTCGATTCACGCGGTGATCGATGGCGACGGCAGCGCCTGGACCGACGAATACCGCNNAATACCGCTTCCGCCGCGAGGACGGCAGCTACGCCGAGGTCCTCGATCGCGGCCACGTGATTCGCGACGAGCAGGGCGTCGCGATACGCATGATCGGCGCGATGCTCGACCTGACGCGCATGCGCAGTGCGGAAGCCGCGCTGCGCAAGAGCGAGGAGCGCTTCAGGACCATTCTGGAAACCGTCGAGTCGGCGTTCGCCATCGTCGAAGTCAAGTTCGACGCCAAAGACAATCCGGTGGACTACCGCTTCGTCGAGGCCAACCCGGCATTCGAGCGCCAGGCCGGGGTCAACTTGCGCGGCAAGTGGGTCACCGAGTTCGCCCCGGACCTGGAGCAGTTCTGGTTCGATACCTACGGCCACGTGGCGAAGAGCGGCGAGCCGGCGACCTTCGAGAACTACGCCAAGGCCTTCGAGCGCTGGTTCGACGTGCGTGCGGTGCGCGTCGGCGAGCCGGCCGAACGGCAGATCGCGATCATCTTCAGCGACGTCACCGCGCGCCGCGACGCCGAGGAACGCCTGCGCGCCAGCGAGGCGGTGGCGCGGCAGAACGTCGAGCGCGTACAGCTCGCACTGGCCGCCGGGGCGATCATCGGCACCTGGCACTGGGACCTGCCGAGCGACCGCTTCACGGTGGACGAGGCCTTCGCCCGCGCCTTCGGCCTCGACCCGACCCTCGGCCGCGAGGGCCTCAGCCTGGAGCAGATCATCGCCACCGTGCACCCCGACGACCGCGCCGGGCTGAAGGCGGCGATCGACGAGGTGATCGCCCGCAGCGGCGCCTACGCTCACCAGTACCGGGTGCGTCGCACCGACGGCAACTACTACTGGATCGAGGCCAACGGTCGCGTCGACCATGCCGCCGATGGCACTCCTTGGAGTTTCCCTGGCGTGCTCATCGACGTCGAGGACCGCCGCTCCATCGAAGCCGAGCGCGACCGCGCCACCGCCGCGCTGCGTGCGCTCAACGACACCCTGGAACAGCGCGTGGCCGAGCGCACGGCCGAGCTGATGCAGGCCGAGGAGAAGCTGCGCCAGTCGCAGAAGATGGAAGCGGTCGGCCAGTTGACCGGCGGCCTCGCCCACGACTTCAACAACCTGCTGGCCGGCATCTCCGGGTCGCTGGAACTGATGAGCACCCGGCTCGCCCAGGGCCGCCTGAGCGATCTCGACAAGTACATGGTGGCCGCCCAGGGCGCCGCCAAGCGCGCCGCGGCGCTGACCCATCGCCTGCTGGCGTTCTCCCGCCGGCAGACCCTCGACCCGCGGCCGACCGACGTGAATGCGCTGATGGCCGGCATGAGCGAGCTGATCCAGCGCACCGTGGGGCCGAGCATCGTCGTCGAGACGGTAGGCACCAGCGGCCTGTGGCCGACGCTGGTGGACACCAGCCAGCTGGAGAACTCGCTGCTCAACCTGTGCCTCAACGCCCGCGACGCGATGCCCGACGGCGGGCGCATCACCATCGAGACCGCCAACCGCTGGATGGACCACGAAGCGGCGCGCGCGCACGACGTCCCCGAGGGCCAGTACCTCTCGCTGTCGGTCACCGACAACGGCACCGGGATGACGCCCGACGTGATCGCCAAGGCCTTCGACCCGTTCTTCACCACCAAGCCCATCGGCCAGGGCACCGGTCTCGGCCTGTCGATGATCTACGGCTTCGCCAAGCAATCCGGCGGGCAGGTGCGCATTTATTCCGAAGTCGGCCAGGGCACCACGATGTGCATCTACCTGCCGCGTTACTTCGGCGATGCGCTGCGCGACGACGGCGGCGCCGCTGCGTCGCTGGCCGTACCGGCGGAGTCTGGCGAGACGATCCTGATCGTCGACGACGAACCGACGGTGCGCATGCTGCTGAACGACGTGCTCGGCGATCTGGGCTACACGCTGATCGAAGCGGCCGACAGCGTCGGCGGGCTCAAGGTGCTGCGCTCCGACGTGCACATCGACCTGCTGATCACTGACGTCGGCCTGCCCGGCGGCATGAACGGCCGGCAGATGGCCGATGCGGGTCGCGAGGTGCGTCCCGAACTGAAGACGCTGTTCATCACCGGCTACGCGGAAAACGCCGCCATCGGCAACGGCCACCTGGCCCCCGGCATGCAGGTGCTGACCAAGCCGTTCTCCGTGGAAACCCTGGCCGCCCGGGTGCGTGAGCTGATGGCCGGCTAGCAGCAGAGGTCCCCAGCCCCATCGGGCACGGTCTCGGCGAAAAGCGGATCGCCGCCCGGCCCGCCATAGGGGATTGAAGCCCACCGGGACCGGGCCGTGCGGCTATTCGGCGGTCGGTGACTCGGTGTTGATGAACGCGGGCTTCTCGGCCAGGGCGAACTGGCGCTTCTGCTCCGCACTCACGCAACGTTTCGGCCGCAGCGGCACCAGCCGCTGCGGCTGCCCGGTCTGCAGCGCGCGCTCGATGGCGGCGATCACCCGCACGTCGCGCCAGCCTTCGTCGCCATCCGGCTCGGGCGCCTTGTCCTCGAGGATGCAGTCGGAGAAGTAGGCGATCTCCCCGGCGAACTGGTCGACCACCGGGTGCAGGTGCTCCTGGGTGCGTTCACCGATCGTCGCGCGGTAGGCGATGCCGATTCCCTCGCCGTAGCCGAAGCAGGGCGAGGCTTCGATGGCGCCCTTGCTGCCCACCAGGTGAAAGCGCTCGATGCCGGGCAGCGTGTAGCTCAGGGTGAACTGCGCCAGCCGCTCGCCGGGAAAGCGCAGGGAAACCGCAACCGTGTCCCAGGTATCGATCGCGCTGCCGGGCGTCCGGCTGCCGATCGCGCTGACTTCGACGGGCTCGGCGGCGAACAGCTGGCGCACCATGTTCAGCGGATAGGGGCCCATATCGGCGACCGGCCCGGCCGCTAATCCGCTCTGCGCGCGGTGGTTGGAGGTTTTCACCGTCTGGGTGAAGATCGCGCTGAACAGCCGCGGATCGCCGAACTCGCCGTTATGCACGCGGCGGATCATCTCCACCGTGCCCGGCTCGCAGTGCAGGCGGTAGGCGATCATCAGCTTCGCGCGGGATCGCTTCGCCGCTTCGAGCATCGCCAGGCAATCCGCCTCGTCGCTCGCCATCGGCTTTTCCAGCAGCACATGAATGCCCGCCTCCAGCGCCGGCACGACGAATTCGCGATGGCGGAAATTGGGCGTGGCCACGTAGACCGCGTCGATCTCCCCAGACGCCAGCAGTGCCGGGTAATCGGCGTAGTCGTAGGCCTTGAGCCCGTAACGCGCGGCCAGGCTGTCGGCCTTGACCGGGTCGCCGGTCACCAGTGCGGTCATCACGGCGTTGCCGGTCTGGCCCACGCCCGGCATGAACGCGCCCTGGGAAATCGACCCGCCGCCTACGACGCCATAACGAACCTTGCCACCTGAACTGGGCATTGGAGCCTCCTCTTCGATGGGCGAGCGACTGCCTGCCCTTCACCTAAGTGGGCAATCCGGCGGAAGTCGAAGTTCCTCGTTTCTTGTGCCCAGACGATGACCGTCAGTGATCGCTGCGGGCGCCCTCGGCTGAATCTTTTCCGCCACCAACCGTTCGTATGCAGGGTGAGGATCGGCGTTTTCCCAGATCCGCAACGCAGGTTCGGTCGAATGTCCCGGGAGGGTGATGGACAAGCAGCTCAAGGCGCGCGCCACGGTGATCTGTCACAGGGGCGACCGGATACTTCTGGTCAGGAAGCCCGAGGCCAAATGGAACCTGCCCGGCGGCAAGATCGAGACCGACGAAGGCCCCGGCGACGCGGCCCTGCGCGAGCTCGGCGAGGAAACCGGGCTGATCGCCGATGTCATCGAATTCCTCGCCCTGCACCGCTTCGATAGGCGCGCCCACCACGTGTTCCGCATGGCCGTGCCCGAATCCCTTGCCGCCCGGCCGCAGAACGAGATCGCCGCCTGCGGCTGGTTCTCGCCGGAGGATTTCCATCGCCTGGCGATGAAGCGGCCATGCCTGGAGCTGCTCCGGCTGTATTGCAGCCAGCCGGCCCGGGCTTCCTGACGCGCGCCGCTCATCCGCAGCCAGATGCCTGCAACGAAAACGACATGAACGACGACTAGGTTGGAGCGCCTGATTACCCAGGTACTGACCATGAACAGCTCCGCTCGCCGTATTCGCAAGACGCTCGATGTCGTCGCCTTTCACAACGAACGCGCTGCCCTGGCAGTGATGAAGGCCGCAGAACGCACCGAGTGCGACATCCTGCGCGGCCAGTTGCTCAACGTGATTCACAGCCTGAACCAGGATGCCGCGGACCTGCGCCAGGTACGCGAGAACCTGCAGGTCGGCGAACGCATCAGCGCCTGAAAAGGCAGTCTGGGACGCCGGCGCCGTAAAGGGGGAAGGGGAATTCGGAGGCGGGGTGCGCCGTTGCGGCGCACCCCGTTGCAGCGGTTTCAGGCGGTCTGGTGCCAGGGGCGATCGCCGTGCTCGTCCTTGATGCGGGTCGGCAGGCCCATCGCGTCCAGCGCGTGGAGGAACGGCTCGGCCGGCAACTCTTCGACGTTGACCATGCGCGCCACGTCCCACTCGCCACGGGCGACCAGCAGGGCCGCGGCCACCGGCGGTACGCCGGCGGTGTAGGAGATGCCCTGGCTGTCGGTCTCGGCGAAGGCTTCCTCATGGTTGGCGACGTTGTAGATGAACAGCTCGCGCGGCTGGCCATCCTTGCTGCCCTTGACCAGATCGCCGATGCAGGTCTTGCCGGTGTAGCCCGGCGCCAGCGAGGACGGGTCGGGCAGCACGGCCTTGACCACCTTGAGCGGCACCACTTCCAGGCCTTCGGCGGTCTTCACCGGTTGCTCCGAGAGCAGGCCGAGGTTGTTCAGCACGCTGAACACGTTGATGTAGTGCTCGCCGAAGCTCATCCAGAAACGCACGTTGGGCACGTCGAGGTTCTTCGACAGCGAGTGCACTTCGTCGTGGCCGGTCAGGTAGAGGTTCTGCTCGCCGACGACGGGCAGGTCATCGGTGCGTTTGACTTCGAACATGGCGTTGCTGGTCCACTGGGCGTTCTGCCAGCTCCAGACCTGTCCGGTGAATTCGCGGAAGTTGATTTCTGGGTCGAAATTGGTGGCGAAGTACTTGCCGTGGGAACCGGCGTTGACGTCGAGGATGTCGATCGAGTCGATGCGATCGAAATGCTGCTGTTGCGCCAGCGCTGCATAGGCGTTCACCACGCCCGGGTCGAAGCCCACGCCGAGGATCGCGGTGACGTTCTTCTGCCGGCATTCCTCGAGGTGCTTCCACTCGTAGTTGCCGTACCAGGGCGGCGTTTCGCAGACCTTGCCCGGTTCTTCGTGAATGGCGGTGTCCAGGTAGGCCGCGCCGGTATCGATGCAGGCACGCAGCACCGACATGTTGAGGAAGGCGGAACCGACGTTGATGACGATCTGCGATTCGGTCTCGCGGATCAGCGCCCTGGTCGCTTCGATATCCAGTGCGTCAAGCGCGAAAGCCTTGATATCGGCGGGCTGCTTGAGGCTGCCCTTGGCTTTGACGCTGTCGATGATGGCCTGGCATTTGGAGATGTTCCGCGACGCGATAGCGATACGACCGAGTTCGTCGTTGTGCTGCGCGCACTTGTGGGCCACCACCTTGGCGACACCTCCTGCCCCAATGATAAGAACGTTCTTCTTCAATTGTTTCACCTCCTGGGTACTGCGGTTTTGAGACGGTTGTTGCATGCCTGCCCGTCGTCTCGCGAGCCAGGCTTCTTTTCAATCGGACATCGATGGCGATCGCCGGGATGAGTCGAGCGAAGCGTTAACCATCGATCCGACCGGCGCTGGCGGGACGGGAAGCGTCGCTGCGCTGCCAGCCCTCCTGCGAACTCCTTCCGATTTCCGTCAGCCGAGGCTGGACAGGTAATCGTCGAAACCGAACTCGCGAACCACCTCGACACTACCGTCGAGTTGTTTCACTGCGATGGACGGCATTTTCAGGCCGTTGAACCAGTTTTTCTTGACCATGGTGTAACCCGCTGCGTCGACGAACGACAGCCGATCGCCGATGGCCAGCGGTTCGGCGAACCGGTACTCGCCGAAGATATCGCCGGCCAGGCAGGATTTACCGCACACCATATAGGTGTGCTCACCCTCGCTCGGCGCCAGCTTGGCGTTGAGGCGATAGATCAGCAGATCGAGCATGTGCGCCTCGATGGAGCTGTCCACCACGGCGAGGTTCTTGCCGTTGTAGAGGGTGTCGAGCACGGTCACTTCCAGCGACGCGCTCCCGGTGATCGCCGCCTCGCCCGGCTCTAGGTAGACCTGCACGCCGTAGGTTTGCGAGAACGCCTTGAGGCGCGCGCAGAAAGCGTCCAGCGCATAGTCCTCGCCAGTGAAATGGATGCCGCCGCCGAGGCTGACCCAGTCGACCTGGTGCAGCAGATGGCCGAAGCGCTCCTCGATGTGCGAGAGCATCTGGTCGAACAGGCCGAAGTCGCCGTTCTCGCAGTTGTTGTGGAACATGAAGCCGGAGATCTGCCCGATCACCGCCTCGATCTTCGACGGGTCCCATTCGCCGAGACGGCTGAACGGCCGCGCCGGGTCGGCCAGCAGGTAGTCCGAACTGCTCACCTGCGGGTTGACGCGCAGGCCGCGCACCTTGCCCACGGAAGCCTCGGCGAAGCGGCGCAGCTGGCTGATGGAGTTGAAGATGATCTTGTCGCAGTTCTCCAGCATCTCGCCGATCTCGTCGTCGGCCCAGGCGACGCTGTAGGCGTGGGTCTCGCCGACGAACTTCTGCCGGCCGAGCTTGAGCTCGTACAGCGACGACGAGGTGGTGCCGTCCATGTACTGCTGCATCAGGTCGAACACCGGCCAGGTGGCGAAGCACTTGAGCGCCAGCAGCGCCTTGGCGCCGGACTGTTCGCGCACGTAGGCGATCTTCTGCATGTTGACCAGCAGCTTCTGCTTGTCGATGAGGTAGTACGGCGTCTTGATCATTTCGATACCCCAGGCAAGACCTTCGCGAAAAAAGGACGCGAATTGTGCCGTTGCCCCACCCATATCGAAAGGGCAGGCGCTACTTTTTGCGGTGTTTTCAGCGGATTCGCCGGTTGTTGCAGACGAACTGCAGGGCATGTTCGGGGAAAAACGACGGCGCCTCGCTCCATTTCAGGTATCCGCCAGGCTGCGGGCGCACCGTTATGGGGTTTGCCGCGTGCCTGCGCGAATAGCCGACTCAAGAACAGTTCTCCTTCGCGCCCAAAGCCCCGGGTGGCGGGGCCTGCGGGGATTCAGTGGCGCTTTTTGGCGCCATTGGCGAGCATCGAAATCCTGTCACGATCGCAGGCGTACGATGCCGATCCGCGCGACATCAGCCAGGTCGATTCTGCGCTTTCGCCTGCCTCGTTTCGATGAGCCGACCGTCTCGCGGCAAACCCACCTGCGGGCGCTTCGCTGACTGCGTGATGGCACACTTATAGCAATTGTCCTGACGAGAATCGCAGCAGGTTCCACAAGGTCGATCGGCCAGGCCTGCCGCGCATTGGTACTCCCTGGCATCGCGTTTTCGAGGCACTCCATGAGGCTGAATAATCCCGTCACCGGGCGAGGCATCCCCGTGCCTGCCGGAATGAACCTGCTGTCGACCACTTCCCTGGACGGAACCATCACCTACGTCAACCCGGACTTCATCACCATCAGCGGTTTCAGCGAGGCCGAACTGATCGGCCAGCCGCACAACCTGATTCGCCACCCCGACATGCCGCCGGCGGCGTTCGCCGACATGTGGCAGGCGTTGCGCAGCGGAAAGTCATGGATGGGCCTGGTGAAGAACCGTTGCAAGAACGGCGATCACTACTGGGTCAACGCCTATGTCACACCGATCCTGCAGGGCGGCAGGCCGGTGGAATACCAATCGGTGCGCACCGCGCCGAGCGCCGCGCAGATCCAGGCGGCAGAGGCGCTCTACGCACGGCTGCGCGGGGGCGCACAGGTGCGCTTCACGGGCCTCTCCGCGCGGCGGCGCATCGCTCTGCTCAGCCTGGCGCTGCCGCTGGCCGGCAGCCTGCTCGCCGGGTTGCTGGGCAATCCGCTGGCGGCGCTCCTGCTCGCCGGCGTCGGTCTGCTGCAGGCCGTGCAACTGGTCATCCTGCTGCGGCCGCTGCAACGCCTGGCGGAACGCGCCGGGCGGATCGCCAGCAACCCGCTGGCGAGCTACCTGTACAGCGGTCGTCGCGACGAGATCGGTGCGATCGGCTTCGCCCTGTCGAGCCAGGAAGCCGAACTGTGCGCGGTGCTCGGCCGGGTGGCCGATTCGGTCCACCAGATGGGCCCGGCGCTGAGCGACCTCACCGGCGCGGTGGATGGCGGAAGGCGTGCGAACCAGAACCAGCGCGAGGAGACCGAGCGGGTCGCCGTCGCCATCGAGCAGATGGTCGCCAGCATGCACGAGGTTTCCGGCAACACGCAGCGCAGCGCCGAGTCGGCGGGGCAGGTGGAAAGCGAGGCCGGTTCGGGCCTGGTGCAGGCCGATCAGGCGCGCACCTCGATCGTCGCGCTGGCCGAACAGGTCGGCGACGCCTCCGAGGTCATCGACCAGTTGCAGGAGCATTCCAGGGACATCAACAAGGCGCTGGAAGTGATCGAAGGCGTCGCCCAGCAGACCAACCTGCTGGCGCTGAACGCGGCGATCGAAGCCGCCCGCGCCGGCGATGCCGGTCGCGGTTTCGCCGTGGTCGCCGACGAGGTGCGCGCCCTGGCGATCCGCACCCAGGGCTCGACGCAGGACATCCAGGTGATCATCGGCGCACTGCAGGGCAAGGCGCACGCCGCGGTCGAGGTGATGCACCGTAGCCGCCTGCAAAGCCACGACGGGCTCGAGCAGATGCAACAGGTCACCGCCGACCTGCAGGGCGTCAAGGGGCAGGTCAGCCAGATCCGCGACATGAGCCAGCAGATCGCCACTGCGACCCACGCCCAGGGCCAGGCTTGCGACGACGTACAGAAAAGCATCGAGGCGATCCGCCACGCCTGCGAACTGAACGTCGGCACCAGCGAACACAGCCAGCGCTGCGCCGCCTCCGTGTCCAGCCAGGCGGGCCGGTTGCAGGAACTGGTCGATCAGTTCAGCCAGCTGCGGGGGGCCCACTGACCGCTATTCGTCATGGGTCGGTCGGCAAATTTCGGGAGGTTCGATGACGGCGCTCGCCCGCCCCTCGGCACGGTCTTGATCCAGGGCGGCAAGGGCGCGCTCCGCGACCCACCGCCCGTGAGATACAGGCTTTGGGGCGCATCGCTGCTTGCCCTGCAGATCGGCGGCATTGGCATGGCGGCAGCCGATAGCGTCACCGGGCAGGCACACCTCGCCCGCCCGCAGGGCTGCGATGCCTTGGCAACCATCACCCGACACATCGACGAGCGCGCCAGAGCCGAGTTGAAGGACATGGTGGATGCCGCCGCGCTGCAATACGGCTGCGCCAAGGCGACCGAGAACTGGTGGATCCCGGACGGATGGACCGTCGCGTCAGCCGACAGGCATCGCCCGTCCGCGCATACCTTTCGACGTTTGCAACCCGCCGCTCGGCCGCTGCGCGCCGACCAGCATTTCCTGCAGCCAGGCCGGGCGGGTGTGGCCGTCGAACAGGCGGGCGTAGTCGGCGTGCAGTTTCTCCGGCGACAGGCCCTGGCACATGCTTTCGCGGTAGCTGCGCGGCGTGCTGCCGATGAACTTTCGGAACATCCGCGCCAACTGCTCGCCGTCGAGCAGGCCGCAGCGGCGGGCCACCTTGTCCACCGGCAGGTCGCTGTCGAGCAGCGCCTGGCGGGCCATTTCCAGGCGCAGCAGGAACAGGAAGGAATAGGGCGAGAAGCCGGTCTCGTGCTTGAACTGCCGGCGCAGGCTGCGTTCGCTGGTGCACAGTTCGAGCGCGGCACGGTCCATGTGAAGGTCTTCGTCGAGGTGTTGCAGCCACCAGCGACAGAGGCGGTGCGCGACGCTGTCCGGCTGGCCGAGCAGCGCCACGCTGGCGGTGATCGGACGGCAGCTCGGGCAGGTGCGGAACGGGTTGCCGCAGCGGCGCTCGGGCTGCGCTTCGCCGCGGTCGTCGCGGATCAGCCGCAGCGCCAGTTCGCGTGCGCCAATGTGTTCGCTGGACGTGCAGTACTGCCCGTCGATCTCGAAACAGGTGCC
>DIEE01000142.1 GCA_002418465.1 Pseudomonas sp. UBA5782 | reverse complement strand
CTGAAGTGCGCCAGCGCCGGGTTGGCCAGGTCGAGCCGGCAACGCTCCAGGCGGCGGTTGCGCAGGTATTCGCCGAAGGTGGTGGCGCCGGTCTTGAACAGCTTCTGCAGGTAACGCACGGAAAGCCCTTCCAGGCGGGCGACATCCTCGACCTGCAGCTCGGCGTCGCCGAGGCGCGCCTCGATGCTGCGGCAGACGCGGCGCAAGTGGGCCAGCTGCACCGAGGTGGAATCCTCCGCCTGGCCCCGTTCGCGGTGCGACAGGCAGGCCACCAGCAGTTCGGTGAGCGTCGCCTCCAGCGGCGGCAGCTGGTCGCGCTCCAGATGGGCGAGTTCGTCGGCGATCGACTGGATCAGGCTCAGGCACACCGCGCCGACGCCGTTGCGGGTGGCGATGCGGTTGAGTTCCTGGCTTCCGGTACGCACCAGCCGCAGGATGAAGCTGGCCGATTCGAGCTTGACCAGCAGCGCGCGGAAATCGCTGTCCAGCTCGATGCGCCAGGCCTGCGCCGGGTCGAACAGGACGATGTCGCCGGCACCGATGGCGACTTNNCTCGCTGGCCGCCCTCCACCAGCGCCCCGCTGCCGCTGAGCAGGGCCAGCACCAGCACGGTGCTGCCCTGGCACAGGCGCGCGTTGTCGGGGTGCGGGCTGAGCACCTGCGGCGAGGCGCTGACCTGCAGGAATACCGAATCCAGTGCCGAACTGCACAGCGCCACGTGGCCGCCGGCCGGTGCCGCCGCGTGGCCGGCGAGGCTGCTGGCCAGGCGCACGCGCTGGAACACTTCGTCCCAGGCGGACTGGCGCAGCTCCTCGGGGAAGGCGCTGCTGGAAAAACGGCGCAGATCGTTGAGCATCGCAATCCCGTGCAGAAAAATGGGCTGGCCAGTGTACCCCGCCGCCTCGCGACAGCGGCCGAAGCGACCGCTATCGCGAAGCGAGGGTCATGCCAGCCGGTTCAACCCTCGCGTGCGGGGAAGATGCTCTTCTTGATCACTGCGTGCACACCCCAGTTGCCGTCCACCACCTGGGTGATGCCGAAGTCCACCGCCACCGACATCAGCGAGATCGCCTCGTCCTCGTCCAGGCGCTGGGTGGTCATCAGGAAGTGGCGCATCTTGTGGTACGCGTCGCGCAGCGCCAGGTCCACCGACGACTTGGAGTAGATCGACTGCTGCGCGCCAGCGCCCAGTTCGGCCAGGTAGTTGGCGAAGCTGAAGCCGTGCAGCACCCAGTCGTCTTGGGTTTCCAGCAGCGGGTAGTTGAGTTCCGCCAGCGGCGTGCCGGGCAGCTCGGCCTTCTTGTGCAGGACGAACTGGAAGGTCCCGGTCAGCGAGCACTCGATCGCCGTGCCGCACAGCTCGGAGTCGCCCTGCGAGGCGTGCGGATCGCCCACGGAAAACATCGCGCCGTCCACCGCCACCGGAAAATACAGGGTCGCGCCCTTGCCGATGCGCCAGTTGTCGATGTTGCCGCCGGTGTAGCTGGGCGGGATCGAGGTGACCATGTCGGCCTCGGCCGGGGCCACGCCGATGGTGCCGAAGTGCGGGCGGATGGGTACGCGGATGTTCTTCAGCACGTTCTCGTTCTTCTTGATCGTGCTGTGGTTCACCGGGATGCCGGGGTAGTCGATGGTCGGGTGGACCACGCCGAACGGATCGGTCTGTGGCGTCCAGCGGTAGTTGTAGACGGCGCGTGCCCAGTTGCGCTCGCCGGTGGCGTCCATCTCGTAGATGGTCACCACCTCGCGTTTCTTCGGCTCGCTGAGCAGGTCGCCGTAGTGGAAACCCCAGTTGGCGGCGGCATTGCTGCCGAACGACTTGCCCTTGAACGCCGGGTTGGCGCTGGGCCGCGGCGCCACGTCGACGATCCGCACTTCGAGGATGTCGCCCGGTTCGGCGCCCTTGATGAACACCGGCCCGGTGCAGATGTGCACGCCCTCGCCGCCCCCGGCGCCGATCTTCGCGTCCATCGGCCCGGCGCCGCGGCGGTTGACGCCTTTGCGCTTGGCGTCCCAGTAGAAGACGCTTTCCGCGCCCGGATCGCCCTTGACCATGCGCTCGGCATCGTCGTTGGAGTGGTGGGTCAGGGTTTCGATGGTCACGTAGTCGCCGGTCTCGATCTCCACCACCGGCTTGGCCGACTTGCTGAAGTAGCCCCAGAGCACCGTCTCGGCGCTGGCCGGAATGTAGTAGTGGCTGGTCGGGCCGTTACCCGGCTTGGTGCTGGCACTGGCCGCCATCGCGCTGGGCGACATCGATACGCCCAGTGCGCCGAGCGTCGCCGCGCCGCCGCCGACCACCATGGCGTCACGCAGGAAGCTGCGCCGCGCGGCGTGGAACTCGCCCTTGATGTCCTTTTCGTTCTCGGCGGTAACGCCGTGTATGCAACCCGGACTGCAAACGTGATCGTCCATATGAACCCCCTTGGTCAGCGTCGAAAAAGGCGCCGGCGCGTGACGGGCCGGCGTTTCGATTATTCGCGGGGGTGATGCGAAAGCGCTTGTCGGGCACCGCACAAATCCTTGTCACGGCAGCCCGCCGGGTGAATTGATCCGGCCTGAATCGCGCATGCCGGTACGCCCCACGATGACGCCGAGACCAGCCTGTAGGGGCAAACTTGTTCGCCAGACGGTGGCGCGCAGGCTAATCCAGCAGCACCGGCAGGCGCCGGTCGATGAACAGGCCGTCGAGCGTCACCTGCGCGGCGTAGGCGAGGATTTCCACTCCGGCGGCGTGGGCGTCCTGCAGCGCCGCGGCGTAGAGCGGGTCGATCTCGCGCGCCGGACGCACCGCCTCGATGCCGGAGAGGTTGACGCAATACAGCTGCACCGCGCGAACCCCGGCCCGCGCCAGCGCTGCCAGCTCGCGCAGGTGACGTGCGCCGCGCAGGGTCTGCGCATCGGGGAAGGCGGCCACCGGGCTGTCGTCGAAACCGAGGGTGACGCTCTTCACCTCGACGAATGCCGGGCCGGCGGCGAAATCCAGGCGGAAGTCGATGCGGCTGTTCTCCACGCCGTAGGGCACTTCGCGCTTGAGCGCGTCGAAACCGGCCAGCTCGACGATGCGGCCGGCGCGCAGCGCCTCCTCGATCAGCGGGTTGGCCCGCGCGGTGTTCACGCAGGCCAGCCGGCCCTGCGGGGTTTCCGCCAGCTCCCAGGTGCCCGGCAACTTGCGCTTGGGGTCGCTGGAGCGCTGGAACCATACGCGTCCGCCGGGCGCCATGCAGTTGAGCATCGAGCCGGTGTTCGGGCAGTGGATGCACAGCTCCTCGCCGCCGGCGGTGACCACGTCGGCGAGGAACCGCTTGTAGCGGCGCACCAGCAGCGCCTCTTCGAGGGGAGCGGCGAAGCGCATCAGCCCTGCCAGCTCTTCAGCCCGCGGGCGATCCGCTCGACGGCTTCCTGCAGGCGCGGCAGGCTCTGGGTGTAGGCGAAGCGCACGTGCTGGGTGGCCAGGTGGCGGCCGAAATCCAGCCCCGGCGTAATGGCGACGAACTCGGTTTCGATCATGTGCTGGCAGAACGCGAAGGCGTCGCCGCCAAACGCGGAAATATCCGCATATAGATAGAAGGCACCTTCCGGCTCCACGGCGATGCGGAAGCCCAGTTCGCGCAATGCCGGCAGGAGGAAGTCGCGGCGCCGGCCGAATTCGGCGCGACGTTCCTCGAGAATCTCCAGCGTGGCCGGCTCGAAACAGGCCAGCGCGGCGTGCTGGGCCATGCTCGGCGCGCTGATGTAGAGGTTCTGCGCCAGCTTCTCCAGGTCGGCGACCGCCGCGGGCGGCGCCACCAGCCAGCCGAGCCGCCAGCCGGTCATGCCGAAGTACTTGGAAAAACTGTTCAGCACGAACGCCTGGTCGTCGACCTCCAGCACGCTGGCGGCATCGGTGCCGTAGGTCAGGCCATGGTAGATCTCGTCCACCACCAGATGGCCGCCGCGCTGCTGCAGAGCGGCGGACAACGAGGCCAGTTCATCGCGCTGCAACAGGGTGCCGGTAGGGTTGGCCGGCGAAGCGACCAGCGCGCCGACGCTGTCGCCGTCCCAGTAGCGGCCGACCAGATCGGCGGTGAGCTGGTAGCGGCTGTCCGCTCCGACCGGCACCAGTTGCGCGGCGCCCTCCACCAGGCGCAGGAAGTGCCGGTTGCACGGGTAGCCGGGATCGGCCAGCAGCCAGTGCTTGCCCGGATCGACCAGCAGGCTCGCCGCCAGCAACAAAGCGCCGGAACCGCCGGGAGTAATCAGGATGCGTTCGGGGTCAATGCTTAACCCGTAGCGCCGCGCATAGAAGCCGGCGATCGCCTGGCGCAGCTGCGGCAGGCCGCGCGCCGCGGTGTAGCGGGTATGTCCCGCGGCCAGCGCAGCCTGCCCGGCGGCAACGATCGGCGCCGCGGTGGAGAAATCCGGCTCGCCGATTTCCAGGTGGATCACGTCATGGCCTTCACCCTGCAATTGATTGGCGCGGGCCAGCAGGGCCATGACGTGAAACGGTTCGATAGCGCGACTACGTGCGCTGTAGGACGGGGCCATTGGCCTTCCTTTATCAGGGCAAAAACGGTGATTCTAACCAAGCCTCCACCGAAGCGGCAGCATCCGAGAGGTTGGAGTAGCGCGCCCAGTTTTGATCTGGTAAGTTCGCCCGCTTGCAGACGCGGGGCCGGGTTGACCGGCGAAGGACATCTTCCTGCGCAGTGGACCAAAAAGAGTTGAGAGGCGGCCATCCATGCCCACCAAAGCTAAAGAACAGAGCAGCCAGCTGAACCGTGGCTACGAGCCCTATCAGGAAACCAAGGGCGAAGAGTACATGAGCGACAAGATGCGCGCTCACTTCACCGGCATCCTCAACAAGTGGAAAAAGGAGCTGATGGAAGAGGTCGACCGTACCGTGCATCACATGCAGGACGAAGCCGCCAACTTCCCCGATCCGGCCGACCGTGCCAGCCAGGAAGAAGAGTTCAGCCTGGAACTGCGTGCCCGTGATCGCGAGCGCAAGCTGATCAAGAAGATCGACGAAACGCTGCAGCTGATCGAAGACAACGACTACGGCTGGTGCGACTCCTGCGGCGTGGAAATCGGCATCCGCCGGCTCGAAGCCCGCCCCACCGCCACGCTCTGCATCGACTGCAAGACGCTGGCGGAAATCAAGGAAAAGCAGATCGGTTCTTGATCTCGACGGGGCGCCAAGGCGCCCCGCTTCGTTTCTGCCGTTCGCCCATCGCAACACCGTCGCAATCCGATTCCGTGGAACCAGGCCGTCTGGCGCAATGCCGGGCAGCGCACCGATAATCCGCCGATGAACACCTCTTCCTATATAGGCCGCTTCGCGCCGACACCCAGTGGCCACCTGCATTTCGGCTCGCTGGTCGCCGCCCTCGCCTCCTGGCTCGACGCCCGCGCGGTCGGCGGACGCTGGCTGCTGCGCATGGAAGACCTCGACCCACCGCGCGAGGTCCCCGGCGCCCAGGCCGGCATCCTGCAGACGCTGGAGCGCTACGGCCTGCACTGGGACGGCGAGATCGTCCGCCAGAGCGATCGTCACTCGGCCTACCTGCAGGTCATCGAACGCCTGCTGCAACAGGGGCTGGCCTACGCCTGCACCTGCTCGCGCAAACAGCTCGAAGGCCAGGGTGGCGTCTACCCCGGCAGTTGCCGCGACGCGCAGCACGCCAGCGAGGACGCGGCGATCCGCCTGCGCGTGCCGCAGCTGGAATACCGTTTCGTCGACCGCGTGCAGGGCGAGTTCCGCCAGCACCTGGGCCGCGAGGTCGGCGATTTCGTCATTCGCCGGCGCGACGGCCTGTTCGCCTATCAGCTGGCGGTGGTGCTCGACGACGCCTGGCAGGGCGTTACCGACATCGTCCGCGGCGCCGACCTGCTCGACTCCACGCCGCGCCAGCTCTACCTGCAGGAGCTGCTCGGCTTGTCGCAGCCGCGTTACCTGCACGTGCCGCTGATCATCCAGCCGGACGGCCACAAGCTGGGCAAGTCGTACCGCTCGCCGCCGCTGGCCGCCGATCAGGCCACCCCGCTGCTGTTGCGCGCGCTGCGTGCGCTGGGCCAGCTCACGCCCGATGACGGCGAAAGCGCCGCCGCCGAGGAACTGCTCGCCTGGTCCACGCGCCACTGGGACGCCAGCCGCATTCCGCGCTGCCGCAACCTGGCCGAGGCGCAACTGCGCTAGGTTGCCCACGCCGCCATGCGGTCGCTCAATGGAACGCCAACAGGCTCCGTCACCACGACCTTGCGCTTATAGCTTGCGGCGCGCCGCTTCCATTACCATCGCCCGACTTTCGCATCGAGACCGAGCATGTACATCTACCGACTGGTCTTGCTCCTGGTGGTGGGGATCTACCTGTTTTCCCCGGCCATCATGGATTGGTGGATCGACCCCAACGGCGCCTGGTACCGGCCGTACCTGCTCTGGCTGATCCTCATCGTGGTCACCTTCATCCTGCAGAGCCAGCGAGACGCCGATGAGCTTTAGCCTGAGCCAGCTGACGCTGGTCAGCGCCGTCTACCTGTTCGCCCTGTTCGGCGTCGCCTGGCTCAGCGAGCACGGCGTGGTGCCGCGCCGGCTGGTCCGCCACCCGCTGGTCTACACCCTGTCGCTGGGCGTCTATGCCAGCGCCTGGGCCTTCTATGGCACCGTCGGCCTGGCCTACCAGTACGGCTACGGCTTCCTCGCCAGCTACCTCGGCGTCTCCGGCGCCTTCCTCCTGGCGCCGGTGCTGCTCTATCCGATCCTGCGCATCACCCGTGCCTACCAGCTGTCGTCGCTGGCCGACCTGTTCGCCTTCCGCTTCCGCAGCGGCTGGGCCGGCGCGCTGACCACACTGTTCATGCTGATCGGCATCCTGCCGCTGCTGGCCCTGCAGATCCAGGCGGTGGCCGACTCCATCGGCATCCTCGCCGGCGAGGCGCAGCAGGCGAAGATGGCGCTCGGCTACTGCGTGATGATCATCCTCTTCACCATTCTCTTCGGCGCCCGCCACATCGCCACCCGCGAGAAACACGAAGGCCTGGTCTTCGCCATCGCCTTCGAATCGCTGGTCAAGCTCGTCGCCCTGGGCGGCATCGGCCTGTATTCGCTGTACGGCGTGTTCGGCGGGCCGCACCAGCTGGAAGTCTGGCTGCTGCAGCATCAGACCGCGCTGACCACCCTGCACACGCCGCTGCAGGAAGGCCCGTGGCGCACGCTGCTGCTGGTGTTCTTCGCCTCGGCGATCGTCATGCCGCACATGTACCACATGACCTTCACCGAGAACCTCAACCCGCGCGGGCTGGTCAGCGCCAGTTGGGGCCTGCCGCTGTTCCTGCTGCTGATGAGCCTGGCGGTGCCGCCGATCCTCTGGGGCGGCCTCAAGCTGGGCGCCACCACCAATCCGGAATACTTCTCCCTCGGCCTGGGCATCGCTGCCGGCAAGCCGGCGCTGGCGATGCTGGCCTACGTTGGTGGGCTGTCCGCCTCCAGCGGGTTGATCATCGTCTCGACCCTGGCCCTCTCGGGGATGGTGCTCAACCACCTGGTGCTGCCGGCCTACCAGCCGCCGGCCGAGGGCAACATCTACCGCTGGCTGAAATGGACCCGCCGCGGCCTGATCGCGGCAATCATCCTCGCCGGCTACGGCTTCTATCTGTTGCTTGGCGCGCAGCAGGACCTCTCCAACCTCGGCATCGTGTCCTTCGTCGCCACCCTGCAATTCCTCCCCGGCGTGCTCTCGGTGCTCTACTGGCCGACTGCCAACCGTCGCGGCTTCATCGCCGGGCTGCTGGCCGGCATCGCCGTATGGACGGTGGGCATGCTGCTGCCGCTGGTCGGCGACATGGAAGGCTTCTACCTGCCGTTCCTCGATGTCATCTACGTGCTCGACGACACCAGTTGGCACCTCGCGGCGATCGCCTCGCTGGCCGCCAACGTGCTGGTGTTCACCCTGGTTTCGCTGTTCAGCGAAGGCAGCTCCGAGGAGAAGAGCGCCGCCGAAGCCTGCGCGGTGGACAACGTGCGTCGCCCGCAACGGCGCGAGCTGCTCGCCGCCTCGCCGCAGGAATTCGCCGCGCAGCTGGCCAAACCGCTCGGCGGCAAGACCGCGCAGAAGGAAGTCGCCCAAGCCCTGCGCGACTTGCACCTGCCCTTCGACGAGCGTCGCCCCTACGCCCTGCGCCGTCTACGCGACCGCATCGAGGCCAACCTGTCCGGGCTGATGGGGCCGAGCGTGGCGCAGGATCTGGTGGAAGGCTTCCTGCCCTATAAATCCGGTAACGAAGGCTACGTCACCGAGGACATCCACTTCATCGAGAGCCGCCTGGAGGACTACCAGTCGCGCCTCACCGGCCTCGCTGCCGAACTCGATGCGCTGCGCCGCTATCATCGCCAGACCCTGCAGGAACTGCCGATGGGCGTCTGCTCGCTGGCCAAGGATCACGAGATCCTGATGTGGAACCGCGCGATGGAGGAACTCACCGAAATCCCCGCGCAACGCGTGGTCGGCTCGCGCCTGTCGGCCCTCGGCGAACCCTGGAAGGGCCTGCTGGAAAATTTCATCGCCGCCGACGACCAGCACCTGCACAAGCAGCACCTGGACCTCGCCGGACGCACCCGCTGGCTCAACCTGCACAAGGCGGCGATCGACGAGCCGCTGGCACCGGGCAACAGCGGGCTGGTGCTACTGGTCGAGGACCAGACCGAAACCCAGTCGCTGGAAGACAAGCTGGCGCACTCCGAACGCCTGGCCAGCATCGGCCGCCTCGCCGCCGGCGTCGCCCACGAGATCGGCAATCCGATCACCGGCATCGCTTGTCTGGCGCAGAATCTGCGCGAGGAGCGCGAGGCCGACGAGGAGCTGAGCGAAATCAGTAGCCAGATCGTCGAGCAGACCAAGCGCGTGTCGCGCATCGTCCAGTCGCTGATGAGCTTCGCCCATGCCGGCAGCCGCCAGGTCGAGAGCGAGCCGGTGTGCCTGGCGGACATCGCCCAGGAAGCCATCGGCCTGCTGTCGCTGAACAAGCGCAGTGTCGACGTGCAGTTCTACAACCTCTGCGACCCGGCGCACTGCGCCGAAGGCGATCCGCAGCGACTGGCCCAGGTGCTGATCAACCTGCTCTCCAACGCCCGCGACGCCTCGCCGGAAGGCGGCGCGATCCGCGTGCGCAGCGAGGCCAGCGAGCAGAGCGTCGAGCTGATCGTCGAGGACGAAGGCAGCGGAATTCCGAAGGCGATCTCCGATCGATTGTTCGAACCCTTCTTCACCACCAAGGACCCCGGCAAGGGGACCGGCCTGGGCCTCGCGCTGGTCTATTCCATCGTGAAAGAGCATTATGGCCAGATAACACTCGACAGCCCGGTGGACACCGAGCACCAGCGCGGCACCCGCTTCAGGGTCCGTTTGCCGAGGTATGTCGAAGCGACGTCCGCAGTGATCCCCGGGAGCTGAAACGCAGGCTGCATGCCGCTTGGCGGCCCGTTCCGCGCAGCCCCGAGACCGTCGAGAGAATCCTATTGATGCCGAATATCCTGATCGTCGAAGACGAAACCATCATCCGCTCCGCCCTGCGTCGACTGCTCGAGCGCAACCAGTACGAAGTCAGCGAAGCCGGCTCCGTGCAGGAGGCCCAGGAGCGCTTCAGCATTCCGTCCTTCGACCTCATCGTCAGCGACCTGCGCCTACCCGGCGCACCCGGCACCGAGCTGATCAAGCTCGCCCAGGGCACGCCGGTGCTGATAATGACCAGCTACGCCAGCCTGCGCTCGGCGGTCGACTCGATGAAGATGGGCGCGGTCGACTACATCGCCAAGCCCTTCGACCACGATGAAATGCTCCAGGCCGTCGCCCGCATCCTCCGCGACCGTCAAGGCAGCCCGAACGCCCCCGCCGAACAGCCGAGCGCCACGCGCGGGGCCGACAAGCCGGCCTCGGCGAACGGCGAGATCGGCATCATCGGTTCCTGCGCGGCGATGCAGGACATGTACAGCAAGATTCGCAAGGTCGCGCCGACCGACTCCAACGTATTGATCCAGGGCGAATCCGGCACCGGCAAGGAGCTAGTCGCGCGCGCACTGCACAACCTGTCCAAACGCGCCAAGGCGCCGCTGATCTCGGTGAACTGCGCGGCAATTCCGGAAACCCTGATCGAATCCGAACTGTTCGGCCACGAGAAAGGCGCCTTCACCGGCGCCAGCGCCGGCCGCGCCGGGCTGGTCGAAGCGGCCGACGGCGGCACGCTGTTCCTCGACGAAATCGGCGAGCTGCCGCTCGAAGCCCAGGCGCGCCTGTTGCGCGTGCTGCAGGAAGGCGAGATCCGCCGGGTCGGCTCGGTGCAGTCGCAGAAGGTCGACGTGCGCTTGATCGCCGCCACCCACCGCGACCTGAAAACCCTGGCCAAGATCGGCCAGTTCCGCGAAGACCTCTATTACCGCCTGCACGTCATCGCGCTGAAGCTGCCGCCGCTGCGCGAGCGCGGCGCCGATGTCAGCGAGATCGCTCGCGCCTTCCTCGCTCGCCAGTGCGCGCGCATGGGCCGCGACCTGCGCTTCGCCGCGGACGCCGAGCAGGCGATCCGTCACTACTCCTGGCCGGGCAACGTGCGTGAGTTGGAGAACGCCATCGAGCGCGCGGTGATCCTTTGCGAGAGCCCGGATATCTCGGCCGACCTGCTCGGCATCGATGTAGAACTCAGCGACCTCGACGACGACGATTTCGTCGAAAGCGCGGCGCAAGGCAGCAGCAACAGCCACGAGCCGACCGAAGACCTGTCGCTGGAGGACTACTTCCAGCACTTCGTCCTCGAACACCAGGACCACATGACCGAGACCGAACTGGCGCGCAAGCTCGGCATCAGCCGCAAGTGCCTGTGGGAACGTCGCCAGCGCCTGGGCATCCCGCGCCGCAAGAGCGCCACCGCCGCCGACGTTTCCGAGCTGCGGTAACGCACACATGCTGTTACCGCTCGCCAGGGCCACGTAACAAAGCCGGGTTCATCGGTAACGAAGGACCCGGCTTTTTTCTGCCACTGGCACCATACAAAAACTCAAGCCATTGATTTTAAAGGAATTTAAAAAACTGGCACAGCTTCTGCTTTATCTATTGCACAACAACAATAACAAACGCTGAACCCCACAATAAAAACAAGACGTATCGACTCCAGCACAATAAAAACAACACGGCGGAGGCGCAGCTAACTGATTCTTTTGGAGAGGAATTGCTTTTGGGGCTTGCCCCACAGCCAGGACAAGAACAATAAAACTGCCTAGAGGCAGCGTCGGACTGGTTGGATCGCAAGGTCATGGCAGCGTCAGCGTCCAAAGTAATCCGTTTGCTATTAGCTCCCAGAGTGGGAGTCCGTCCTCGGGCCACTGGCCCGGAGTGACGGGGTCGGACAACAAAAACAACAACCCGACATAATAATAAAAACAAAGAAAGCATTACTTAGGGGGAGCTTCGGCTCCCCCAGTAGCTTTCCCCCTCGCAAGATCCGTCGTTCACCATCCCCCCTCGTAATGCTAGAATCCGCGAAAATCAAGCGGTCATTCTCAATCCTGGCCGATCATCCCGCCAAACAGTGCCATCCATGCTGAAGAAGCTGTTCCAGTCGTTCCGCTCGCCCCTGCGCCGCGCCCAGCATCCGCGTAGCACTCCCGAAGTGCTGAGCAGTCGCCAGCATTCCCTGACCCATTCGCAGATCAGCCGCCATGCCGTGAGCGTCGTCGAGCGCCTGCAGAAGGCTGGTTACGAGGCTTACCTGGTCGGAGGTTGCGTACGCGACCTGTTGCTCAACTACACGCCGAAGGACTTCGACGTCGCCACCAGCGCCACGCCCGAACAGGTCCGCGCCGAATTCCGCAACGCCCGGGTGATCGGCCGCCGTTTCAAGCTGGTCCACGTGCATTTCGGCCGCGAGATCATCGAAGTCGCGACCTTCCGCGCCAACCACCCGCAGGGCGACGACGAGGAAGACAGCAACCAGTCCTCGCGCAACGAGAGTGGGCGCATCCTGCGCGACAACGTCTACGGCACGCTGGAAAACGATGCGCAGCGCCGCGATTTCACCATCAACGCGCTCTACTACGACCCCAGCACCGAACGCATCCTCGACTACGCGCGCGGCGTTAAGGACATCGACGACCACCTGATCCGCCTTATTGGCGTGCCCGAGCAGCGCTACCAGGAAGACCCGGTGCGCATGCTGCGGGCAGTCCGCTTCGCCGCCAAACTGGATTTCGACATCGAGAAGCACAGCGCCGAGCCGATCCGCCGGCTGGCGCCGATGCTGCGGGAAATTCCCTCGGCGCGTCTGTTCGACGAGGTACTCAAACTGTTCCTATCCGGCAACGCCGAGGAAACCTTCGAGCTGCTGCTCGACTACGGACTCTACGCGCCGCTGTTTCCGGCCAGCGCCCGGGCCCTGGAGCAGAACCCCGAGTACGCCGGCACGCTGATCCGCCAGGCCCTGGCCAATACCGACGACCGCATCCACCAAGGCAAGCCGGTAACGCCGGCGTTTCTCTTCGCCGCGCTGCTGTGGCCCGCCCTCCCGGCGCGCGTGCTGCAGCTGCAGGATCGCGGCCTGCCGCCGATCGCCGCGATGCAGGAAGCCGCGCACACGCTGATCGTCGAGCAATGCCAGCGCACCGCGGTGCCGAAGCGTTTCACCATCCCGATTCGCGAAATCTGGGACATGCAGGAACGCCTGCCGCGCCGCCACGGCAAGCGCGCCGACCTGCTGCTGGAAAACCCGCGTTTCCGCGCCGGCTACGACTTCCTCCTGCTGCGTGAAAGCGCCGGCGAGGAAACCGACGGCCTCGGCGACTGGTGGACCGATTACCAGGACGCCAGCGACAGCGA
Organism: Pseudomonas sp. UBA5782; assembly: GCA_002418465.1. Classification (GTDB taxonomy): domain Bacteria; phylum Pseudomonadota; class Gammaproteobacteria; order Pseudomonadales; family Pseudomonadaceae; genus Pseudomonas_O. Next base: position 7,494 of record DIEE01000142.1, on the reverse strand, counting down.
GCGGCGCACCATGATCCGTGACCTCAGCGGCAAGGACGACGGTGGCGGCGCGCCGCGCAAACGCCGCCGCAGTGGCAACCGTCGTCGCCGCGGTCCGCAGGATGGCGCGCCGAGCTCGGCCGACTGAGCCATGGAACGGGTCTACCTGGGGCTCGGCAGCAACCTCGCCGAACCTCTCGCCCAGCTCGGCGCCGCCCTGCGTGCGATTGGCGAACTGCCGCTATCCAAGCTCGCCGCCGTCTCCTCCTTCTATGCCAGCGATCCGCTCGGCCCGCCCGACCAGCCGCGCTACCTGAACGCCGTCGCCGCGCTGGATACCGCGCTGGCGCCGCTGGCGCTGCTCGATGCGCTGCAGGCCATCGAGCAGGAGCAGGGCCGGCAGCGCAAGGCTGAACGCTGGGGCCCGCGCACCCTCGACCTGGATATCCTGCTGTTCGGCGACCGGTTGATCGACGAGCCCCGGCTGCGCGTGCCGCACTACCATATGCAGGCGCGCGCCTTCGTCCTCTATCCGCTGGCGGAAATCGCCCCCGGACTGCGCCTGGCCGACGGTCGCGCCCTTGGCGAGCTGCTCGCCGCCTGCCCGTTCAGCGGACTCGAGCGACTGCCGGTAACGCCGTAACACGGCGGTAACACCACATAATTGACTTCATGCCCCCCCATCGGGACTATAGGCGTCCCGTTGCCCAGAGCCGGTGCGAAAAACCGGTGCGATCAGGACGGGTGAAGTGTCATGCGAGCCACTCCCTGCGGGCCTTCGGGCCACGCAAGCGACCTCGCGCAGCAGCTTCACACCGCCTGCGAAGAGGACCTTTTCCATGCCTGAAACAACCCTGACCTCCCTGCAAAAGCTCAAGCAGCAGGGTGAGAAGATCGCCATGCTGACCTGCTATGACGCCACCTTCGCCGACGCCTGCTGCGCCGCCGGAGTGGACATGCTGCTGATCGGCGATTCCCTGGGCATGGTCCTGCAGGGCCACGACAGCACGCTGCCGGTCAGCGTCGAGGAAATGGTCTACCACACGGCCTGCGTGAAGCGCGGCAACAAGGGCGCGATGATCGTCGCCGACCTGCCGTTCATGGCCAACGCCACCACCGAGCAGACGCTGAACAACTCCGCGCTGCTGATGAAGGCCGGCGCGCACATGGTCAAGGTCGAAGGCGCCGCCTGGCTGGCCGACTCGATCCGTCTGCTCGCCGAGCGCGGCATTCCGGTGTGCGCGCACCTGGGCCTAACCCCGCAGGCGGTGAACATCCTCGGCGGGTACAAGGTGCAGGGCCGCGGCGACACCCAGGCGCGCCAGCTGCGCGCCGATGCCGTGGCGCTGGAGCAGGCCGGCGTGGCCATGCTGCTGCTCGAATGCGTGCCCAGCGAGCTGGCCGCGGAGATCACCCAGGCGGTGAAGATTCCGGTGATCGGCATCGGCGCCGGCAGCGCCACCGATGGCCAGGTGCTGGTGTTGCACGACATGCTCGGCCTGTCACTCTCCGGTCGCGTGCCGAAATTCGTGAAGAACTTCATGGACGGCCAGGGCAGCGTGCAGGACGCCCTCGCCGCCTACGTCCGCGAAGTGAAGGCGGTCAGCTTCCCCGCCGCCGAGCACGGGTTCTCCGCATGATCACCGTACACACCGTCGCCGAGCTGCGCGCAGCCGTGCTGCAGGCGCGCCGCGCCGGCCAGCGCATCGGCCTGGTGCCGACCATGGGCAACCTGCACGCCGGCCACGCTGCGCTGGTCGAACAGATCGCCGAGCACGCCGATTTCGTGGTCGCCAGCATTTTCGTCAACCCGCTGCAGTTCGGCCCGCGCGAGGACCTGGCAACCTACCCGCGCACACTGCCGGCCGACCAGGAAAAACTGCTCGCCGCCGGTTGCGACCTGCTGTTCGCCCCCAGCGTCGAGCAGATGTACCCCAACGGTGCCGACGGCCAGACCCGCGTCAGCGTACCCGAGGTCTCCGAAGGCCTCTGTGGCGCCAGCCGCCCCGGCCATTTCGAGGGCGTCGCCACGGTGGTCAACAAACTGTTCAACATGGTCCAGCCGGACGTCGCGATCTTCGGCCAGAAGGATTTCCAGCAACTGGCGGTGATCCGCAAGATGGTCGCCGACCTCAACCTGCCGATCGAGATCATCGGCGCGCCAACCGTGCGCGCCGCCGACGGGCTGGCGCTGTCCTCGCGCAACGGCTACCTCGACGAACATCAGCGTGCCACCGCGCCAGCGCTGTACCGCAGCATGACGCGCCTGGCTGACGCCCTGCGCGCCGGTAACGCCGACCGCGCCGCGCTCATCGAACAGGCACGCGCCGAGCAGGAACAGGCCGGTCTGCGCATCGACTACCTGGAAATCCGCGAGGCCGCCCACCTGCGTGCACCGCGCCCGGAAGACCGCCAACTGGTGATTCTCGCCGCCGCCTACCTGGGCAGCACGCGGCTGATCGACAACCTGGCCCTCGATCTGCCGCCGGCCGGCTGAGCGCCCGAGGGATGCCGCCAGCCCTCGGGGCAGAGCGGCGCGCTAGATTCGAGAAGCCCCGGAACACTGGGGGCTTTTCCTGTTCCAAGCAGTTCAGCGGTATAGGACATGCGCCCGGTCGATGCGATCGCGGTGCCTGAACAAGGCTCAAGCTAAGGAAGCCGGACATTCATGGCGTACTACCAGAATCCCCTCGACGTAACTTCCCTCCCCTCCTGGAAAGCCCTCGCCGATCACCGGCTGGACATGCAACGCTTCAGCATGCGCGAGGCCTTCGCCTCGGACCCGCAACGCTTCAGCGAATTTTCCCTGAGCGCCTGCGGCCTGTTCCTGGACTACTCGAAGAACCTGATCAGCCATGAAACCCGCGACCTGCTGGTCAGCCTGGCGCGCGAGGCCGGCGTCGAGCAGGCGCTGCACGCGATGTTCGAAGGCCAGCCGATCAACGCCTCGGAGAAGCGCCCGGTGCTGCACACCGCGCTGCGCCGCCCGGTCGGCGAATGCATCATGGTCGACGAGCGCAACATCATGCCCGACGTCCACCAGGTGCTGAACCAGATGACCGACGTGGTCGGCCGCATCCATACCAACCAGTGGCGCGGCTACAACGACAAGACCATCACCGACGTGGTCAACATCGGTATCGGCGGCTCCTTCCTCGGCCCGCAGCTGGTTTCCGAAGCGCTGCTGCCGTTCACCCAGAACGGCGTGCGCTGCCACTACCTGGCCAACATCGACGGCAGCGAGTTCCGCGAAGTGATGGGCAAGCTGAACGTCGAAACCACGCTGTTCATCATTTCCAGCAAGACCTTCGGCACCCTGGAAACCCTGAAGAACGCCCAGGCCGCGCGCACCTGGTACCTGGCCCGCGGCGGCACCCAGGAAAAGCTCTACCGCCATTTCATCGCGGTCACAAGCAACAAGCCGGCCGCCGTGGCGTTCGGCATCCTCGAGAAGAACGTGTTCCCGATGTGGGACTGGGTCGGCGGGCGCTATTCGCTGTGGTCGGCCATCGGCCTGCCGATCGCGCTGGCAGTGGGCATGTCCAACTTCAAGGAGCTGCTCTCCGGCGCCTACACCATGGACACGCACTTCCGCACCGCGCCGTTCGAGAAGAACATGCCGGTGCTGCTGGCCATGCTGGGGGTCTGGTACAACAACTTCTGGGACGCGCAGAGCCATGCCTTCCTGCCGTACGACCACTACCTGCGCAACTTCGTCAAACACCTGCAGCAGCTGGACATGGAGTCCAACGGCAAGACCGTGCGCCAGGACGGCTCGCCGGTGTCCTGCGATACCGGGCCGATCATCTGGGGCGGCGTCGGCTGCAACGGCCAGCACGCCTATCACCAGTTGCTGCACCAGGGCACACCGCTGATTCCGTCGGACTTCATCGTGCCGGTGGTCAGCTTCAACCCGGTCGCCGACCATCACCAGTGGCTGTACGCCAACTGCCTGTCGCAGAGCCAGGCGCTGATGCGCGGCAAGACCCGCGCCGAGGCCGAGGCCGAGCTGCGCGAGAAGGGCCTGGACGAAGCCGAAGTGGAGCGCCTGGCGCCGCACAAGGTGATCCCCGGCAACCGCCCGAGCAACACCATTGTGCTGGAACGCATCAGCCCGCGCCGCCTCGGCGCGCTGATCGCGCTCTACGAGCACAAGGTGTTCGTCCAGGGGGTGATCTGGGGGATCAACTCCTTCGACCAGTGGGGCGTCGAGCTGGGCAAGGACCTCGGCAAGGCGGTCTACCAGAAGCTCACCGCCTACGAGACGGACGCCGCCGAAGATGCCTCCACCCAGGGCCTGATCGACTACTTCCGCGGCCGTCACCGCGGCTGATCGCCCTTCGCACCGCGCGGCGAGCCCTCGCCGCGCGGGCGCTCCCGCCGAAACATTCCTACACCTAAAGACATCTGCCACCCGGCCACCGGTACTTGAATGCGCCGGCAGCACAGGTGCAACCTAAGAACACAGCGGATACAAAAACAAAGGAAACCGCCCATGTTCGAGATCAGCACCCACCCCGTCAATGACGCGGTGCGGCAGTACGCGCACCTGGACCGTGACGACTATCAGCGCCTCTACCGGCAATCCGTCGAGCAGCCCGAGGTGTTCTGGGCCGAACAGGCGACGGCCTTCCTCGACTGGATCAAGCCCTGGGACACCCTCCACGAAAGCGACATGCGCCGCGGCCACGCGTCCTGGTTCAAGGGCGGCCAGCTCAACGTCAGCCACAACTGCATCGACCGTCACCTGGAAAAGCGCGGCGAACAGATCGCCATCATCTGGGAAGGCGACAACCCCAGCGAGTCGGCGCAGATCACCTACCGCAAGCTGCACCACCACGTCTGCCGCCTGGCCAACGTGCTGAAGAGCCGTGGCGTGAAGAAGGGCGACCGGGTGTGCATCTACATGCCGATGATTCCCGAGGCCGCCTACGCCATGCTCGCCTGCACGCGCATCGGCGCGATCCATTCGGTGGTGTTCGGCGGCTTCTCCCCGGACGCCCTGCGCGACCGCATCCTCGATGCCGACTGCCACACCGTGATCACCGCCGATGAAGGCGTGCGCGGCGGCAGGTACGTGCCGCTGAAGAACAACGTCGACCAGGCCTTGCAGCGTTGCCCGGAGGTTTCCACCGTGCTGGTGGTGGAGCGCACCCAGGGCGAGATCGAATGGGTCGAGGGCCGCGACCTCTGGTATCACCAGGCGGTGCGCCAGGCCTCCGCCGAATGCCCGCCGGAACCGATGGACGCCGAGGACCCGCTGTTCGTCCTCTACACCTCCGGCAGCACCGGCAAACCCAAGGGCGTGCTGCACAGCACCGGCGGCTACCTGCTCGGCGCGGCGATGACCCATCGCTACGCGCTGGACTACCACGACGGCGAAATCCACTGGTGCACCGCCGACCTCGGCTGGATCACCGGCCACGACTACGTGGTCTACGGACCGCTGGCGAACGGCGCCACCACCCTGATGTTCGAGGGCGTGCCGAACTACCCGGACGCCTCGCGCTTCTGGCAGGTGGTCGACAAGCACCGGGTGAACATCTTCTACACCGCGCCCACGGCGATCCGCGCGCTGATGCGCGAGGGTGACGAACCGGTGCTGCGCACTTCGCGCGCCAGCCTGCGCCTGCTCGCCAGCGCCGGCGAGCCGATCAACCCGGAAGCCTGGGAATGGTTCTACGAGGTGGTCGGTGATAGCCGCTGCCCGATCGCCGACACCTGGTGGCAGACCGAAACCGGCGCCATCATGATCACCCCGCTGCCCGGCGCCATGGCGCTCAAGCCCGGCTCGGCGACGCAGCCGTTCTTCGGCGTACAGCCGGTGATCCTCGACGAACAGGGCCAGGAAATCGTCGGTGCCGGCGCCGGCATGCTGGCGATCAAGGCCAGCTGGCCGAGCCAGATCCGCAGCATCTACGGCGATCACCAGCGGCTGATCGACACCTACTTCTCGCAGTACCCCGGCTACTACTTCACCGGCGACGGCGCGCGCCGTGACGAGGACGGCGACTACTGGATCACCGGCCGCGTCGACGACGTGATCAACGTCTCCGGCCACCGCATCGGCACCGCCGAAGTGGAAAGCGCGCTGGTCAGCCATGACGAAGTCGCCGAGGCCGCGGTGGTCGGCTGCCCGCATGCGGTGAAGGGCCAGGGGCTGTATGCCTTCGTCACCTTGATGAACGGCGCCCAGCCAAGCGACGGGCTCAGGCAGGACCTGCTCAAGCGGGTCGCCGGCGAGATCGGCAGCTTCGCCAAGCCGGACGCATTGCAATGGGCGCCAAGCCTGCCGAAGACCCGTTCCGGCAAGATCATGCGGCGCATCCTGCGCAAGATCGCCTGCAACGAGCTGGACGAACTGGGCGATACCTCGACCCTGGCCGATCCGGGCGTGGTCGACGACCTGATCGTCTACCTCACTGACGACGGCTACCGTCTGGTGGTGAATGCCGCCACCCGCGACAAGGACCTGGCCTGGATGCGCCAGTGCAGCGAAGGCTTCGCCGTCGAGCTGCGCGAGCGCGCCGACCTCGCCATGCTCGCCGTGCAGGGCCCGCAGNNGCGTGGTCGACGACCTGATCGAGAACCGCCTGAACCGTTGAGCCGTGCGCGTCGTCGGCGTGCGCGCCGGCGACCTGCAACGCCCGGCGCATCCGTTATCATCGGCCGATGGAAATCCTTCGCCGCCGCATCGAAACCCAGCTCCTCAGCCTCACCGGCCTCGCGCTCGGCGGCGTCGACTTCGAGAACCCGCCGGGCGATCCCGGCCTGTTCGGACCGGACTCGGCGTGCTGGAAGGTCCACGGCGACTTCACCTCGATGCTGATCGGTGGAATCTCCGCGCTGATGCTGCAGGCACTGCACCCGTTGGCGCTGGCTGGCGTCTGGGACCATTCCAATTTCCGCGAGGACATGCTCGGCCGGCTGCGCCGCACCGGGCAGTTCATCTCGGCCACCACCTACGGCAGCCGCGCCGACGCCGAACGGCTGATCGAGCGGGTCCGGCGCATCCACGAAGGCGTGGTCGGGAGAGCGGCCGACGGGCGGCCCTACGCGGCGTCCGATCCGGCGCTGCTGACCTGGGTCCACGTGGCCGAGGTCAGCAGCTTTCTCAAGGCGCACCTGCGTTATCTCGACCCCGACCTGCCGGGCAGCGAGCAAGACCGCTACTACGCCGAAATCGCCCTGGTCGCCGAACGCCTCGGTGCGCGTGACGTACCGCGCTCGCGGGTGGAGATCGCCGACTATCTGCAGGCGCAGCGCGCGCAACTGGTCTGCGACGAGCGTTCGAGCGAGGTGCTGCGCATCCTCCTCGATGCGCCCGCACCCAGCGCCCTGGCGAAGCCGTTCGGCGCGCTGATGATGCAGGCTGGCATCGACCTGCTGCCGGACTGGGCGGAACGCATGCTCGGCTTCGACTTCGGCCCGGGCAAGCGCCGGCTGATCCACGCCGGCGTGCGCAACGCCGCGCCGCTGTTGCGCTGGGCCGTGCGCAACGGCTCGCTGACGCGC
>DIEE01000143.1 GCA_002418465.1 Pseudomonas sp. UBA5782 | reverse complement strand
GTCGGCGGCGCCATCGGCGTACTGCCGACGCTGTTGCTGCTGGTCGGCAGCGCGCTGCTTGGCGGCGTGCTGCTGCGCGTGGCCGGCGTCGCCACCGCCTGGCGCGCGCGTGAGCGCCTGGCACGCGGAGAGCTGCCGGAAAAGGAAATGCTCGAAGGCCTGATGATCGCCCTGGGCGGTGGCCTGCTGGTGCTGCCGGGCTTCATCAGCGACTTCATCGGCCTNNGCTGTTGATCATCCCGTTCACCCGCCGCCTGCTGCTGCGCGCGCTCGGTCGCCGGATCGAAGCCCAGGTGCAACGTCAGCGCGCCTTCGCCGACGATCCGGCGAATGCCGGGCCGCGGCCTGACGCGGCCCGACCGAGCGCGGCCCGACCTAACGTCATCGAAGGCGAATACGAGCGCCGCGATCAATGATCGACGGCGTCGATCCGCTGGCCCGCTTGAAGCGTCATGACGAAAAATTTTCGCCTGCAGCCCTTGAAATGCGCTTGTACGCCCGCATCTAGCGGACACCGCAAGGTCCCTGTCACGTCGACAGGCTGTCTTCTGCGGTCCGCTCTGCGGGCCGCAACCGGCACCGCCGGATTTGCAAACCCGCCGGCACCGAGCCGGCGCCGGAAAACACTCAATTGGGAGAGATCGACAATGAAGCTTCGTCCTCTGCATGACCGCGTCGTGATTCGTCGCAGCGAAGAAGAAACCAAAACCGCTGGCGGTATCGTGCTGCCGGGTTCCGCTGCCGAAAAACCGAACCGTGGCGAAATCGTCGCCGTAGGCGCTGGCAAAGTGCTGGACAGCGGTGAAGTGCGCGCCCTGGCCGTCAAAGTCGGCGACAAAGTGGTGTTTGGCCCGTACTCCGGCAGCAACACCGTGAAAGTCGACGGCGAAGACCTGCTGGTGATGAGCGAGAACGAAATCCTCGCCGTCATCGAAGCCTGATTCCCGCGAATCCCGTCACTAATTAAAGAATTGAGGATCAATCACCATGGCTGCTAAAGAAGTCAAATTCGGCGATTCCGCTCGCAAGAAAATGCTCGTCGGCGTGAACGTACTGGCCGACGCCGTCAAAGCCACCCTCGGCCCGAAAGGCCGCAACGTGGTTCTGGAAAAGAGCTTCGGTGCTCCGACCATCACCAAGGACGGCGTTTCCGTCGCCAAGGAAATCGAGCTCAAGGACAAGTTCGAGAACATGGGCGCGCAGCTGGTCAAGGATGTTGCGTCCAAGGCCAACGACGCCGCCGGTGATGGCACCACCACCGCCACCGTTCTGGCCCAGGCCATCGTCAACGAAGGCCTGAAGGCCGTCGCTGCCGGCATGAACCCGATGGACCTCAAGCGCGGCATCGACAAGGCGACCATCGCCATCGTCGCCGAGCTGAAGAACCTGGCCAAGCCGTGCGCCGATTCCAAGGCCATCGCCCAGGTTGGCACCATCTCCGCCAACTCCGACAACTCCATCGGCGACATCATCGCCGAAGCCATGGAGAAGGTTGGTAAAGAAGGCGTGATCACCGTCGAAGAAGGCTCGGGCCTGGAAAACGAACTGTCCGTCGTCGAAGGCATGCAGTTCGACCGTGGCTACCTGTCCCCCTACTTCATCAACAAGCCGGACACCATGGTCGCCGAACTCGACGGCCCGCTGATCCTGCTGGTCGACAAGAAGATCTCCAACATCCGCGAAATGCTGCCGGTGCTGGAAGCTGTCGCCAAAGCCGGTCGTCCGCTGCTGATCGTTGCCGAGGACGTCGAAGGCGAAGCCCTGGCTACCCTGGTCGTCAACAACATGCGTGGCATCGTCAAGGTCGCAGCCGTCAAGGCTCCGGGCTTCGGCGACCGTCGCAAGGCCATGCTGCAGGACATCGCCATCCTCACTGGCGGTACCGTGATTTCCGAAGAAGTCGGCCTGAGCCTGGAAAGCGCCACCCTGGAACACCTGGGTAACGCCAAGCGCGTCGTGCTGAACAAGGAAAACACCACCATCATCGACGGCGCTGGCCAGCAAGTGGACATCGAGGCCCGCGTTGCGCAGATCCGCAAGCAGGTCGACGACACCACTTCCGACTACGACCGTGAAAAACTGCAAGAGCGCCTGGCCAAGCTGGCTGGCGGTGTTGCCGTGATCAAGGTCGGTGCCGGCACCGAAGTCGAGATGAAAGAGAAGAAAGCCCGCGTCGAAGACGCCCTGCACGCTACCCGTGCTGCGGTCGAAGAAGGCGTGGTGCCTGGCGGTGGCGTTGCCCTGGTGCGCGCCCTGCAGGCCATCGCCGAGCTGAAAGGCGAGAACGAAGACCAGAACGTCGGTATCGCGCTGCTGCGTCGCGCCGTCGAGTCCCCGCTTCGCCAGATCGTCGCCAACGCCGGCGGCGAGCCGAGCGTAGTGGTCGACAAGGTCAAGCAGGGTTCGGGCAACTTCGGCTTCAACGCCGCGACCGACACCTACGGCGACATGATCGAGATGGGTATTCTCGATCCGGCCAAGGTGACCCGTACCGCGCTGCAAGCCGCTACCTCCATCGGCAGCCTGATGATCACCACCGAAGCGATGATCGCCGAAGTGGCTGAAGACAAGCCTGCTGGCGGCGGCATGCCGGACATGGGCGGCATGGGTGGCATGGGCGGCATGATGTAAGCCGACCCGCACCCGCTGTACCAGGAGCCCCGCGAAAGCGGGGCTTTTTTATGTGCGCAAGTCGGGTGGCGCGCAGAGCTCCGTCTTGCTGCGTGGTTCACGTAGGGTGCGCCGCGCGCACCGGGGGCTTTCGAATGGGATTGCGGTGCGCATGGCGCACCCTACGAAAGGCCGTCGAGGTATCCGCGTGCCGCGTGGTTCACGGGTGCACCGCGCGCATCGGGGGCTTCCAAATGGGATTGCGGTGTGCATGGCGCACCCCTACTAAACGAAAACCCCGCCGAGGCGGGGTTTTCGTTTTGCGGCGGATTACTTACTGGGTGATTACCCGCGGTGCGACCGGCTGCGCGTCCGGCGAGATGGTGATCTCGACGCGGCGGTTGAGCACGCGCGAATCTGGCGTGTCGTTGCTCGCCACCGGGTTGCTCATGCCGTAGCCCTGGGTGGTGATGCGCTGCGGGGCGATGCCCATGCTGGTCAGTGCGACCTTCACTGAGTCGGCGCGGCGCTGCGACAGCTGCATGTTGTGCGATGCGGTGCCGGTGCTGTCGGTGAAGCCCTCGACCACTACCTGGCGCTCGGGGTTCTTCTTCAGATAGTCGCCTAGGGTGTACAGCTGGCGCATGCCGGCCGGTTTCAGTTCGGCACGGTCGACCTCGAACAGCACGTCGCCCAAGGTGACCATGTCGCCACGCGGGGTAGGTTGCGGCTTCAGCGTGCCGAGCAGCGAATCCACCTGTGCGGTGCGCGCGTCCAGGCGGGCCTGGGTGCGTTGCGCGGCGGCGCCGGAGAGGTTCTGCTCGGCGGTCTTCATGCGGATGGTTTCTTCCGCCACGACGACGCGCTGATTGGTCAGGTAGGCCAGCTGGTCGACGGTCTTCTGATCGTTGTCGCCGGTGTAGGCCAACTCGGCGCGGCTGAGCATGTCGGCCGCTTCCTTGGTCTCGATCGGCGCCAGCGTGGCAGCCTGCGGATTGGTCTGCAGTTGGCTATAGCTTGCGCGCGCCTGGTCGAGATTGGGGTTGGGTTTGGAGGCGCAACCGACGAGGGCCAGCGTGAGCGCCGAGAGGGCAGGTATCAACAGTGTCTTGCGCATATCAACTCATCCTTTTCGAGTTCGTTGCCGAACCATCACTTGACGATGATGGTGCTGCGTTGGCCTTCGTCACGCAGGTCTTGCACGCCCTGCTGGGAGTCCTGGTAGGCCTTCTCGGCCTTGGCGGCCAGCGCCTTGCGTTCGGCCACGCGGGCGTCCCACTCGGCCTGCTCGGCCAGTCGACGCGCCTCTTCGTAGTCTTTTTCCTTGGCCAGGGATTCGGCGCGGGTCATCTTTTCCTGCGCGGTGCGCAGTTCGACCGGGGCGTATTCCGTGGCGCCTGCCGCCGTCGCACTCTTCAGCACGGTATTGCTGACGGCGAACTGTTCGGTGGGCGGATTGCCGGCGCAGCCGGCGAGCAGCAGCATGCTGCCCAGGGCCAATGCGGCGAGTGTGATGCCGCTCCTGGGCGATGCGGATTTGGCAGTACCTGAGTTCATGAAAAGTGCCTCCTGGATTGCAGTGCGATCGTTTTATTCCGTGATCTCGCCGGCCTTCCGGGAACCTTGCCTGCCTGTGATATCGATATCGGGGCGTGCGGCAGTCCTGGAAACGGCGACATACTTTTCCGACTGGCCGCCTCGAGAAAATGTTCAATTGTTTTTCCTGACTGAACGGTCAGCGAAAAAATGGCGCGCGGCAGCCGGCGCACCGCTTCAAAAAAGCGGCGTGGGCGGCGCGTGAAAGGGGATTGGGCTAGTGGTTGCTGCTGTCGCGCTGTTCGCTCAGGTCCTGCAGATAGCGCCGTGACAGCGCCAGAAAACGCGGCGTGGGGCCGATGTCCTCGTACAACGGATCGCCCTGTTCGTCGACCGCGACCACCTGGTTGCCCTTGACGTAGGGCAGGCTGGCTTCGAGTTCCTCCAGCGAGGCGGCGACCAGTTCGGCGAGCAGTTCCTCGACGTTGCGCTTGGGGTACATCTCCGACAGCGCGGCGAGGCGGGCGGCCGACTCGAGGTCCAGGTTGATGTTGTATTGGCCGCGGGTCAGTCGGCCTTTGGCGTTCTCTTCCCAGTGTTTGGCCAGTTCACGAATCTTCATGCTTACCTCATTCCCCGGCGTGGAAACCTTCGGGGCAGGTTGTTTGTGCGGATCGCCGCAAGCGGCGTGCTCAAGGGTTTTGAACAACTTCGTCCGCGCTCGTTCAGATTGATTGCCGGCCCACCGCCGGCGTGAACGACGGAGGAGAACCGGCATGGCGGAAATCGACGCACGACTGCGCGAGGACGTTCATCTGCTCGGCGAGCTGCTGGGCGACACCATCCGTGCGCAACACGGCGAGGACTTCCTCGAACGCATCGAGCGCATCCGCAAGGGCGCCAAGGCCGCCCGACGCGGGTCGGAGGAGGGCGCCCGGCAACTGGGCGAAACCCTCGACGGGCTGCGCGAGGAGGAGTTGCTGCCGGTGGCGCGGGCGTTCAACCAGTTCCTCAACCTGGCCAACATCGCCGAGCAGTACCACCGCATCCGCCGTCGGCGCGCCGATGAAGCGCCCCCGTTCGAGACCCACGTGCTTGGCGAACTGCTGGCACGCCTGCGTGGCGACGGGCATGCCGGTGATGCCCTGGCGAAGCAGTTGGCGGGCCTGGAGATCGAGCTGGTGCTCACCGCGCACCCGACCGAAGTGGCGCGTCGCACGCTGATCCAGAAGTACGACGCCATCGCCGCCCAGCTCGCCGTGCAGGACCACGACGACCTGGGCGCGGCTGAGCGCGACGAGGTTCGCGACAACCTGCAGCGGCTGATCGCCGAGGCCTGGCACACCGAGGAAATTCGCCGCGTCCGGCCAACTCCGGTGGACGAGGCCAAGTGGGGCTTCGCGGTGATCGAGCATTCCCTCTGGCATGCCTTGCCGCGCGTGCTGCGTGGCGTCGACCGGACGTTGCAGGACTGCTGCGGGGAGCGCCTGCCGCTGGACGCCGCGCCGATCCGTTTCGCTTCCTGGATGGGCGGCGACCGCGACGGCAACCCCAATGTCACCGCCGCCGTGTCCCGCGAAGTGTTGCTGCTGGCGCGCTGGATGGCCGCCGACCTGTACCTGCGCGATGTCGACCGGCTGGCCGCCGATCTGTCCATGCAGCAGGCCAGCGACGCCCTGCGCGCGCGTGCCGGCGATACCCCGGAGCCGTATCGGCAGGTGCTCAAGACCCTGCGCGAACGCCTGCGGGCGACGCGCAACTGGGCGCAGTCGGCGTTGCACGAACCCCTGGCGCCTGGTGCTGCGGTGCTGCAGGACACCGACGAACTGCGCGAGCCGCTGGAGCTGTGCTACCGCTCGCTGCATGACTGCGGCATGGGCATGATCGCCGACGGCGCGCTGCTCGACTGCCTGCGCCGAGTGTCCAGCTTCGGCCTGTTCCTGGTCCGCCTGGACCTGCGCCAGGACGCCGCACGACACGCCGCTGCGCTCGGCGAAATCACCGAATACCTCGGCCTGGGACGCTACCGCGAATGGGACGAGGCGCGGCGCCTGGCCTTCCTGCAGGAGGAATTGAAGAACCCCCGGCCGCTGCTGCCGGCTGATTACCAGGCCAGCGAAGACACCGCCGAAGTGCTCGCCACCTGCCGTGTCGCCGCGCAGGCCCCGGCGGCGTCGCTGGGCTCCTACATCATCTCCATGGCCGGCGCCGCCTCGGACATCCTCGCCGTGCAACTGCTGCTCAAGGAGTCCGGCCTGCGCCGGCCGCTGCGTGTGGTGCCGTTGTTCGAGACCCTCGCCGACCTGGACAACGCCGGCCCGGTGATCGAGAAACTGCTTGGCCTGGCCGACTACCGCGCCAGCCTGTGCGGCCCGCAGGAAGTGATGATCGGCTATTCGGATTCGGCCAAGGACGCCGGCACCACCGCGGCGGCCTGGGCGCAATACCGTGCGCAGGAGCGGCTGGTGGAAATCTGCCGCGAGCAGCAGGTCGAGCTGCTGTTGTTCCACGGCCGCGGTGGCACGGTCGGGCGCGGCGGCGGCCCGGCGCACGCGGCGATCCTCTCGCAACCGCCGGGCTCGGTGAACGGACGTTTCCGCACCACCGAGCAGGGCGAAATGATCCGCTTCAAGTTCGGCCTGCCGGCGATCGCCGAGCAGAACCTCAACCTCTACCTGGCCGCCGTGCTGGAGGCGACCCTGCTGCCACCGCCGGTGCCGCAGCCGGCATGGCGCGAACAGATGGATCGCCTGGCCGCCGATGGCGTGGCCGCCTATCGCGCGGTGGTTCGCGAGAACCCGCAGTTCGTCGAGTACTTCGGCCAGGCGACGCCGGAGCAGGAACTCGGTCGCCTGCCGCTGGGCAGCCGTCCGGCCAAGCGACGCCAGGGCGGCGTCGAAAGCCTGCGGGCGATTCCGTGGATCTTCGCCTGGACCCAGACGCGCCTGATGCTGCCCGCCTGGCTCGGCTGGGAGCGCGCGCTGGGTGATGCACTGGGTCGCGGCGAAGGCGATCTGCTGCGACAGATGCGCGAGTCCTGGCCGTTCTTCCGCACCCGCATCGACATGCTCGAGATGGTCCTCGCCAAGGCCGATGGCAACATCGCGCGGCTCTACGACGAACGCCTGGTGGAGCCTTCGCTACGCCCCCTAGGCGAACAATTGCGCGACCTATTGTCACAGGCGTGCGCGGCGGTGATCGGCCTGACCGGACAGTCGCAGCTGCTCGGTCATAACCCGGAAACCCTGGAATCGATCAGCGTGCGCGACGCCTACCTCGACCCGCTGCACCTGCTCCAGGTCGAGCTGCTGGCGCGTTCGCGACAGGCCGAGACGCAACCCGAGGCGCCGCTTGAGCAGGCGCTGCTGGTGAGTGTGGCGGGGATCGCCGCGGGCCTGCGCAACACCGGCTAGAGTCCCCCGGTGCGGCCGCCGGTCGCGGCGCGTGCCCGGCACTTTCCCGGCCGTCGGGCGCAGCGTGCCGGGCCGGGGAAAAGCCTGCTAAAGGCGGTGAATGCTCAGACTTTTGGCGGCTTGTGCCGCTTCGGTGCGCTGTGTATCTTGGTCAACCTTTTGGGCGGGCCGTGTAGCCCGCGCCGCCGCTGCAACCGGTATAGAGATGGGCCCCAAGAGGCCGGTCCGACGACTTACTACTTTGAGGAGCAAAGCGATGCGCGTGATTCTGCTGGGGGCACCCGGTGCCGGCAAAGGTACTCAAGCTCGCTTCATCACCGAGAAGTTCGGTATCCCACAAATTTCCACGGGCGACATGCTGCGTGCGGCGGTCAAGGCCGGCACCGAGCTCGGCCTCAAGGCCAAGAGCGTGATGGACAGCGGCGGCCTGGTGTCCGACGACCTGATCATCAACCTGGTCAAGGAACGCATCGCCCAGCCCGACTGCGTCAACGGCTTCCTCTTCGACGGCTTCCCGCGGACCATCCCGCAGGCCGAAGCGCTGAAGCAGGCCGGCGTGAAGATCGACAGCGTGGTGGAAATCGCCGTCGACGACGAGGAAATCGTCAGCCGCATCGCCGGTCGCCGCGTGCACCCGGATTCGGGTCGCGTCTACCACGTCGAGCACAACCCGCCGAAGGTCGCCGACGTCGACGACATCACCGGCGAGGCGCTGATCCAGCGCGAGGACGACAAGGAAGCGACCGTGCGTCATCGCCTGTCGGTGTACCACTCGCAGACCAAGCCGCTGGTGGACTTCTACCAGCAGCTCGCCGCCGCCGAAGGCACGCCGAAGTACACCGCGGTGCAGGGCGTGGGCTCGGTCGACGAGATCACCTCCAAGGTGTTCGCCGCGCTTAGCTGATCCGCTGCGCGATCCGAACGGCCCGCTTGCGGGCCGTTTTCGTTTGCGTCGGAAACCTCCGTTGGCGGCACGCGGCCCGTATCGCTGCGGCTATAATGCGCGGCCTTTTCTTCCCTCAGTGCGGACCCGCCGATGACCACCTTGCTGGCCCTGGACACCTCCACCGAAGCCTGTTCCGTTGCCTTGCTCCACGAGCAGCGCGTGCTGGTGCGTCACGAGGTGATCCCGCGCCTGCACGCCCAGCGGCTGCTGCCGATGATCGGCGAAATCCTCGCCGAGGCCGGCATCGCCATGAGTGCGCTGGATGCCATCGCCTTCGGTCGTGGCCCCGGCGCCTTCACCGGCGTGCGCATTGCCATCGGTGTGGTTCAGGGCCTGGCCTTCGCGCTGCAGCGCCCGGTGCTGCCGATCTCCGATCTCGCCGTGCTGGCCCAGCGCGCGTACCGCGAGCACGCCGCCAGCCAGGTCGCCGCCGCCATCGATGCGCGGATGGACGAGGTGTACTGGGGCTGCTATCGCCTGGAAGACGGCGAGATGCGCCTGGCCGGCGCCGAAGCCGTGCTGCCGCCGGAACGCGTCGAGCTGCCGCGCGCGGCAGAGGGCGACTGGTTCGGCGCGGGCACCGGTTGGGGTTACGCGGCGCGTCTGCCGGTGACGCCGACGGCGCTGGACGCCAGCTTGCTGCCCCACGCCGAAGACCTGCT
>DIEE01000144.1:4407-9484 GCA_002418465.1 Pseudomonas sp. UBA5782 | reverse complement strand
CCGGACATCCTGTTCCTCGACGAACCCACCGCCGGGCTCGACCCGATCGGCGCGGCGGCCTTCGACCAGCTGATCCTGACCCTGCGCGAGGCGCTGGGGCTGTCGGTATTCATCGTCACCCACGACCTCGACACGCTCTACGCGATCACCGACCGCATCGCCGTGCTGTCACAGAAGCGCGTGCTGGTGGCCGACCGCCTCGAGGTGGTGGCGGATTACGACGACGCCTGGATTCGCGACTACTTTCATGGCCCGCGTGCGCGTGCCGCCGAGCAAACCCATGCATCCCTGCGGGAGAAGGATTGATGGAAACCCGAGCCCATCACGTACTGATCGGACTGTTCACGGTGATCGCCATCGCCGCCGCCATGCTCTTCGCCTTCTGGCTGGGGCGTTCCGGCGAGGGCGACTACAACCGCTACCGGGTGGTCTTCAAGGAGGCCGTCAGCGGCCTCTCCCAGGGCAGTACGGTGCAGTACAGCGGCATTCGCGTCGGCGAGGTGGAAGAACTCCACCTCGACCCGAAGGACCCGCGCCAAGTGGTGGCGCAGATCCGCATCGTCGCCACCACGCCGATCAAGCTGGACACCCGCGCCAAGCTGTCGATGAACGGCATCACCGGCACCTCGCAGATCCAGCTCAGCGGCGGCACGCCGGAAAGCCAGGCGCTGCTGGAGCAGAACGGCGAGCCGCCGATCATCGTCGCCGACCCGTCGCCCATCGCCCGCCTGCTGGCCAACGGCGAGGACCTGATGACCGGTGTCACCCAGGCGCTGACGGGCATCAACCGCATGCTTTCCGAAGACAACGCCGAGCGCATCAGCAAGACCCTGGACAACCTGCAGCAATCCACCGCGATGATCGCCGAGCAGCGCGACGACGTGCGCGAGATGGTCCATCAGCTGGCCCTGGCCAGCCAGCAGGCCAGTGCGACGCTGGAGCAGACCACGCTGCTGATGCGCAACGCCAACGGGTTGGTCAACGACAAGGGCCGCGCGGTGCTGGACCAGGCCGAACAGACGATGGCCTCGCTGCAGGGCAGCAGTGCGCGGCTGGACGGCATCCTCGCCGCCAACAGCGATTCGCTGGCCAACGGCCTGCAGGGTCTCGGCGAGCTTGGCCCGGCGATCCGCGAGCTGCGCGAAACCCTGGCCTCGCTGCGCCAGGTCAGCCACGGCCTCAACGAAAACCCGGTGGGCTATCTGCTCGGGCGGGAACATGCACAGGAGTTCGAGCCATGATCCGCGTTTCCCTGGGGCGCCCCTTCGCCCTGCTGGCCGGCGCCTTGCTGCTCGGCGGCTGCTCGGCGCTGTCGCAGCCCGAAGCGGTGGACACCTACCTGCTGCCCGGCGGCCGCTTCGCCGTTGCGGCGGCCACTCCCGGCGACGACAGCTCGCTGCGCGTCACCCGGCCGAAAGCCGCCGGCGGGCTGGAAGGCAACCGCATCGCCGTGCTGCCGCAGCCGGACCGGCTGAGCTTCTACAAGGGCGCGCGCTGGAGCGACGCCGCACCGGTGCTGCTGCGCGACCGCCTGATCGAGGCACTGCGCGCCGGCGGCGGCATCGCCCGGCTGAGCAGCGACGACGACAACCTGCGCGCCGAGCGCGAATTGGGCGGCAACCTGCGCGCGTTCCAGAGCGAATACCAGGCCGGCCAGCCGCAGGTGCTAATCCGCTTCGACGCACAACTGATCGACACCCGCAGCCGGGCGATCCTCGCCAGCCGGCGTTTCGAGGTGAGCCAGGCGGTGCAGGGCAGTGCGGTGCCCGAAGTCGTCGACGCCTTCGGCCGCGCCAGCGACGACCTCGCCCGCCAGGTCAGTGGCTGGCTGTTGCAGCAACCGCGCTAGCGTTCCTCGCCCGCTGCCAGTTCTTCCAGCAGCCAGCGTTTGAACTGGGTGAAGGCATCGTGCTGACGGTGCCTGCGCGGATGCACCAGGTAATGGCCGACGTAACGCACCGAGTTGCTCAGGCCGCGTAGCGGTGCGACCAGCTTGCCGGCGGCTATCTCGCGTTGCGCGAGCAGGGTCGACTCCAGCACCACGCCAAGCCCGTCGACGGCAGCCGAAATGGCCATCGAACTGCGGTCGAAGGCCAGCCCGTAGTGGCTCGGCGTGAGCAGGTCGTTGGCGGCGAACCAGCCTTTCCACTGCACCGACTGGCCGTCGCTCTTGATCAGCGTCTGCGCGTACAGGTCCTGCATCGAGCGGATCGACGGTGCCAACTCCGGGCTGCACAGCGGCGTCAGTTCCTCGATCAGCAGCGGCGTCTTTTCGTGCGCCGAGCGGCGCGGCTCGCCGTAGACGATATCCAGATCGAAGTCGTCGTTCTCGAAGGTGGCGTAGTCGGTGCTCGCCGAGATGCGCAGGTCGATGCCCGGATGTTCGCGGACGAAGCGCGCCAGCCGCGGAATCAGCCATTGCGTGGCGAAGGTCGGCGCCACGTGCAGGCGCAATGGCACCGTGGTTTCGGAAATCGCCATGGCGAAGCCGCGGCTCATTTCCTCCAGCCCGCGCTGCACGTGTTCCAGCAGCAGGGCGCCTTCGGCGGTGAGCGCGATGGTGCGCGCGCTGCGGGTGAACAGGGTCAGCTCGGCGCCGGTTTCCAGCTTGCGGATGGCGTGGCTGACGGCGCTGGGCGAGAGGTCCAGCTCCCTGGCGGCGAGGGCGAACGAGCAGGTTCTGCCGGCCGCCTCGAAGATCCGCAGGGCCGGCAGCGGCAATCGCTTGAAGCGATTCATGCGTGAATCTGGTTCATCGATTGACGCAAACAAACCTTTTGTAGGGGCATTTTTTTCCGAGAAGATCTGGTGGATTGCTCTATTTGGCGGCGTTCTGATGAATATCTTGCATCAGTGGCGCCAAGTATTCCAGGTCACTAACGGAGGACAAGATGACCGAGTATTCCATCACGCAGGCCGATGTTCCGGCCTTCGAAAAACTGGCCACGCATGCCTGGCGCGTGCGCCGTTTCGCCCTGCGCATGGGCGAAGTGCAGGGCCAGGGCTATGTCGGCCAGGCGCTGGGCTGGGCGGATGTGCTGGCCGTGGCCTACTGCCACGCGCTGAACATCCGCCCCGAGGAACCTGAGTGGGAAGGGCGCGACCGCTTCCTGCTGTCCCACGGTCATTACGCCATCGCCCTCTACGCTGCGCTGCTGGAAGCCGGCGTGCTGCCCGAGGAAGAACTGGAGACCTACGGTTCCGATGACAGCCGCCTGCCGATGTCGGGCATGGCCACCTACACGCCGGGGATGGAAATCTCCGGCGGCTCGCTGGGCCAGGGCCTGGCCATCGCCGTCGGCCAGGCCCTCGGCCTGCGCATGAAGGACAACGCGGCCTTCGTCTACAACTCGATGTCCGATGGCGAGCTGGACGAGGGCGCCGTGTGGGAAGCCGCGATGTCGGCGGCGCACCACAAGCTGTCCAACCTGATCAACCTGGTCGACATCAACCGCCAGCAGGCCGACGGCCCGTCCCACGAGATCCTCCAGTTCGAACCGCTGGTGGACAAGTGGGAGGCCTTCGGCTGGCACGTGCAGCGTGTCGACGGCAACGACCTGCAGGCGGTCATCGACGCCTTCGACACCGCCCGTGCGGTCAGCGAACCCAAGCCACGGGTGATCCTTTTCGACACCCTGATGGGCAAGGGCGTGCCATTCCTGGAAACCCGCGAGAAGAACCATTTCATCCGTGTGGAGGCGGAAGAATGGCAGCAGGCCATCGCCGTCCTCGATGCAGGCCATGCGCCAAGGAGCCCGCAATGAACGCCCCCGCAGCCAGCAAACCGAAGCTGACCACGTCCTCGATGATGGCTTCCATCGTCGGCGAGGGTCAGCGCACCAAGCCCGCTCCCTTCGGCCACGCGCTGGTCGAGCAGGCGGAGAAGGACCCGCGCATCGTCGGCATGACCGCCGACCTCGCCAAGTACACCGACCTGCACATCTTTTCCCGCCAGTACCCCCGAGCGCTTCCTGCAGATGGGAATGGCCGAACAGCTGTTGATGGCCGCCGCCGGTGGCATGGCCAAGGAAGGTTTCATCCCCTTCGCCACCACCTACGCGGTGTTCGCCACGCGGCGCGCCTACGACTTCATCCATCAGGTGATCGCCGAGGAAAACCTCAACGTCAAGATCTGCGCGGCGCCCCCCGGCCTCACCACCGGCTATGGTCCCAGCCACCAGGCCACCGAAGACCTGGCGATGATGCGCGCGGTACCCAACATGATGGTCATCGACCCCTGCGATGCGCTGGAAGTCGAGCAGTGCGTGGCGGCCATCGCCAGGCACGAAGGGCCGGTGTACATGCGCCTGCCGCGTGGCCGGGTGCCGCTGGTGCTAGACGAGTACGACTACAGCTTCGAGCTGGGCAAGGCCAAGTTGCTGCGTGACGGCAAGGACGTGCTGATCATCGCGTCCGGGCTGATGACCATGCGCGCGCTGGAAGTTGCCGACGCGCTGGCCAAGGACACGGTCGATGTGGCGGTGCTGCACGTGCCGACCATCAAGCCTCTGGACGTCGAGACCATCGTCGAGCAGTGCCGCCGCTCCGGCCGGCTGGTGGTGATCGCCGAGAACCACACGCAGATCGGCGGGCTCGGCGAAGCCATCGCCATGAGCCTGCTGCAGGCGCGCGTGCTGCCCGAGGTGCGCCACGTCGCGCTGCCCGATCGCTTCCTCGACGCCGGCGCGCTGCCGACGCTCCACGATCGTTACGGCATCTCCACCGATGTCCTGGTCGGCAACATCCGCGACTGGCTGAAATAGGCGGCGCCTCGCGCCGATAGGGCGTCGCAGTGCCTGCGCTCGCGGAGGCGAGCGGCGCCCGCAGTGACAAGCGAAACACCCGTAATCCCCATCAATAACTACAAGGAGATGGAGATGCAAAAAGAAACAGGTCTTCTGCAGAAGAAGCGCGTCTGGATCTATGCATTCCTGTTCACGCTCACATTGATCAACTATGTCGACCGGGTTTCGCTATCGGTCGCTTCCAAGGCCCTCAAGGACGAGTTCGACATCTCGCCCGTGGCCATGGGCTACCTCTTCTCGTCCTTCGTCTGGCTGTACTTCATTGCGCTGAT
>DIEE01000144.1:0-4392 GCA_002418465.1 Pseudomonas sp. UBA5782 | reverse complement strand
TGCACCGCGCTGTCCACCGGCTTCATCTCGCTGCTCAGCTGCCGGCTGATCATGGGCATGGGCGAAGCCACCACCTATCCGGCCGGCGCGCGGGTGATCCGCGAGTGGATGCCGCTCCGGGAGCGTGGCATGGCCACCGCGGTGTTCCACAGCGGCAGCCTGGTCGGTCCGGCCGTCGGTGCCATCGGCTTCGGCTGGCTGATCACCGCCTTCGGCTGGCGCATCGCCTTCGTGGTGGCCGCGGCGCTGGGCTTCGTCTGGCTCGCCGCCTGGCTCAAGTGGTACGCGCATCCATCGAAAGCGCCCTGGCTGGGCAGCGAGGAGCGCAAGGAAATCGGCCAGGACGCGACGGCTGCGCAGCGCGGCAAGCCGGCCGCCGCCGCCCTCGGGCTGTCGGGCCTGGCGCGTTCGCGAAGCATGTGGGCGATCGCCCTGTCGCACGGTTGCGCGGTCTACGCCACCTACTTCTTCCTCACCTGGCTGCCTAGCTACCTGCAGGCGGAGAAGGGCCTGACGGTGATGAGCAGCGGCATCTACACGGCGATTCCCTACCTGGGCGCGGCGATCCTGGCGATCATCATCGGCCGCATCAGCGACAAGGTCATGCGTCCCGAGGCAGCCGCCACCGGCCAGCGTCGTCTGGTGGTGGCCAGTGTGCTGCTCGCCTCCTCGGTGATCTTCCTGGTGCCGATGCTGGAGAGCACCTGGGCGATCCTCTTCGTCATCACCGTGTCCCTGGCCACCTGCGCCTCGGCGGTGTCGCTGAACCTTTCGCTGGTCAACGACCTGGTTCGCGCCGAAGACGACGTCGGCACCGCCGCCGGCTTCATCACCGCGGTGGGCAATCTGTTTGGTCTGCTGGCGCCGATCGTCACCGGCTACGTGGTGGCTGGCTCCGGTCGCTTCGCCATGGCCTTCGTGGTGGTCGGTGTGCTGCTGGTGGTTGGCGCGATGCTGTCGATGTTCTGCACCCGCCGGCCGATCGGCGACTCCGCCAGCATGGCCGCGGTTGGCGGCTGAGCCTACGCAGCCTGCGCGGGACGTTCTCCGCGCAGGCTTGCGGGTTCAGCGTCGGTTCAGAACTGCACGCCCCGGGTCAGCCCGCCATCGAGCAGGAAGTTGGTGCCGGTGGTGAAGCTGGCCGCGCGGCTGGCGAGGAACACCGTGGCCTTGGCGACTTCCTCGACCCGCGCCATCCGCCCCATCGGGTTGCTCGCCAGGCACTGGGCGAAGACCTCGGGCTGTTCGCGCTCGATCTTGCCCCACACGCCGTCCGCGAAGTAGACGTTGCCCGGCGACACGGTATTGACCCGGATGCCCTCGCCGGCGTGGCGTACCGAGAGCGTCTTGCCGTAGTGGATCAGCGCGGCTTTGAGCACGCCGTAGGGTTCGGCGAACATGTCCACCTCGCGCCCGGAAACGCTGGAGATCAGCACGATGGCAGCGGCCTGCGAACGTTTCAGGAACGGCAGCGCGGCGTTGACGAAGCTCACCGAGCCGAGCAGGTCGGTCTCGAAGGCCTCGCGCCAGACGCTCAGCTCGCCACCGCCGGCCAGCGCGCTGACGTTCGGGACGATGATGTCGATGCCGTCCATGCGTTCGGCGGCCTGATTCACCCAGCGGCTCATCTGCTCGGGATTAGTGACGTCCACCGCCTGGCCGAACGCCCGGCCGCCGAGTTCGCTTTCGGCCTGCTGCACGCCGCTTTCGCTACGGGCGCATAAGCCCACCTGGGCACCCTCGGCGAGAAAGCATTCGACGATGGCCCGGCCGATGCCGCGGGAGCCGCCACTGACCAGTACCTTTGCGCCTTGAAGTTCGAGGTTCATCGTGGGTTCCTTGTTGATCGTTGAAAGAATGATTTTTTGCTGGCGAGGGGTGTGCTCACATGGCCTGGTCGAAATGCAGCGGCACGCCGCTACGCTGCGCCATCCGGTTCATGTAACCCAGCGCCTGCGGGCCGAAGCGAACGTCGCGGACGATGCTGAGCATGCGCAGCATCGGGTACAGCCTGAAGTCGCTGAACCCCGACGGACGCTCCTGAGCCAGCAGCGTTTCCAGCTCTTCAAGGCCGGGCTGCAGCGCCTGCAGCAGCGTCGGCGTTTCCCGCAGCAGGGCGTCGAGGTCGCCGAACGCGGCTTCCTCGCGGCGGACGTAGGCCTGGCGCGCGGCGGCGGTGGCCAGCTCGGCGAAGTGCGCGCGGGTGAAGCGCGGGATGCAGAGTTTCAGCAGCAGCGGCCAGGCCTGATCGCACCACTGCTCGATGGCCGGCACAGCGGCGACGAAGGTGGCGGGTGGCGCCTGCTCGTCGAGGTAGCGGACGATGTCCAGGCTTTCGGTCATGAAGCTGCCGTCGTCCTTCTGCAGGATCGGCACGACCTTCTTGCCGACGCGCGATACCAGCGTCTCGGCGTCGCCTTCGAGCACCACCTGCTGCTCGAAGGGAATGTTCTTCAGGCCGAAGGCCATGCGCGCGCGGGCGCAGAACGGGCAATGCTGATAGATGAACAGCTTCATCGCGCGACTCCTCGGGTCGACTGCCAGGGGCCGGTGGCCCGCCATGGAACGCGAAGTTTACGGCCCAGGCGCCGCTCGCTCGTCGCCGGCCATGGGAAAAGGCGCAATGTTCGGCGATGTCGAACGTTGCGTCCGGCTTGGCTGATATCGGCCGAGGCGGACGAATCCGTCCGTGTGCGGGTAAGCTTTCGCCAAGCAACCGCAACCAGCGTCGAAGAGTGGGACATGGAAAGAAACAGCCGCAGCATCCAATCCGTCGAACGCGCCATGCTGCTTCTCGAAGCGATCAGGAACCTGGGCGGCAGCGCGCGCCTGGTGGAGATCGCCGAGGCCGCCGGGTTGAGCAAGAGCACTGCCCACGGGATGCTCGATACGCTGGTGTCGCTGGGCTACCTCAGTCGCGAGCGGACCCTCTATTCGCTGGGCTTGCGCCTGCGCCGGCTGGCGCAGCCGCTGGAGGAAGTCGAAGGCGGGCTGCGCGAGGCCTTTGCCCCTGCATTGCGCGCCTTCGGCGAGCTGACCGGCGAGAACTGCTTCCTCGCGGTTTCCGGCGGCGTGCGCTCCTACCTCACGCTCGATGCCCTGGACGCCAGCGGGCGGCCGCTGAGCCTGCCGGCGGACGAACGCCGCGACGCCCTGAGCACCTCGGCGGTGGGCAAGGTGTTCCTCGCCCACGACCGCGACCTGGCGCACAAGCTTCGTCGCACGCAGCCGTTGCCGCAGGCGCTGGAGGAGGAGATCAAGGTGATCAGGAACCGCGGTTTCGCCCTTGATCTGGGAGAGTCCGAGCGCGAGCTGCATTGCCTGGCGATCCCGCTGCGCATGAAGGGCCGGGTGGTCGCCGCGCTGAGCACCAGCGCGCCCTCCGAGCGCCTGACCCCGGCCTTCATGTGCCGCCTGGCCAGCCGCGCGATGCGCGAGATGTTCGAGCTGATCAAGTGTTGAACCGTTGGAAACCAAAAACGGCCCCGCGGGGCCGTTTTTCATGGACAGCGATCACGCCCGCTCAGTCGCGCTCGAAGCTCACGCCCAGCGAACCCAGCGCCTTCCAGTAGCCGGGGTAGGTCTTGGCCACGCATTCCGGGTCGAGGATGCGCACGCCGTGGATCTTCAGCCCGGCGAGGGCGAAGCACATGGCGATGCGGTGGTCGGCGTGGGTTTCGATCAGCGCATCGCAGGTGCTGCCGGCCAGCGTCGGGTCGGCGGCCACCAGCAGGTCGTCGCCTTCCACGCTGGCGAGGCCGCTGCGGATCGCGTTGAGGCCATCGTGCAGCGCGGCGACGCGGTCGCATTCCTTGACCCGCAGATTGGCAAGGCCAACGAAGCGCACGGGGGTCTGGTTGAAGGCGGCGAGCACCGCGAGGGTAGGGATGGCGTCCTGCATCTGCGAGCCGTCGATCAGCGCCGGCATCTGCGGGAACTGGCGGATGAAGTCGTTGGCGCGGGCGTCCGGCTGGGTGAAGTCGGCATCCGCCACGCCGAGGTCGATGTCGCCCTGGCTGAGTGCCTGCGCCGCCCACAGGTAGGTGGCGGCAGAGGCATCGGGCTCGATGAAGTAGTCGCGCGCGACATAACCGCCGGGCAGCACGCGCCAGGTCATCTCGTCCTGCTGTTCGACCCGCGCGCCGAAGGCGCGCATCGCCGCCAGGGTCAGGTCGACGTAGCCGCGCGCGCCGATGTCCTTGCCGCGCAGGGCGATTTCCACCGGGCCTTCGGCGCAGGCGGCGGCCATCAGCAGGGCCGAGACGTACTGGCTGGAGAGCCCGGCATCGACTTCGATTCGCCCGGCCGGGAAGCCGCCCGTGCCGTTCACCGTCAGCGGCGGGCAGCCGCTGGCGCAGTCGACCTCGACACCGACGCTGCGCAGCGTCGGTG
>DIEE01000203.1 GCA_002418465.1 Pseudomonas sp. UBA5782 | reverse complement strand
CGCTGGCGACCATGAGCGTGCTGATCAAGGAGCTGCGCATCGAGCACAAGGACCCGCTGCTGCAGGAAGACCTGGCGGTGCTGCAGGAGCAGGTCCAGCTGTGCAAGGACACCCTGCAGCAACTGGTTCGCGCCGCCGAAGCTGATCGCCGTCAAGCTGTCCAGGAGCAGACTGCGCTTGAATGGCTGGAAGCGGTGCTGCGTCGTTGGCACCTGATGCGCCCGGAAGCCAGTTACCGCTTCCAGTGCATCGGTCAGGGCGCCGCGCCGCGGGTGCTGCCGCCGCCGGATCTGACCCAGGCGCTGCTCAACCTGTTGAACAACGCCGCGGATGCCTGCCCGGACGACCTGGATATCCAGCTAGGCTGGGACATCCAGTGGATCGAACTGAGCATTCGCGACCACGGTTTCGGCGTGCCACTGGCCATCGCCGAACAGCTTGGCAAGCCCTTCTTCACCACCAAGGGCAAGGGCTTCGGCCTCGGGTTGTTCCTCAGTCAGGCCAGCGTCACCCGTGCCGGCGGCACGGTTAAACTGTACAACCATGAAGACGGCGGCACGCTCACCGAGCTGCGCCTGCCGCGCCGCTACAGCCTGTGACGAACGGGCGCCAGCATTTGAAGGAGTGGAAGATGAGCGAGGAATCCCTGTTCGACGGCGAGGAGCAGCCCCACCTGCTGTTGGTGGACGACGACGCCACCTTCACCCGCGTGATGGCGCGCGCCATGACCCGGCGCGGCCTGCGCGTCAGCGTGGCCGGCTCCGCCGAGGAAGGCCTGGCCATCGCCAAGCAGGACCTGCCCGACTACGCGGTGCTCGACCTGAAGATGGAAGGCGAATCCGGGCTGGTGCTGCTGCCGAAGATGCTTGAACTGGACCCGGAAATGAAGGTGCTGATCCTCACCGGCTATTCGAGCATCGCCACCGCCGTCGAGGCGATCAAGCGCGGCGCCAGCAACTACCTGTGCAAGCCGGCGGATGCCGACGACGTGCTCACCGCGATGCTGTCCGAGCATGCCGACCTGGAAAACCTGGTGCCGGAAAACCCGATGTCGGTCGACCGCCTGCAGTGGGAGCACATCCAGCGCGTGCTCGCCGAGCACGACAACAACATCTCCGCCACCGCGCGGGCGCTGGGCATGCACCGGCGCACCCTGCAGCGCAAGCTGCAGAAGCGTCCGGTTCGACGCTGAGCCGAGTGCAATGCCGAAGAGCGCCGCGAGGCGCTCTTTTCATTTGTGCGCTGCGCGAGTCGATGAGGCGAAACGACGCACGAGAAGCGCGAGAAATGGGTGCGGGCATGTATCATTAGCCGCCTAAGCACCTGCGTGAGCCACCATGTTCGCACTCCTCCATGAAACCCTGAACATCACCGCGCCGGTGTTCGCCATGCTCTTCGTCGGCGTGTTGCTGCGGCGCCTGCAACTGATCGACGCCGCGTTCGTCAACACCGCCTCCTCTCTGGTGTTCAACGCGACCATGCCAACCCTGCTGTTCCTCGGCATCGTCGAGGCCGACCTGAGCCAGGCAATGCAGCCCAAGCTGCTCGGCTACTTCGCCGCCGCCACGCTGGGCGGATTCCTGCTCGCCTGGGGCTGGGCGATCCTGCGCTGCCCGCGCGAGGATCGCGGCGTGTATACGCAAGGGGCGTTTCGCGGCAACAACGGCATCATCGGCCTGGCGCTGGCCACCAGCATGTACGGCGACTACGGGCTTTCGCTCGGTGGCGTGCTCGCCGGCGCGGTGATCCTCTTCTACAACAGCCTGTCGTCGGTGGTGCTGGCGGTCTACAGCCCGACCGCCAAGGCCGATGTCTGGAGCCTGACCAAGAGCATCCTGCGCAACCCGCTGATCATCGGCGTGCTGGCGGCGATCCCGTTCGCCTACTTCCAGATCCGCCTGCCGGCCTGGGCCATGACCTCCGGGCACTATTTCGCGCAGATGACCATGCCGCTGGCGCTGATCTGCATCGGCGGCACGCTGTCGCTGGATTCGTTGCGCGCGAGTAGCAAGCTGGCGCTCGGTTCGAGCCTGCTGAAGATGGTCTGGCTGCCGTTCTTCAGCACCCTGGGCGCCTACCTGTGCGGTTTCCGCGGTGCCGACCTGGGCGTGCTGTTCCTCTACTTCGCCAGCCCCACCGCGGCGGCCAGCTTCGTCATGGCGCGCGCCATGGGCGGCAACCACGACCTGGCCGCGGCGATCATCGTCATCACCACGCTGGCCGCGGTGCTGACCACCAACGTCGGCCTGCTGATCCTGCAGTCCGCCGGGGTGATCTGAGCCGGCGAGCGCCGTTCATGCCTTCGCCAGGTGCTCGTCGATGACCTCCTGGGCGGCGCGGAAGGCGTCGATGGCCGCCGGTACGCCGGCGTAGACGGCGCAGTGCAGCAGCGCTTCGCGGATTTCCTCCACCGTGCAGCCATTGTTCAGCGCGCCGCGCACGTGGCCTTTGAGTTCCTGCGAGCATTTCAGCGCGGTCAGCGTGGCCAGGGTGATCAGGCTGCGGGTCTGGCGTGACAGCCCTTCGCGCGCCCATACCGAACCCCAGGCGTTCTGGTTGACGAAGTCCTGCAGCGGCTGGCTGAACTCGGTGGCGTTGTTCAGTGCGCGATCGACGTAGGCGTCGCCCATCACCTCGCGGCGAATCTTTTCGCCGTTTTCGCGTTCGTTCATATGGCTCTCCGGTTGGTTCGATGAAGCGCTCAGTCTAGGGTCTCGACGCGTACCTTGGCGACGCCGCTGTCGAGCATGCCAAGGGCTTCGGCGGCCTTCTTCGAGACATCGATCAGGCGCCGCCGGGACACCGGACCGCGGTCGTTGATGGTCACCACCACCTGGTGCTGGTTGGCCAGGTTGGTCACCCGAACCTGGGTGCCGAACGGCAGCGTGCGGTGTGCGGCGCTGAGGGAATTCTGGTCGAAATGCTCGCCGCTGGCGGTGCGTTTGCCGTGGTGGCGCGCGCCGTAGTAGGAGGCTTGGCCGGTTTCACTGTAGTGGCTGCTGGTGGCGGATGGCGCCGGAGCGGAGGGGCGGCTGACGCCGCGGTCCAGGCTGGAACAGCCGGCGAGCAGCAGGGCGTAGATCAGTAGGCAGGCGATGCGGCGCATCGATGGCTCCATGCGGCGGGCGCTGCCCGCGATCCATTGGCGAATGCCCGGCGCATGCCGGGCTTCGCTGTATGACCGCTGCGCGAGGAGAGTAATTCCACCGTGCCTTCGCGGGCGAAGCGAGCCGCCCGCAAAGGCCCGTGCTTCAGCCTTCGAGCTTCTTCTTCAGCAGCTCGTTGACCTGGCCGGGGTTGGCCTTGCCCTTGCTCGCCTTCATCGCTTGGCCGACGAAGAAACCGAACATCTTGCCGCGCTTGGTCTCGTCGCTGGCGCGGTACTGTTCGACCTGCTCGGCGTTGGCCGCCAGCACTTCGTCGAGCATCTTCTCGATGGCACCCGAATCGGTGACTTGCTTGAGGCCCTTCTTCTCGATGACCTCGTCCGCGGTGGCGCCTTCGCCGGCGGCCAGTGCCTCGAAGACCATCTTGGCGATCTTGCCGGAGATGGTGTTGTCCTTGATCCGCAGGATCATCCCGCCCAGCTGCTCGGCGGAAACCGGCGATTGCTCGATTTCCAGGCCGTCCTTGTTGAGCAGACTGGACAGCTCGCCCATCACCCAGTTGGCGGCCAGCTTGGCGTCGCCGCTGACCTGCTGCACCTGCTCGAAGTAGTCGGCCAGTTCGCGGCTGGCGGAGAGCACGCTGGCGTCGTACACGGACAGCCCGAAGGCGGTCTGGAAGCGCTCGCGCTTCTGCGTCGGCAGCTCCGGCAGGGTGGCGCGCACGGCGGCCAGGAAGCTTGGCTCGATCACCACTGGCAGCAGGTCCGGGTCGGGGAAGTAACGGTAGTCGTTGGCTTCCTCCTTGCTGCGCATCGAACGGGTCTGGTCCTTGTTCGGATCGTACAGGCGGGTTTCCTGGACCACCTTGCCGCCGTCCTCGATCAGTTCGATCTGGCGCTGCACCTCGTGGTTGATCGCCTTCTCGATGAAGCGGAACGAGTTGACGTTCTTGATCTCGGCGCGGGTGCCGAACTCGGCCTGGCCCTTGGGTCGCACCGAGACGTTGCAGTCGCAGCGCAGCGAGCCTTCGGCCATGTTGCCGTCGCAGATACCCAGGTAGCGCACCAGCGCATGGATCGCCTTGGCGTAGGCCACGGCTTCCTTGGCCGAGCGGATGTCAGGCTCGGAGACGATTTCCAGCAGCGGGGTGCCGGCGCGGTTGAGGTCGATTCCGCTCATGCCGTGGAAGTCTTCGTGCAGGCTCTTGCCGGCGTCTTCTTCCAGGTGTGCGCGGGTGATGCCGACGCGCTTGAGGGTGCCGTCCTCGAGGGTGATGTCGAGGAAGCCCTTGCCGACGATGGGCAGTTCCATCTGGCTGATCTGGTAGCCCTTGGGCAGGTCCGGATAGAAGTAGTTCTTGCGCGCGAAGACGTTGCGCGGGCCGATCTCGGCGTCGATCGCCAGGCCGAACTTGCAGGCCATGCGCACCGCTTCCTCGTTGAGCACCGGCAGCACGCCGGGCATGCCGAGGTCGACCAGGCTGGCCTGGGTGTTCGGCTCGGCGCCAAAGGTGGTGGCGCTGGCGGAGAAGATCTTCGATTGGGTGGCGAGCTGTGCGTGGATTTCCAGCCCGATCACGGTTTCCCATTGCATGTTCAATATCCCTCAAATGTTTTGCGGTCTGCCCCCTCTCCCGCTTGCGGGAGAGGGTTGGGGAGAGGGTGGCGGGCCGTACCCTCTCCCCCGGCCTCTCTCCCATGAATGAGAGAGGGGAGGGCTGTTTTCAGAACCCGGCGGGCGTTGCCTTGTGCCAGTCGCTGACCTGCTGATACTGGTGCGCGACGTTGAGCAGGCGTCCTTCCTGGAAATACGGCGCCAGCAGCTGTACGCCGACCGGCAGGCCGTCGACGAAGCCGGCGGGCATCGACAGGCCGGGAATTCCCGCCAGGTTGGCGGTGATGGTGTAGATGTCCTGCAGGTATTCGGCGACCGGGTCGTTGCTGTTCTCGCCGAGCTTCCAGGCCGCGCTGGGCGTGGTCGGGCCGAGGATCAGGTCGACCTCCTCGAAGGCCTTGACGAAGTCGTTCTTGATCAGCCGACGGATCTTCTGCGCCTTCAGGTAGTAGGCATCGTAGTAGCCGGCGGAGAGCGCGTAGGTGCCGACCATGATGCGCCGCTTGACCTCGGCGCCGAAGCCTTCGGCGCGCGAGCGCTTGTACAGGTCGGTGAGGTCCACCGGGCTCTCGCAGCGATGTCCGAAGCGCACGCCGTCGAACCGCGAGAGGTTGGAGGACGCCTCGGCCGGGGCGATCACGTAGTACGCCGGAATCGCGTGCTGCATGTTCGGCAGGCTGATGTCCTTGACCGTGGCGCCGAGCTTCTTCAGCTCGTCGACACAGGCCAGCACGGCATCGGCGATGCGCGCGTCGAGGCCGGCGCTGAAGTACTCCACCGGCAGGCCGATGCGCAGCCCGGCGAGCGGCTGGGTGAGGGCAGCGAGATAGTCGTCCAGCGGCTGGTCGACGCTGGTGGAGTCCTTGGTGTCGAAGCCGGCCATGGCGCCGAGCATCAGCGCGCAGTCCTCGGCGGTGCGCGCCAGCGGGCCGCCCTGATCGAGGCTGGAGGCGTAGGCGATCATGCCCCAGCGCGAAACGCGGCCGTAGGTCGGCTTGATCCCGGTGAGGTTGGTGAAGGCCGCCGGCTGACGGATCGAGCCGCCGG
>DIEE01000281.1:2384-9169 GCA_002418465.1 Pseudomonas sp. UBA5782 | reverse complement strand
AGTAGGTCTTGCCGAGCACGGTGTAGGGGTTGGCCTTCACCGGGCCGTAGTTGGGCATCGGGATGGCATCGGGAATCTGCGAGACGTCGACGTCCCACCAGGGCGCGCCATCGCGGTGCGGGCGATTGAAGTCGCCGGGGCCGCTGATTGCGGAGCCGCTCGCCGGCGATTGCGGCGCACGGCTGCTGGAGCAGCTGACCACCAGCAGCGCCAGCGCGCTGAGCATCGCCAGGCGGATCGGGCGCTGTGGCATCACTTGTTGCCTCGGGCTTTGACCAGCAGATCGGACAATTGATAAACCGCCATGGAGTACATCACGCTGCGATTGTAGCGGGTGATCACGAAGAAGTTGGGCAAGCCCATCCAGTATTCGGCGCCATTTTCGCCATCCAGACGGAAGGCGGTGACCGGGATGTCGTCACGCAGGGCGGTGTCGCTGGCCCAGCCGAGGGCGCGCAGTTCGCCGACGTTCTTCACCGGGTCGAGACCGTCGGTGAGCCCTTCGTCTACCCGCTCGCCACGCGTGCTGGCCAGGCTCACCACCGGTTCGCCCGGGGTCCAGCCATGGCGCTTGAAGTAGCTGGCGACGCTGCCTATGGCGTCCACCGGGTTGCCCCATATGTCGATGTGGCCGTCGTTGTCGAAATCCACCGCGTAGGCGCGGAAGCTACCCGGCATGAACTGCGGCAGGCCCATGGCGCCGGCGTACGAGCCCTTCACGGTGAGCGGATCGACCTGCTCTTCGCGCGACAGCAGAAGGAATTCCTTGAGTTGCTGGCAGAAGAAGGGCGAACGCGCCGGATAATCGAAACACAGCGTCGACAGCGCATCGATCACCCGGTAATTGCCGGTGTTGCGGCCGTAGAAGGTTTCCACGCCGATGATCGCCACGATGATCTGCGCCGGCACGCCGTACTCCTGCTCGGCGCGAGCCAGCGCCTCCTCGTGCTGGCGCCAGAAGTCCAGGCCCTGGGCGACGCGCGCGTCGGTGATGAAGATCGGCCGGTAGTCCTTCCACGGCTTGACCTTCTCCGCCGGGCGCGAAATGGCGTCGAGGATCGCCTGCTTGCGCTCCACCTCGCGGAACAGCGTGGTCAGCTGTTCGCTGGCGAAACCGTAGTCGCGGGTCATGCCGGCAACGAAATCGGCCACCGGCTGCGAGGCTTCGTAGTCGCCCGCCTGTACCGGAGCGATCACCCCCAGGCTGCCAGCCAGACCGATCAAACGTGAGTTACGAGCAGCCCAGCCACGCAATACCTGCATTGAATTCTTCACTCTTCTCAAACCTGTGCGATCCACTTGCGGTGGGTGTGGATCGACATCAAAACCCCGAACCCTGACAGCAGGGTCACCAGCGAAGTTCCGCCGTAACTAATGAAGGGAAGCGGAACTCCCACCACCGGCAGCAGCCCGCTGACCATGCCGATGTTGACGAATACGTAGACGAAAAAGGTCATTGTCAGGCTGCCCGCCAGCAGCTTGCCGAACAACGTCTGTGCCTGGGCGGTGATCACCAGGCCGCGGCCGATCAGCAGCAAGTAGATCAGCAGCAGCAGGCAAACGCCAACCAGACCGAACTCCTCGCCGAGGACCGCAATGATAAAGTCCGTGTGGCTTTCCGGCAAAAAATCCAGGTGCGACTGGGTACCGAGCAGCCAGCCCTTGCCGAACACCCCGCCGGAACCGATCGCCGCCTTCGACTGGATGATGTTCCAGCCGGTACCCAGCGGATCGCTCTCCGGATCGAGGAAGGTCAGCACGCGCTGCTTCTGGTAGTCATGCATGACGAAGAACCACATCGCCACCGCCACCGGAATCACCGCCGTCACCGCGCCGAGAATCCAGCGCCAGCGCAGCCCGCCGATGAACAGCACGAAGGCACCCGACGCCAGTATCAGCAGCGAGGTGCCGAGATCCGGCTGGCGGATGATCAGGATGAAGGGGATGCCGATCAACAACAGGCTTATCGCCAGATGTTTCAGCCGCGGCGGCAGGCTGCGCTTGGACAGGTACCAGGCGATGGTCGCCGGCATGATGATCTTCATGAATTCGGCGGGCTGGAAGCGGATCACGCCCGGGATGTTGATCCAGCGCGTCGCACCCATGGCGTTGTGGCCCATCACGTCCACCACCACCAGCAGGCCCACGCCGACCACGTAGGCCGGCGGCACCCAGCGGGCGAGGAAGCGCGGCTCGAACTGGGCGATCACCACCATGCCCAGCAGGCCGAGACCGAACGAACTGGCCTGCTTGATCAGCAGATCCCAATCGCGGCCGCTGGCCGAGTAGAGGACGAACAGGCTGCCGGAGGCCAGCACCAGCAGCAGGGTCAGCAGGATGCCGTCGACGTGCAGGCGCTGCAGCAGCGTCGCGCGCCGGCGCATGACGTCCTGGTCGGACAGCGTGCGGTCGAAGTTAGCGTTGCCCATCGAGGTTCTCCAGCGGCGCGTCCGGCACGTATTCGGGTTTCAGCTTGCCGTCCTCGCCGAGCAGCCAGGCGTCCATCACCTGCTTGACCACAGGCGCGGCGACGCCGGAGCCGGACTCGCCGTTCTCGATCATCACCGACACGGCGATGCGCGGTTTCTCCGCCGGGGCGAAGCCGATGAACAGCGCGTGGTCGCGGTGGCGCTCCTGCAGCTTGTTGCGGTCGTATTTCTCGCCCTGACGGATCGCCACCACCTGCGCGGTGCCGCTCTTGCCGGCGATGTGATAGGCCGCCGTCTCGCCGACCCGCCGCGCGGTACCGCGGGCGCCGTGCATCACCTGGACCATGCCGTTGCGCGCGTAGTCCCAGTACTTCGGATCGCGCACCAGGATGTCCGGCATCGGGTTCTCGTCCACCGGCGGCTGGTCCTCGATGGTCTTCGCCAGGTGTGGACGAATCCACTTGCCGTGGTTGGCCAGCAGCGCGGCGGTCTGCGCCAGTTGCAGCGGCGTCGCCTGCATGTAGCCCTGGCCGATGCCGAGGATCAGGGTTTCCCCCGGATACCAGGCCTGGCGGTAGCGCGCGCGCTTCCACTCGCGCGACGGCATCAGCCCTTCGGCCTCCTCGAACATGTCCAGCGAGACCTTCTGGCCGATGCCGAAACGGGCCAGGGCGTCATGCAGCCGGTCGATCCCCATGCGGTGCGCCAGCTCGTAGAAGTAGGTGTCGTTGGAGCGCATGATCGCGGTCTCCAGGCTCAGCCAGCCGTCGCCGCTGTGGTTCCAGTTGCGGTACTTGTGATCGTAGTTGGGCAACTGGTAGTAGCCCGGATCGAACACCCGCGTGTCCGGCGTGATCACCCCGGCCTCGAGCCCGGACACCGCCACCGCCGGCTTGATCGTCGAGCCCGGCGGGTACTGGCCGCGCAGCACGCGGTTGAACAGCGGACGGTCCTCGGAATCGCGCAGCGCGGCGTAGGCGTTGAAGCCGATGCCGGTGACGAACAGGTTGGGGTCGAAACTCGGCTGGCTGACCATCGCCAGCACGTCGCCGTTCGCCGGATCGATCGCCACCACCGCGCCACGGCGCCCGCCCAGCGCGGCCTCGGCGGCCTCCTGCAGCTTTATGTCGAGGGTCAGGTGGATGTCCTTGCCGGGGATCGGGTCGGTGCGTTTGAGCACCCGCAGCACGCGGCCGCGGGCGTTGGTTTCGACCTCCTCGTAGCCGACCTGGCCATGCAGCGCGTCCTCGTAGAAGCGCTCGATACCGGTCTTGCCGATGTGGTGGGTGCCGCTGTAGTTGACCGGATCGAGGCGCTTGAGCTCGGCCTCGTTGATCCGCCCGACGTAACCCACCGAGTGGGCGAAATGCTCGCCCTGCGGGTAATGCCGGACCAGTTGCGCCACCACCTCCACGCCGGGCAGGCGGAACTGGTTCACCGCGATGCGGGCGATCTGTTCCTCGGACAGCTCGAAGAGGATAGGCACCGGCTCGAATGGCCGGCGGCCCTGCTTCATGCGCTTCTCGAAGATCGTCCGGTCTTCCTCGCTGAGCTGCAGCACCTCGACGATGGTGTCGAGCACCGACTGCCAGTCGCCGGTGCGCTCGCGGGTCACCGTGAGGCTGAAGCTGGGGCGGTTGTCGGCGACGATCACGCCGTTGCGGTCGTAGATCAGCCCGCGGGTCGGCGGGATCGGCTGCACGTGGACGCGGTTGTTCTCCGACAGCGTCGAGTGGTAGTCGTACTGGATCACCTGCAGGAAATACAGCCGCGCCACCAGCGTCAGGGTCAGCAGAACCACCACCACCGCGCCGACGATCACCCGCCGACGCACCAGACTGGCGTCTTTTTCGTGGTCCTTGAGGCGAATCGGCTGCGGCATGTTCGGACTGCTACTTGTGATACGGGTGGCCGGAGATGACCGTCCAGGCGCGATAGAGCTGCTCGCCGACGAGGATGCGTACCAGCGGATGCGGCAGCGTCAGCGGCGACAGCGACCAGCGTTGCTCGCTGCGTGCGCAGACCTCCGGCGCCAGCCCTTCCGGGCCGCCGACCATCAGGTTGACGGTGCGCGAATCCAGCCGCCAGCGCTCCAATTCACGCGCCAGCTGCCCGGTGCTCCACGGCTTGCCTTCGACTTCCAGGGTGACGATGCGCTCGCCGGGCTGCACCTTGGCGAGCATGGCTTCGCCCTCCTGACGGATCAGGCGTGCCACGTCGGCGTTCTTGCCGCGGGTATTGAGCGGGATTTCCACCAGGTCGACGGTCAGCTCGGCGGGCATGCGCTTGGCATATTCCTGCCAGCCCTCCTCCACCCAGCGCGGCATGCGCGACCCGACAGCGATCAGCTTGATGCGCACGGCCGCGGCTTACTCCTTGTCGAAGTCCGGCGGCTCGTAGCCCTGGGTGCCGTGCTGCGCGCGGCTCTGCTCCGCGCCCTGCCACAGGCGTTCGAGGTCGTAGAACTGCCGGGTGGCGACCTGCATGGCGTGGACGACCACGTCGCCGAGATCGAGCAGGGCCCATTCGCCGCTGTCCAGGCCTTCGCTGCCGATCGGCCGCACGCCCTGCTCCTTGACCTTCTCCAGCACGTTGTCGGCCAAGGATTTGACGTGGCGGCTGGAGGTGCCGCTGGCGATCACCATGAAATCGGTGACGCTGGTCTTGCCGCGCACATCGATCACGGTGATGTCCTTGGCCTTCATGTCTTCCAGGGCGGCGACCGCCAGCTGGACCAGTTCTTCGTTCTGCAAAGCAACTACCTCGAGTTCAGTGAGACGCCGGGTAAAGCCCGTGCGCCTGGATATAGGCCAGCACCGCGTCCGGCACCAGGTAGCGCACCGAGCGGCCGCTGGCCAGCAATTGACGGATCTGCGTGGCGGACACCTGCAAGGGTGTCTGCCAGACGATGGCGATCTTGCCGCCGGGCCCGTCCAGCGCCTGCGGATCGCTGATGCTGCGCGCGGCGAGCAGATCGCGCAGTTCCTGCGACGGCTCGCTGTCGGCATCCGGACGCTGCAACACCAAGATGTGGCAGTGCTCGAGCAGTTCGCTCCAGCGATGCCAGCCCGGCAGGCCGCAAAAGGCATCCCAGCCCAGGATCAGGAACAGCTGGTCGTGTACGGCCAGTTCGGCGCGCAACGACTCCAGGGTATCGATGGTGTAGGACGGCTTGTCGCGCCTTAGTTCGCGATCGTCCACCGTCAGCGGCGCCACCCCGGCCACCGCGCCCTGCACCATCGCCAGACGGTCCTCGGCGCTGGTCTGCGGCTGATCGCGATGCGGCGGGCGCGCCGCCGGAATCAGGCGCAGCTCGTCGAGGGCGAACTGCTCGACCATCTCCAGCGCGCCACGCAGGTGGCCGATGTGCACCGGGTCGAAGGTTCCGCCGAGAATCCCGATACGCCGCGGGGTCGGCGAAGGGTTCGTCAAGTGCGCACGTGACCGTCGCCGAAGACGACGTACTTCTCGCTGGTCAGCCCGATCAGGCCGACCGGGCCGCGGGCGTGCAGCTTGTCGGTGGAAATCCCGATCTCCGCGCCGAGGCCGTATTCGAAGCCGTCGGCGAAGCGCGTCGAGGCGTTGACCATCACCGAGCTGGAATCCACCTCGGTGAGGAAGCGCCGCGCGTCCGAGAAGTTCTCGGTGATGATCGCGTCGGTGTGCTGCGAGCCGTAGTGGTTGATGTGCTCGATGGCGGCATCCAGTGAATCGACGATGCGGATCGCCAGGATCGGTGCGTTGTACTCGGCGAACCAGTCGTCCTCGCTGGCCTCCAGCACGTCGCTGCCGAGCAGTGCGCGGGTCGCCGCGTCACCACGCAGCTCGACGCCCTTGTCGCGGTAGATCGCGGCGAGCGGCGGCAGCACGCGGGCGGCGATGCCGGCGTGCACCAGCAGGGTTTCCATGGCGTTGCACGGCGAATAGCGCTGGGTCTTGGCGTTGTCGGCGACGCGGATGGCCTTGTCGAGGTCGGCGGCAGCGTCGATGTAGACATGGCAGACGCCGTCCAGATGCTTGATCACCGGCACCCTGGCGTCGCGGCTGATGCGTTCGATCAGGCCCTTGCCGCCGCGCGGGACGATGACGTCGACGAACTCCGGCATGCTGATCAGCGCGCCGACCGCCTCGCGATCGGTGGTCTCCACGACCTGCACCAGCGCCGCCGGCAAGTCGGCTTCGGCCAGGCCCTGCTGGATGCAGCGGGCGATCGCCTGGTTGGAGTGGATCGCCTCGGAGCCGCCGCGCAGGATGGTCGCGTTGCCGGACTTCAGGCACAGGCTGGCGGCGTCGATGGTCACGTTCGGCCGCGATTCGTAGATGATGCCGATCACCCCCAGCGGCACGCGCATCTTG
>DIEE01000281.1:0-2375 GCA_002418465.1 Pseudomonas sp. UBA5782 | reverse complement strand
ACCTGGCGCAGGCCTTCGATCATGCCGTCGATGACTGCCGGGGTCAGCGCCAGGCGGTCGACCATGGCCGGCTCCAGGCCGTTTGCGCGTGCGGCGGCCAGGTCCAACTCGTTTGCCGCGGTCAGTTCGGCGCGCGCGGCGTCCAGCGCGTTGGCGGCGGCGTGCAGGGCGCGGTTCTTCTGCGCGGTGCTGGCGCGGGCGATCACCCGCGAGGCAGCGCGCGCGGCGCGGCCCAGACGGATCATGTAATCGTGCACGGACTCGGTCATCTCGGCGGCCTGGCAGTCTTGGAAAACGGCTGATTATAGCGGTCGCGGACGCCCACGCCCAGCGGCGCCCGGCAGATGGTGAAAGCACGCAGGCCCCGGCGGTCGCGGGCGTAATTTCCCGACACCTTTTCGCCCCGCCGCCAGGGACCTTGGCGAAAAGGCCGTTTGGTATGCTGCCGCCAGCCCAATCGCCGAAGAATCCGCATGCCCGATCCCTTTCATTCCGACCCGCCGTGGCCCGGCGCACGGCCGCTGGCGGACGCGTTCTTCGACCGCGATGCACAGACCGTGGCCCGCGAGCTGCTCGGCAAGGTGCTGCGGCACCGCGTCGACGGGCTCTGGCTGGCGGCACGGATCATCGAGACCGAGGCCTACTACCTGGTCGAAAAAGGCAGCCACGCCTCGCTCGGCCAGAGCCCTTCGCGGCGCGCGCTGTTCATGGACGCCGGGCACATCTACATGTACTACGCGCGCGGCGGCGACAGCCTGAACATGAGCGCCGCCGGCCCCGGCAACGCGGTGCTGATCAAGTCTGCGCATCCCTGGCTGGACGCCGTCTCCGGCCCCGACAGCCTGCAACGCATGCTGCGCAACTGCCCGGCGGCGAACGGCGATCCACGCGCCGTGGAACGCCTGTGCGCCGGGCAGACGCTGCTGTGCAGGGCGCTCGGGCTGAAAGTCGGCGAATGGAACGCGCGGCGTTTCGACGTGCAGCGCTTCTTCGTCGACGACGTCGGCGAACGCCCGGCGCAGATCATCCAGACGCCGCGCCTTGGCATTCCGCCGGGGCGCGACGAACACCTCGCCTACCGCTTCGTCGATGCCGCGCACGCGCGCCATTGCACACGGAACCCGTTGCGCCGCGGACAGCTCGAAGGTCGCGATTACCATCTGCTGCAGACACAGGAGTTCGATCGATGAGCCAATGGCTCGAAAGCCTCAGCGGCTGGCTGACGCAGAATCCGGAATGGCTGGGCCTGGCGATCTTCGTCATCGCCTGCGTCGAGTGCCTGGCGATCGCCGGGATCATCGTGCCCGGCACGGTGCTGATGTTCGCCGTGGCGGTGGCCGCCGGCGGCGGCGCGCTGACGTTGTGGCAGACGCTGCTGCTCGGCTACGCCGGCGGGCTGCTCGGCGATGCGCTGTCCTATGCCCTCGGCCGGCGCTTCCACCAGAACATCCGCCGCCTGCCGGTGCTGCGGCATCATCCGGAATGGATGAGCGGCGCGGAGAGCTATTTCCACAAATACGGTATCGCCAGCCTGCTGGTGGGGCGTTTCATCGGCCCGCTGCGACCGATGCTGCCGATGATCGCCGGAATGCTCGACATGCCGCTGCCGCGCTTCATCCTGGTCAGCCTGGTGGCCGCGGCAGGCTGGGCGATCGCCTACCTGATGCCCGGCTGGGCCACCGGTGCCGCGCTGCGCCTGCCGCTGCCGGAGGGTTTCTGGCCCGAGGCCGGCATCGTGGCTGCCGCGTTCGCCGTGCTGATCGGCCTCTGCGCACAGCAGAGCCTGCACCACCAGCGACGCACGCCGTACCTGGCGGCAGGGCTGAGCGCGGCGATCCTGCTCGGCCTGTTCCTCGGCATGCCGCACCTGCAGGCGCTGGACAACGGCCTGCTGGCGGTGATGCAGGACGAACGCGCGCCGCAGCTGGATCACCTGATGGTGCTGATCACCCGCCTCGGCGACTTCAACACCCAGCTGTTCGCCGGCGTGCTGCTCTGCGCGCTGCTGGCGATCGCCCGGCAATGGCGCGCGCTGCTGTTCGCCGGCAGCGCGCTGCTCGGAACGGCGCTGCTCAACGGCCTGCTGAAGAACCTGTTCGCCCGCACCCGCCCGGAAGTGCTGCTCGAACCGCTGCACACCTACAGTTTCCCCAGCGGCCACAGCTCGGCGGCGTTCGCCTTCTTCCTGGTGCTCGGCACCTTGGCCGGTCGTGGGCAGCCGGCGCGCCTGCGCCTGGCGTGGATGGTGATGGCCTGCCTGCCGGCGCTGGCGATCGCCCTGTCGCGGGTCTACCTGGGGGTCCACTGGCCGACCGACGTGCTCGCCGGCGCGATGCTCGCCAGCACGCTGTGCGCCGCCAGCCTGGCCGCGGTGC
>DIEE01000205.1:12438-12719 GCA_002418465.1 Pseudomonas sp. UBA5782 | reverse complement strand
CACCGGGCCGGGGCTGGCGATGCTGCGCACCAGGCCGCTGGCGGTGGTTTCGCTGCCCTCGGCCGCGCCCGCCGGCAGGCTGTTCTGATAGCTGCCGGCGCCGCCGGTGACGTTCACCGTGACCGTGCAGCGCCCGGCGTCGCCGAGGCCGTTGTCGGCCCGCGCCGGGACGGTGGCGCCGCTGAGGGCGATGCGATCACTGCCGGGAACCGCCACCAAGCTGCCGCCGCAGGTGGTCGATGCGTTGTTCGGCGTGGCCACCTGCATCTGCATGTCGTTGC
>DIEE01000205.1:0-12344 GCA_002418465.1 Pseudomonas sp. UBA5782 | reverse complement strand
CAGTGATCGGCTGCGCCGACAGGTTGACCAGGCTCAGCGTCAGGGTGACGGCGCTGCCCTCCGCCGCACTGCTGCGGGCGAAGGCCTTCTCCACCGCCAGCGTGCTGTTGCTGACGCTGTAGCTGGCGCTGGTTTCGCTGTGGTTGCAGATGCCGCCGGGGGCGCACACGCCGCCGGACGGAATCTCGTTGCGGATGGTCGCGCCGGCGCTGGCGCCCTCGGGCACCATCGCCCAGAAACCCACGGTGCACTGCGCCGGATTCGGTCCCGTGCCCGCAGCCAGGTCGAAGGTGAACAGCGGATCGGTGGCGCTGCCGCCGACGCTCAGGCTGCCGGCGACACAACCGGCGCCGCTCAGCGCAGGGGCCGGAAAGCCCGGCTGGCCGAGCAGCGTCATGCCGTCCGGCAACCGGTCGGTCAGCGCCACGCCGCTTTGCGCCTGACTCGAATAGTTGCTGGTGCGTACGCTGAAATACACCGGGTTGCCGGGCGCGACCACGCTCGGGCTGCTGGTCTTGGCCACGGTGAACTGGTCGTAGACGGTGACCGTGCTGCTCGCCGCCTGGCTGAACACGCCGCCGGGGCTGGTCACCGGCACGCCGCCGGCGGGGATTGTGTTGGTGAAGGTCTGCGATACGCCGGGGGTATCCAGGGTCGCGGTGTAGGGCACGCTGATCCGGCAGTTGCTGTTGGCGTTCAGCGTGCCGCCGCTGAAGCTCAGGGTCTGCGAGCCGTTGCCGGCCAGGCCGGTCAGCGTAGAGCCGCCGGTGCACACGGCGGTGGGCGCGCCGCTGATCTGCAGGCCGCTGGCAGCACCGTCGATATCGTCGGCGAAAGCCCCCAGTTGCAGCGCGCTGAGCGGGCTGGCGTTGGTCAGGGTGATGGTCAACGTGGCTTGCTGGCCGGCGGCGATGGTGGCCGGGCTGAAACTCTTGGCGACGCGCAGCGGCGCAGTGACGGTAAGGTTGGCGCTGGCGTTCTGGCTCGGCACCAGGCCACGCTGGTTGGCGAAGTCGGTGCTGCGGTTGATCACGTTGGACAGCGACGTCTGATAGGCATTGTCGACGCCCTCGGCCAGCACCATCACGCTGAGTTCGCAGCCCGCGCTGGCGGCGACGCTGCCGCCGACGGCTAGCAAGGTGGTGGCGCCCGCCGCCGGGGCGAAGGTCGGCGGCGTGCTGCCGCAGTTGATCTGCACGGCCGGATCGTCGGCCACGCGCAGGCCGCTGGGCAGCGTATCGCGCAGGCCGAACGCCGGGCTGTTGCCGGCGCCGTTGAGCGGCAGTGGCTGGTTGGCGTTGTTGGTGATGCGCAGGGTCAGGCGGCTCGGCTGGGCGGCGCGGACCACGCTGCTCGGGCTGAAACTNNCACCGAGCCGGCGGCGAGCACGTTGGCCTGGCTGCCGGCGACGGTGGACGTCACCTCGACGACGATGTCGCACTGGCCGGCGACGCTGCCGCTGTTGCGCGGTGGGATGACGCCGTCGACGAGAACGATGCGGTCGTTCCCCGGCGCCGCGCCGAGCGTGCCGGAAAACGCCACCGCCGCCCCGCTGCCATCGACACAGGTCGCGCTGCGCAGGCCGCCGGCGGCGATCTTGAAGCCGTTGGGCAGGACGTCGGTGAAGGCGACGTCGGTGATGTCGCCGTTGACGAAGTTGTTGGTGAGGCGAATCAGGAAGGCGTCGGTGTCACCGACGTAGCGGGTGCCCTCGTAGCCCGGCGCACGGCTCTTGCTGACCCCGAGGTCGGCGAGCGCCGTCGCGGGCAACAGGCCCGCGGCGAAGAAAGAACATCCGAGTCCAACCCGCAACAGGCGGGCCGCCATTCCTGGACGAAACATCATAGTGGAACCCTGCTTCTGGTTTTCCGGCCAGAAAACGATGCGCACTGCTCCACCGCGAACCACGATTCGCGCGTCTCCCCGGTAAACGAAGCCGATCCGGACAACTCAGCGGATGCGGAGCAATTGCATGGTTTCTGATTAGGTGATCGACGAAGCGAGTCGTCGAAGCCGCGCAAGATCGTTGAGCGAGGTCAGCCCAACAAGGCGCAAGAAGCGAAAACAGGGTTGCGTGAAACGCAGGCCGGATACCCTCTGGCAAAAGCCAGAGCGCCTCTGGACGGCCGTCCAGGGCAATCGATTTATCGATAGGGAACAATGGGTTAGAGGTAGATAGAAAAGGCCGCGCAGGCTTTGCCGGACGGTAGCCCCCTCTGCCAGCCAAAGAGGTATGCGGCACATGCCGGTCGTCGAACGGCCCGAACCAACCGAGCCGGCGGAGGTATCGGCGACGCTAGAGACGGACCCGCACGCTCATTCCCGCGCTGCGCGGATCGCCCACCAGCACGCCATAGTCGCCGGCGCCGAGCAGCGAATAGACCGCCGTCACGTAATGCCGGTCGAACAGGTTGCGCACCCAGCCTTCGACCTCCCAGCGACGGTCGGCCCGACGCAGGCCCAGGCGCAGGTCGGTCAGGCTGTAGCTCGGCTGGTAGCTGCCCTCGCCGCCTTCGAGGGTGCCGTAGTAGCCCGTGCGCAGGCTGTGGCTCACCCC
Organism: Pseudomonas sp. UBA5782; assembly: GCA_002418465.1. GTDB lineage: Bacteria > Pseudomonadota > Gammaproteobacteria > Pseudomonadales > Pseudomonadaceae > Pseudomonas_O. The sequence goes on along the minus strand of DIEE01000205.1, from coordinate 9,787 downwards.
GCCGTAGGCTTCCAGCCCGGCCACCAGCGGATGGCTGTAGTCCAGCCCGGCGCTGAGGTTCCACTCCGGCGCGTTGTACAGGCGCTCGCCGGACCGATCGCAGCTCCATTGCGCGGATGCCGGCGCGCAGGGCGCGTTGGCGAATTTGCGGTAGCGCGCATCGCTCCAGGCCAGGCCCAGGCGCAACTCCAGGCGTGGTCGCAGCAGCCAGCTGGAGTCCACCTCGACGCCGCGCAGGCGCACCTTGCCGACGTTGATCAGGTTGTCCCGCAGCGGCGGCGCGAAAGGCGTGGCCGGCGCGCTGTAGGTGAGCGCCTGGTAGTCGTCGACATCAGTCTGGTAGACCGCCACGCCGAGCAGCGCGCGGCCGTCCCAGAAGCGCGCCTTGACCCCGGCCTCCAGCGAGGTCGCCCGCTCCGTGCCGAAGGTCGGCTGGCTGTTGGGGCCGATCACGTCGAAGTTGATGCCGCCGGCCTTGTAGCCGCGCGACAGGCTGGCGTAGCCGAGCAGCCCGTCGCTGAAGCGATAGCTCAGGCCGAACAGCCCGGACAGGTCGCCCTCGTCGACGGCATCCTCGCGGTAGTAGTCGCCGCCCAGGGCGATGTCGCGCAGCAGCTGGCCGCCCAGTTGCAACGGCGGCGGCAACCCCTCCAGCGACGCCAGCCCGTCGACCTTTCGGGAAATCCAGCCATCCTTGCGCTCGCGGTCGTAACGCAGGCCGAGCGTCGCTTCGATTTTTTCCAGCGGGCGCCAGGAGAACTGCCCGAACAGCGCCCCGCTGCGACCGCGCTGGCGTCCGTCGAAATGCTGCCGCGCACCGTCGAGCAGCTCGGCCGGGATCTGCGCCGGGTCGCTGATCGGCAGGTTGAACGGCGGCCCGCCGATCGCGCCGAGCTGATCGCCGGCGAAGAACGCCGCTGCGTCCTCACCGAAGGCCACCTCGCTGCGGCGATCCAGGCGTTGCTGCAGGTAATGCGCGCCCAGCACGAAATCCATCCGTTCGCTCAGCTCGCCGGCCAGGCGCAGTTCCTGGCTGAACTGGCGATGATCCAGCTCGCTGCCGGCCTGCGCGACCGACAGCGCGGTGCTGTCGCCGTCGCGCCTGTCGTGGAAGTCCCAGCGTCGATAGGCACTGATGCTGGTGAGACGCAGCGACTCGGAAAGCTCCCAGTCGGTCTGCAGTGAAACGCCGCTCTGCAGGCTGCTGGAGCGCACCGGCTGGTTCTGCGTCACCTCCCGTGCGTAGGGGTCGATGGCCGGCAGGGCGTAGTTCATGAAGGCCGCGCGCTGCCGGGTCTGCTCGCTGTAATGGGCGGGCGACAGGGCGTTGCCGTCCTCGCGCTGGCGCCCGTACTCGCCGATCAGGCGCGCGCTGAAGGTGTCGCCGGGCGTCCACAGCAACTGGCCGCGCAGGCCGCGACTGCCGATGTCGTTGATCGACTCGCCGTTGTAGAGGTTCTCCACCTGGCCATCGCGGGCGTTGTCGAAGGCGCTCAGGCGTCCGGCCAGCACGCCGGGCAGCAGCGGGCCGGAAAGGCTGCCGCGGTACTCGCGCAGACCGTCGCCGCCGAAGCGGGTTTCGGCGGTGCCTTCCGGCGTCTGGGTCGGCGCGCGGGTGGTGATGTTCAATGCGCCCGCCGTGGTGTTCTTGCCGAAAAGCGTGCCCTGCGGCCCGCGCAATACTTCGATCCGCTCGACGTCCAGCAGCTCGCTGAAAACCATGCCCGGACGCCCCTGGTAGACGCCGTCGACGAACACGCCGACGCTGCCGTCGAGGCCGTCGTTGTAGGCCGTGGCGCCGAAGCCGCGCAGCCCGAGGCCCATGTAGCGCGCGCTGTGGCCGGAGACGACCAGGCCGGGAGCCAGCTGCTGGATATCCTTGAGCCGGTGCATGCCCTGCTCATCCAGCGTCTCGCCGTCCAGAGTGCTCAGCGACAGCGGCACCTGCTCCGCCACCTCGTCGAGGTAGCGCGCGCCGACCGTCACCGGATCGAGCGTCAGCGGCTCGGCGGCCACCGGCGTCGCCCCGAGCAGCAAGGGCAGTGCGCCCTTCCACAGCCTGGCGAGCAGGCGCTCAGGAAACCGCCGCATGCAGCGCCCGCCCGGTCAGCCCGTCGATGGTGCGCAACAGCTCGGCGGTATCCGAGGGCTTGAGCAGGCTGGCGTCGAAATCCAGCCACTCGGGGAAATCCACCGGCCGCCGCGCCGGTGCCGCCGAATAGAGCAGCGCCGGCAGGCGGGGCCAGCCCGCACGCAGGGTGCGCAGCAGCGCCCAGCCGTCCATGCGCGGCATGCTCTGGTCGCACAGCACGAGATCGAAGGGCTGCTGCCGCAGGCACTCCAGCGCCCCTTCGCCGTCCGCCGCGGACTGGGTCTGATAGCCGTAGCCTTCGAGCAGGTCGCACAGCCACTCGCGATTCATCGCCACGTCGTCCACCACCAGCACGCGCCGCCCGCCACCGTCGACGGCGCCGACGAAGCTCTCGCCGAACGCGGCATCGAGGTCGTCCTCACCGGCCAGTTGCAGATCGAGGGCGAAGATGAAACGGCTGCCGCGCGGCTCGGCACGTTCGATACGCAGCTCGCTGCCCATCGCGTCCAGCAACTGCGCGACGATCGACAGGCCGAGCCCGGAGCCTTCGTATTGCCCGACGTCGTGCCCGCGGCTGAAGGGTTGCAGCAGCGTCTCGCGCTCCGCCGGATCGATGCCGATGCCGTTGTCGGTCACGCTGAACTGCAGCCGCACGCGGCCGTCCGTGGCCTCCGCTTCGTTGCTCACCTCGAAACGGATCAGCCCGTCGCGGGTGAACTTCGCCGCATTGCCGAGCAGATTCATCAGCACCTGGCGCAGCCGCTGGAAGTCCGCCTGCACCAGTGCGGGCAATTGCTCGGCGGGCAGGTATTCCAACCGGTTGCCCTGGCGCGCGGCGAGAAAACGCCCCTCCTCCACCAATTCGTTGAGGAAGGAATGCAGGTAGCCGGGCGCCTCGATCAGCTCCATCTGCTGCAATTGCCCCTGGGAGAACTCCAGCAGCTCGTCGATCAGGCCCATCTGGTAGCGGGCGTTGCGCTCGATGTTCAGCGAGTAGTCGTTGCCCCTGGGCGCCTGCCGTGAAAGCCGCGCGTAATCGATGATGCTCGCCAGCGGCGCGCGCAGGTCATGGCTGATCCGCGCCAGCAGCGAACCGCGCGCGTTCAACGCCTCGCGCAACTGCGCCGTGCGCAGCGTAACGGTCTGCTCCAGTTGCCCCTGGCTGGCTTCGAGGGCGCGCTGGGCCTGGCGCTCGCGGTTGCGTCCGCCCCCCACTTCCATCACCAGGGTGCCGACCAGCAGCAGCACGCCGGGCAAGGCCGAGGACAGGCTGTAGCGGTACTCGACGGCCTGCCAGGGCACCTGATCCAGCTCCAGCACATAGCGCACGACGAACTGCAGCAGATACGCCGAAGGCACCAGCCAGGCCAGCCAGCTGTGGCGAATGCCCCGCCGCCAACCGGCGAGCAGCGCCGCCGGCAGCAATACATAGAGGCACAGGCACAGGCAGGTCTCGGCGATGCGACTGCCCAGCACCGGCTCGACACCCAGCCAGTACAGCCGCCCGGCGCAGTAGCCGCAGAGCAACAGCCCGAACGCGCCATTCCAGAACCACGGCAGCCGCCGCACCTGCAACAGTTCGTAGATGTAAGTGAGAAAAGCCAGGTGCGCCAGGCAGGCGACCAATACCAGCAACGGTCGGAACCAGGGCAATGCCTCGGGCCAGTAAACCAGGTAGCCGCCGATCAGACTGGCCAGTCCGACATAGGAGAACACCGCGCCGGCGTGCAGGATCAGCAGCCTGGAGCGCAGCATCCAGCCGACGATCACGCTGAACGGCGCCAGCAGCAGGACGATGCCCAGGGTCAGGCCGTCTTCCAGATAGATGGCCTGCCGATCCTGCAGCAACGGCAGGTCGGGCCAGAGCATCGGGCTGAGCAGCAGCGGCGAGCCACCGCCGACCCGTATCAGCACCTCGGCGTGCTCGCCCGCCTCCAGGCTCAGCGGAAACAGCGGCTGCCGCTGGACCACCGGCCACTGCTCCAGCGGGTATGCACTGCCGGCGACGAAGCGCTGCCAGGCGCCCTGCCGCCGCACGTACACCTGAATGTCTTCCAGCCGCGGCGCACCGACGCTGAGCCAGCGCGAACAACTCTCCGCCGCCGGGTTGGCCAGCGTCAGGCGCATCCAGATCGCCGAATTCGTATAGCTTTTCGGTGGCCAGTCGGGACCGGCTGGGCGGAATTCGCCATCCGCCAGGCGCTGGATATCCTCGATGCCGGCGCGGCCACTGGGATCCTCGTGGATGCCCAGACGCGGCAACAGGCCGACCGCCGCCTCCTGACACAACGGCAGCGCCGCCAGCACCGGCTCGGCGCAGGTCACGCCGAGCAGGGCCAGAACGCCGACCAGCAGCCGCCTCACAGGGGCTCGATCCTCTCCGCCGTCACATCGCCCTGCAGCGTGCGGCGAAACACGCTGGGCGTGGTGCCGGTGCGCTCGCGGAACGCGGTGGTGAAGTTGCAGGCACTGCGGAAACCGAGCAGGTCGGCGATGTCCTGGATGCTCATCGAACCCTCGGCGAGCAGTTCCTGCGCACGGCGCAGGCGCGCCTCGCGGATGTAGGTGAACACCGTGGTATCCAGTCGTTCGCGGAAGATGGCCGACAGGCGCTTGTCATGCGTGCCGACCTTGCGCGCAATCTCCGCCAGCGAGGGCAGCTCGCCGAGGTTCTGCTCGATGAAGCGCATCGCCGCGAGCAGCACGACCTGCTCGGCTTCGACGCTGGCGGCGCTTTCCTGTGCCGGCGCCGGCTGCGGCGCGCGCCAGGTAAGCTGCAGGTGGATACGAATCCGCGCCAGCACCTCGGCCGGCTCGCAGGGCTTGATCACGTAGTCGACGCCGCCGAGCTGCAGCCCTTCCAGGCGCTCCTCCAGGGCGCCGGCCGAGGACAGGAAGATCACCGGCGTGCGCTGGGTGGCGGGCGCCTCGCGCAGCAGCCGGCAGAGGGTGAAGCCATCCATCTGCGGCATGCGCACGTCGAGAAGAATCAGATCGGGATGCAGCGCCAGCGCCCGCTGATAGCCCTGCCGCGGATCGCTGGCGAGCGTCACCCGCCACGGCTGCGCGCGCAACTGCAGCAGCAGCGGCTGCAATTCTTCCGGAGTATCGTCGATGACCAGAAGATGGGGCCGGTTTCCTCCGGTGACACTACGTAACTTCATCACTGCTCCCTGCTAATTCTCGCCGGCACGCCTCTGCGGCATGCCGGACCAGCCTGGCAAAACACTGTCCATCAAGGTGATCACACAGATACAACCCGATGGCGCGGAGGAAACGCCAATCGCGACCGCCGGGTGCCATCCCAGCCGCCATCCGTCCATCAAAACGCGCTTTGCAGCTCTCCCACCGCCCTGGCAAAGGCCTTATCCGCTGCAGCAAAAGCCGGAAAAAAGGAGGGGCATAAGATAGCGCAATGACGGTGGAGGAAAAATGAACAAGCGTTCCACTGGGAGCAACAGAGCGTCCCACTCGCAGCAACCGACACCCGCCCTCAGCGCAAGCCTGTTCGCCGACCTGTACTGGTATCTGCAAGTGGTCGAGGCCGGCAGTTTCTCTGGCGCGGCCGAGCGTACCGGCGTGGCGAAATCGAGCCTGAGCCGGCGCGTGGCCCAGCTGGAAAGGCAACTGGGCGTGCAGCTGCTCAACCGCAACACACGGCTGTTCGCCATGAGTACGGTGGGCGAACAGGTCTACCGGCATGCGCTGGACATGCTCGCAGCCGCCGAAGCGGCGAGGGAATCCGCGCTGAACGCGACGGGAACGCCGGGTGGCCTGGTGCGCATCGGCGTTCCCAGCATCCTTTCCGACTGGACGCTAGAGCTGCTGGCGAGCTTTCGCCAGACGCATCCGGCCGTGCAGTTCGCCCTGACCCTGCAGGACAGCCCTGGCGATCTGCCCACGCAGCGCCTGGATCTTTCGCTGAGCGTGAACGATGTGCCCAAGGACAGTGCCGCCGTGGTGGCGCGCCCGCTGGCGCTGCTGAAAACGGTGCTGGTGGGCAGCCCGGCGCTACTCGAGGCAATCGGCCAGCCGCGCTCACTGGCGGAGGTGGACGATCTCCGCCTGCTGACCCTCGCCTCCCCCACCGGCCTGACCTGGCAACTGCGCGGCGGCGCGCGGCAGATTCGCAACCCGGCGCTCAGCGCGGACAACGCCCAGGCATTGCTCCAGGCCGCCGGGGCCGGCCTCGGCCTGGCCTGTCTGCCCCTGTGCGCCTGCCTTCCCTCGCTGGAAAGCGGCGCGTTGCAGCTGGCCTGTCCGGATGAAGGCCCNNCCCCGCCACACCGGGGGATCACCTCCACCGCGCGAAAACTCATCGACCACATCCGCCAGGAACTGGCCAGCAGGGAACGTCCGGGCGTGTCGGTGCTGTTTTCCTGATACCGAGCGGGCGCGCATCTGGCTTGCATCCGCACAGGTCGACTGGCCGGCGGGCAGCCAGCGCCCTTGCTGGCGAAGCCGCAGGCCCCGCGGTCGTCACGATGCGCGTGCAGATGGGCTGGTTCGCCAAGGATCGCTCGCCGCGCGGCTTCAGCGCATCTGCAACACCCGGACCTCGCTGCTCGCCGGGTCAGTGTGGCCGCGCAGGGTTTTCACCTCCTCCGCGCTCACCGCGCCGCCGTGGTTGCCCCACGCCGAGCGGACGAAGCTGAGCACGTCGGCGATCTCCTGGTCGGACAGCTGCGCGCGATACGGCGGCATCCGGTAGCTGTCGGGGATGCCCTGGGCGACCACCCGCGGCGAGCCGTTGAGGGTGACGTTGATCGACGAGTCATTGTGTTCGGCAAGCGACGAAGCGGCGCCGGCCAGCGGCGGAATCCACGGGTTCTGGCCGCGTCCGTCGGCGCCGTGGCAGAAGCTGCACTTGGCGACGAAGGTTTCCGCACCGGCGATCTGCTGGCGGTTGCCGACGGCCAGTTGGCCCAGGGTCCGCTCGTCGTACTGCCAGGGCGCGCCGTCGCGTTGCGGATCGCCGGGCAGCGACTTCAGGTAATGCGCGATCGCCTCGAGGTCGTCGTCGCTCATGAACTGGGTGGAGTTGTTGAAGGCATCGGCCATCGAGCCGGTGACCACGGCGTGCTGGTTGCGGCCGTTCTTCAGGAAGGCGTGGATGTCCTCCTCGCTCCAGCGGCCCAGGCCGGTGTTCGGATCGTTGCGCAGGCTCGGCGCGTACCAGCCGTCGAGCAGTGCGCCGGAGAGGTACAGCGGGCTGCGCTCGTCCAGCGCCTTCTCGTTCATCGCCAGACCACGCGGGGTGTGGCAGCTGCCGCAGTGGCCGGCGCCCTGGACGATGTAGGCGCCGCGCTGCAGCAGCGCGTCACTGCCGGCCTGGTAATCGCTGGAGCGGGCGAATACCGCGTTCCACAGCGCCAGCGGCCAGCGCATGTTCAGCGGCCAGGGAATGTCCGTCGGGCGATTCTGCGCGGCCACCGCCGGTACGCCATGCATGAAGAAGGCATAGAGCGCGCGGATGTCGTCGTCGCTCATCTTCTGGTACGACGGATAGGGCATCGCCGGGTACAGCCGATGGCCGTCGCGGGCCACGCCATGGCGCATGGCGCGATCGAAGTCGGCCAGCGTGTAGCGGCCGATGCCGGTCTGCTCGTCCGGGGTGATGTTGGTGGTGAAGATCGCGCCCAGCGGCGTGCCCATCTGCAACCCGCCGGCGAAGGGCTTGCTGGCGGGCGTGCCGTGGCAGGCAACGCAATCGCCGAGCCGGGCGACGTATTCGCCCTGGCGGACCAGGTCAGCCGACGGCGCATCCGCCTCGGCCACGCCGTCGAACACCGACGCCGGTGTACGGGTGACGAACCAGGCCAATCCCGCGGCGACCACGACGATGACGACGAGCGCCATCCTGAGCGTCTTCTTCAAGCGAACCTCCGGTCAAATCATCGCGCCTCGTATGCCCGGTGCTGCAGGTGGGCGGCGCTGTCGTAGTCGATGGAACCCGTGCGACACCTGGCGCCGTCCGCTGCCTGACGACAGCGGGCGGGCCGGCGACATCAGCTTTCGAAGGTGTAGCGCGACAGCGGCATGCTGCGAATCCGCTGCCCGGTGAGGGTGGAAACGGCGTTGGCCACTGCCGGTGGAATCGCCGGAAGGCCCGGTTCGCCGATGCCGCCCATGGGCGCGCCGCTTTCGACGATGCTCACGTGCACGCGCGGCATGCGCGACGGCGGCAGGATCGGGTAGAGGTCGTAGTTGCGTGCCAGCGGCTCGCCGTTCTCGTAGACGACTTCCTCCAGCAGCACCTGCGAGACGCCGAGCGCGGTGGCCGAGTTGACCTGCGCCTCGATGATCGCCGGGTTGACGATGCTGCCCGGATCGATGGCCTGCCAGATATCGTGCACCACCACCTGACCGTTGCTGATCGAGATCTCGGCGATGGCCGCGGTGTGGCTGCCGAACGGCGATGCCATGGCCACGCCGCGCGCGCGGCGGCTGCCGTCCGCAGCGGTGAACGGGCCACGCTTCCAGCCGCCGGAGGCATCGCCGACTGTCTTCAGCAGCGTGCTCAGACGCGGGTTGTCGGCCAGCAGCTTCATGCGCAGCGCGTAGGGGTCCTGATTGCCCTTGTCGGCCAGCTCGTCGAGGAACGACTCGTAGAGGAAGTCGTTCATCGAGTTACCCACCGAGCGCCAGTAGGCGAGCATGGTCGGGTTCTCGACGTAGAGCTGGGCGATGCGCCGGTTGGGAATGGCGTAGGACTTGCCGGCCAGGCCTTCCAGCGCGGTCGGATCGAGGGCATTCGGGTTATGCCCGGAGATGCCTTCGCGCGGGCCTTCGCAGGCGCTGATCGCTTCCAGAGCGACCGGCATGCCGTGTTCGTCGAGCCCGCCACGGAAACGCACCGCCGCCATCGGCCGCAGCGGATCGCGGAGGAATTCCTCCTCGCGGCTCCAGATCAGCTTGATCGGCCGACCGGTTTCCTTGGCCAGCTGGATCGCCTGCGGATAGGGGTTGGCCGAGGGGTAGAGAAAGTGCCGGCCGAAGAAGCCGCCCAGCATCGGCGAGTGGATGTTGATCTGCGCGGCATCCAGGCCGGTGCTCTTGGCGATCTCCGCCTGGAACATTTCCGGTGCCTGGTTGGGCAGCCAGACGTCCAGCGTGCCGTCCGCGTTGTAGCGCGCCAGGGCCGAGGGCGGCTCGAGCTGGGCATGGTGCAGATACTGGCTGTGGTAGGTGGCCTCAACGCGGGTTTTCGCACCGGACAGCGCATCGGCGAGGTTGCCCTGCTCTTCCGCGCCGGTGCCGTCGCCCGGCTCCCTGGCCAGGCGCTCGGCGAAAGCCACGGTGGAGAAGTCCGCCGGCATCCGCCGAATGTTCGGCGCCAGGTCGGCGCCGGCGTCCTGCCATTCCACCTGCAGCGCCTCGACGGCGCGCTTGGCATTCCACCAGCGCTCGGCGACCACGGCCACGGCGCCGGGCAGGCGATGGATCGAATGCACGCCCCTCATCGCGCTCACGTCCGCCTCGTTGCGGATGCTGCCGACCACCAGGCCCAGGCGCGGCGCGTGCTGCACGGCGGCGTGGAGCATGCCGTCGACCTTGCAGTCGATGGAGAACACCGCCTTGCCGGTGGATTTGTCGTAGACGTCCAGGCGCCCGACCGGCTTGCCGATCCAGCGGAACTGGCTCCGGTCGCGCAGCGCCCCGCTCGCCGGGTCGGGGACCGCCCGATCCACCGCG
>DIEE01000263.1 GCA_002418465.1 Pseudomonas sp. UBA5782 | reverse complement strand
CGCTGGCGGTAGCGCTGCTCGGTATCGGTCAGGCCGTGGTGCTTGTCCGGCAGCGGACGCAGCGACTTGGTCAGCAGGCGCACGTTGTCCATGTAGACGTACAGGTCGCCCTTGCCGCTGCGCGCTAGGGTGCCTTCGGCGGCGACGATGTCGCCCAGATCCCAGCTCTTCACCGCTTCGAGGGTTTCCGCCGGCAGCGTCTTGCGGTCGACGTAGACCTGCAGGCGGCCGCTGCTGTCCTGCAGCACCATGAAGGCGCCGCGGTTGAGCACGATGCGCCCGGCCACCTTGACCTTGATGCCGGCGGCTTCCAGCTCTTCCTTGGTCTTGTCGGCGTACTGCTTCTGCAGGACGTCGCAGAGGCTGTCGCGGCGGAAGTCGTTGGGGAAGGGAATCGGCTGGGCTTCGCGCAGCACGGCAAGTTTTTCCTTGCGCTGGGCGATCAGCTTGTTCTCTTCCTCATGCTGGGCATGCTCGTTCAGCGGTTGTTCGCTCATGGTCTTCGGTGGTTCCTGGTTAGGCTCGCGCCTGTATCGAAACGGGTTTTCACATCTATTGCATTGCGCGGTCGGCCGACGCGGATAACCGCCCGGCCGCTTACAGCCCCTGTTTCAGGCTGGCCTCGAGGTATTCGTCGATGTCGCCGTCCAGCACCTTGTCGCAGTCGCTGCGCTCGATGTTGGTCCGCAGGTCCTTGATCCGCGACTGATCGAGGACGTAAGAGCGAATCTGGTGGCCCCAGCCGATATCCGACTTGGTTTCCTCCAGCGCCTGGGCGGCGGCGTTGCGTTTCATCATTTCCAGCTCGTACAACTTGGCCCGCAGCATCTTCATCGCGGTGTCCTTGTTGGCGTGCTGGGAACGCTGGTTCTGGCACTGCACGACGGTGTTGGTCGGCACGTGGGTGATGCGCACCGCCGAGTCGGTGGTGTTCACGTGCTGGCCGCCGGCGCCGGACGAGCGATAGGTATCGATGCGCAGGTCCGCCGGGTTAATGTCGATATCAATGTTGTCGTCGATCTCCGGCGAGGCGAACACCGCGGAGAACGAGGTGTGGCGACGGTTACCGGAGTCGAACGGGCTCTTGCGCACCAGCCGGTGCACGCCGATCTCGGTGCGCAGCCAGCCGAACGCGTACTCACCCTTGATGTGCACGGTGGCGCTCTTGATGCCGGCGACTTCGCCCTCGGAAAGTTCGACGATTTCCGCATCGAAGCCACGCTTGTCGGCCCAGCGCAGGTACATGCGCAGCAGCATGTTCGCCCAGTCCTGGGCTTCGGTGCCGCCGGAGCCGGCCTGGATGTCCAGGTAGGCGTTGTTCGGGTCCATCTCGCCGCTGAACATGCGGCGGAATTCCAGCTTCTCGAGAATCCCGCGCAGGCGTTCGACTTCCACCGCGACGTCGTCGACGGCGCTCTGGTCGCCCTCTTCGGCAGCCATCTCGAGCAGGTCGCGGGAGTCCGCCAGGCCGCTTTCCATCTCGTCGAGGGTCTCGACGATCAGCGCCAGCTGGGCGCGCTCGCGGCCCAGGTTCTGGGCGTATTCGGGGTTGTTCCACACGGCCGGATCTTCCAGCTCGCGGTTGACTTCGGTCAGACGTTCATTCTTCTGATCGTAGTCAAAGATACCCCCGAATAGTCTGGGAGCGCTCGTGCAGGTCTTTGATGCTGTTGAGGATCGGGTTAATTTCCATGGCGGGCATCACTCACAGGCAAAACTTCGGAAAAGCCGGCGAGTATACGCGACTCCCGCTGACCTGGCAGCCCGGCCGGGGCATACTCGCCGCCGCCATCCGACCTCCGCTCAGGACCTCCCGACACCATGTACGCCACCGGTAGCCTGCGTAGCCGCTTCGCCCTGCTCATCGCGCTGCTCGCCGTGACCCTGTGCATGCTGCTCGGCGGCGCGATCTACAGCGATTCGAGCGGCCGCATCCGCCAGGAAGTCGGTCAGCAGCTGGCTGACCTGTCCTACCAGATGATCGACCGTCTGGACCGCGACATGGCCAACCGCGCGCGCATGCTCGAGGTGCTGGCCTCGCTCAACGCCCTGCGCCAACCCGACGACCTGCAGCAGATCCGCGACCTGCTCGACCGCATGAAGGCCGAATTCCCCAGCGTCGCCTGGACCGGCTACCTGGACGCCCAGGGCAACGTGCTGGCCTCGAGCAATGGCGTGCTGCAGGGCGCCAACATCGCCCAGCGGCCGGTGTTCAGCGAAGGTATCAAGGGGCGTTTCGTCGGCGACGTGCACGAAGCGCTGCTGCTCGCCAAGCTGCTGCCCAACCCGACCGGCGAGGCGATGAAGTTCGTCGACATCGCGCTGCCGGTGAAGGCCGCCGACGGGCGCACCGTCGGCGTGCTCGGCAGCCACCTGTCCTGGGCCTGGGCCGACGAGGTGCGGCGTTCGCTGATGCTGCCGCAGCAGGAGCGCAACAAGGTCGAATTCCTCGTGCTGTCGCGCGACCGCAGCGTGCTGCTCGGTCCGCCGGAGATGATCGGCCAGCACCTCGACCTGCCGGCGCTGGACGAGAAACAGGACAACTTCTGGTCGGTGCAGGAATGGCCGGACCAGCGCCTCTACCTCACCGGCTTCGCCCGCAGCCGCGGCAACGGCGACTACAAGGGCCTTGGCTGGACGGTGGTGACCCGCCAGCAGGTCGACCTGGCCTACGCGCCGGCGCTGGAAATGGGCCGCGACATCCTCATCTGGGGCGCCGCGCTGGCGGTGATCTTCGCCTTCATCGGCTGGCTGATGACGGCCTACTTCACCCGCCCGCTGCGCACCATCGCCGAAGCCGCCGACCGCCTCAGCGCCGGCGAGATCACGGTGATCCCGGAGGTCGGCGGCAGCCGCGAGATCCAGTCGCTGAGCGACTCCATCCGCGGCATGGTGGAGAGCCTGACGCAACAGAAGAGCGAGCTGGGCATGATGGAAAGCCTGGCCCTGCACGATGCCCTGACCGGCCTGCCGAACCGCACGGCGCTGAAGCGCTACCTGCATTTCGCGCAGCAGCAGACGCTGGCCGGCAGCGGCAACCTGGCGCTGCTCTACCTCGATCTGGACGGTTTCAAGCCGATCAACGACCGTTTCGGCCATGCGGTCGGCGACCAGTTGCTGCGCGAAGTGGCGATCCGACTGCGCACCTGTCTGCGCGACGGCGACCTGGTGGCACGCCTGGGCGGCGACGAATTCCTGATGGTATTGCGGGTCTCTGGCGACAACGCCCAGCAGCTCGGCGAACAGGTCGCCAGCCGCGCCTTGCGGGTGCTGCGCGAACCGTTCGATTTGCAGGGCGTGATTGCCGAGGTGGGTTGCAGCGTCGGCGGCGCGCTCTGGCCGCTGGATGGCCTGGAGCTGGAACAGGTACTGGAACTTGCCGACCAGGCGCTCTATCGCGCCAAGTCGGCCGGGCGCAACCGCGCCGAATTCCACCGGCAGCTGGCGCTGCCGGGCTAGCCTCAGTCGTCCAGCAGCACCTCGGCCACGCCGATCTGGTTGCGCCCGTTCTTCTTCGCCAGGTACAGCCCCTGATCGGCCAGTTCCACCAGTTGCAGCGAGCTGCCGCCCTGCTTCGGCACCAGGCTGGCGACGCCGATGCTGATGCTCAGGCAGGACCCCGGCGTCGGTTCGTCGTGCGGGATGCACAGCGCCTCGACCGCCCGCCGGACCTTCTCCGCCAGCAGGCGCACGCCGCCCGGCGAGGTTCCCGGCAGGACCATGGCGAACTCTTCGCCGCCGTAGCGCGCGCCGAGGTCGGAGGAACGGCTGCAGCAGTCGCGAATGGTCTCGGCGACGCGGCGCAGCGCATCGTCGCCGGCGACGTGGCCGTAACGGTCGTTGAAGCTCTTGAAGTAGTCGACGTCGATCATCAACAGCGACAGCGTGCTCTGCTCGCGCTGCGCGCGGCGCCACTCCATCTCCAGCGACTCGTCGAAGTGCCGGCGGTTGGACAGCCCGGTCAGGCCGTCGGCATTGGTCAGCCGCTGCAGCACCAGGTTGGTTTCCAGCAGCTGCTGCTGACTCTCGCGCAGGGCGCGGTAGGCCTCGTCGCGCTGCTGCATGGCCAGATAGGAGCGCGAGTGGTAGTGAACGCGGGCGATCAGCTCCACCGAATCCGGCAGCTTGACCAGATAGTCGTTGGCGCCGGCGCTGAAGGCGGCACTTTTTACCGCGGCCTCTTCCTTGGTCGAGAGAACGATGATCGGCACGTCGCGCAGGGCCGGTTCGGCACGGTAGCTGGAAAGCAGATTGAGCCCGTCCATGCCGGGCATGATCAGGTCCTGGAGGATCACCGTGGGCTTGATCTGCAGCGCCACCGCCACCGCCTGCTTGGGGTCGGCGCAGAAATGGAAGTCGATCACCGACTCACTGGACAGCGCCCGCCGCACGGCCTCGCCGATCATGGCCTGGTCGTCGACCAGGAGGACCATGGAAGAACTGTCGGCCGCGGAATAGGGTTCCGCCTGCCGCTTATCGGGATATTCCATACTGCTCCAAAGGGTCGTCCCTCTGACTGTGGTCAGCCTCGCCGCGGTGAACGCATGGCGAGGCACTACTGGACTAGGCGAGGGCTTCAACCAGTCGTTGCGCGATGCGCTCCAGCGCGAGAATTTCGACTGCAGCGTCCATGGCTGCAGCAGCTTTCGGCATGCCGTAGACGGCACAACTGGCCTGGTCCTGGGCGATGGTGAGGAAGCCACGCTCGCGCATGTGCTTCAGACCCAGGGCGCCATCGTTACCCATGCCGGTGAGCAGCACGCCGATGGCCTCGCCCCGCCAGTGCTCCACCACGCTGTCGAAGAACACGTCGATCGACGGCCGGTAGACGTGGCTGCAAGGCTCCGCCGTGTAGGCCAGGGTGCCATCGCTCAGCAGCCGCATATGGTCGTTGGTTCCCGCCAGCAATACCAGCCCCGGCTGTGGCGACTCGCCGTCGCGGGCCAGGCGCACCGGCAGGTTGGACTCGCTGCCGAGCCATTGCGCCATGCCTTCGGCGAACACCGCATCGACATGCTGCACCAATACCACGGCGGCGTTGAAGTCCTTCGGCAGCAGACGCAGCAACAACGCCAGCGAGGCCGGGCCACCAGCCGATGCGCCGATCGCCACCAAGCGCTGTTTCGGTTCCTGATTGGCCGGCGGTCGCGGGCGGACCTTGCCGCGCGCCTCGCCCTGGCCGATCAGCCAGCCGATGTTGTGAATCTTGCGCAGCAGCGTGGCGCCTTCGCGCTCGCCGCCGAGCACCGGCGTGTCCACCGCATCCAGCGCGCCGTGGCCCATCGCCTCGAAGACCTTATGCACGTTCCGATCCAGGTCGACGGTGACGATCAGGATCGCGCAAGGCGTGGCGGCCATGATCTGCCGGGTCGCCTCGACCCCGTCCATCTCCGGCATCAGCAGGTCCATCAGCAGCACGTCCGGTACGTCGCTCAGGCACTGCGCCACCGCCTCGGCACCGTTGCCGGCGACCCAGGCGATCTGGTGCGCCGGCTCACGCGCCAGGGCGCGACGCAGCGCCTCCACGGCGAGGGGCATGTCATTGGCTATCGCGATCCTCATCCCTGTGCCTCTCCGATCAGGTCGGCCACCGCGTCCAGCAGCGCCTCGTCGTGGAAACTCGCCTTCGCCAGATAATAGTCGGCCCCGGCATCGAGGCCGCGCCGTCGGTCTTCTTCACGGTCCTTGTAGGACACCACCATCACCGGCAATGCCTGCAGGCGCGCATCGCGGCGCACCAGGCCGACCAGCTCGATGCCGTCCATGCGCGGCATGTCGATATCGGTGATGAGCAGGTCGAAATGCTCCGAACGCAGCGCGTTCCAGCCGTCCATGCCGTCCACCGCCACCGCCACCTGATAGCCGCGACCGAGCAGCAGCTTGCGTTCCAGTTCGCGCACCGTGAGCGAGTCGTCGACCACCAGCACGCGCTTGCGCGGCACCCCGCCGGCCAGCCGCGCGCTGCGGTCGACGCGTTCCAGGCGACCGCTGCCGAGCAGCTTGCCGACCGAGTTGAGCATGTCCTCGACATCGAGGATCAGCACCGGCGTGCCGTCGTCCAGCAGCGCGCCGGCGGAAACGTCCTGCACCTTGCCCAGGCGCGGATCGAGGGGCATCACCACCAAGGTGCGCTCGCCGATGAAACGCTCCACGGCGATGCCGTAAAGGCTGTCGCGCTCGCGAATCAGCACCACCGGGATGCCCTTCTCGTCGTTCCTGCCCTCGGCGCGCTGGAGAATCTGGCTGGCCGAAAACAGCCCGACATGCCGGCCCTCGTGCCAGAAATGCTGGCGCCCTTCCAGCTGCACCAGGTCGCCGGACTGCAGACGGGTCATGCGTTCGATGTGCGCCAGCGGGAAGGCGTAGGCCTCGCCGCCGATCTCCACCACCAGGCTGCGCACCACCGACAGCGTCAGCGGCACCTCGAGGAAGAAACGCGTGCCCTCGCCCTGGCGCTGCTCCATGCGCACGTTGCCGCGCAGCTGGCGCAGCATGTGCTGCACGGCGTCCAGGCCGACGCCACGACCGGAGACTTCAGTGACCGTGTCGCGCAGGCTGAAACCGGGCAGGAAAAGGAACGCCAGCAACTCGTCCTCGCTCAGCTGCGCGGCGGTTTCCGGCGTCGCCAACTGGCGTGCGAGCACGCTCTGGCGCAGTTGCTCCAGATCGACGCCCGCGCCATCGTCGGCCAGTTCCAGCAGCAGCATGCCGGCGTGATGGCGCGCGCGCAGGACGATCCGACCCTCCTCCGGCTTGCCGGCGAGCAGGCGCTGGACCGGCGCCTCGATGCCGTGATCGACGGCGTTGCGCAGCAGATGGGTGAGCGGCGCCTCCAGGCCTTCGAGCACGTCGCGGTCGACCTGGGTCGCCTCGCCCTCGACCTCCAGGCGCACCTGCTTGCCCAGCGAACGCGCGAGGTCGCGCAGCATGCGTTCCTGGCCGACCAGCACGTCGGCGAACGGGCGCATCCGCGAACTCAGCGCGGCGTCGTACATCAGTTGTGCGCGCTGGCCGCCGAGCCAGCCGAAATCGTCCAGCTCATCCATGTGCTGGCCGAGCATCGCCTGGCATTCGCCGAGCAGCTGCCGCGCCTCGCCCAGCAGCGCCAGCGCCTGGGCATCGACGCTGGCGTCGAGCAGCACTTCGCGGGCGCCGTCCAGCGCACGGCTGGCACTGGCCTGCAGGCGCTTGAGACGCTGCAGGCTGGCGCCCAGCGGCTTGATCCGCTGGAACTCCACCAGCGACTTGCTGGAGATGTCCAGCAGGTGATCGAGGCGCTCGGCGCTGACCCTCAGCACCCGCGTGCGCACCTCGCGGCTAGCGGCCACGC
>DIEE01000200.1 GCA_002418465.1 Pseudomonas sp. UBA5782 | reverse complement strand
CAGTCGGCGCCGAGTACCGCGCCGCGGGTGTCCTGCACCAGATCGCTGGCGCCGTCGCTGCCGTCCAGTCGGCCGTGGCTGCCAAGCCCCTGGACCCAGAGTCGCCCGGCGGCGTCGGGATCGTTGAGATTGCGCGCGGCGTTCGGCACGCCGTTGGCCGCCAGCAGCGGACCGTCCTGGATCGACTGCGCGCTGGCCAGGCCGGCATTCAGCCCACCGCCTAAGTCCTGCATGGCGCCGAGCATGGCGCCGCCGACCTGGCTGCTGCCGGCCACTGCGGCGCTGGCCAGGCTGGCGTTGCTGGAGGCGGCGAGCTGTTCGAAGGCGGCGCTGGCGGTGCGGCTGTCGCTGGTCACCAAGGCTTTGTAGAGCACCGGGTTGCTGGCGGCGCTGATCTGTCCGGCGACGCTGGCGCCGTTGCGGCTGGCGGCGACATCGGCGAAGGCGACGTCGTTGCGCGCCAGGGTCAGGTCCACCGCGTCGTCTGCGTAGCTCAGGGTCGGGGTGAGGAAGGCGAAATCGAAATCGCTGCTGACCCCGGCGAATTCGCCGGTGAGGCTGCCGGCGTTCAGTACGCGATAGGTGCTCAGCGCGTCGTAGGCGCCGGGCGTGGCGCGCAGCAGCAGGGTGGCGCCGTCGATCTGTGCGTTGCCGGCGACCTGCAGCGGGGTTTGCCCGCCACTCGGGGTCATGGCGAAGACCAGGGTCGAGCCGGCGTCCAGCTGCAGGTTGTCGAGGCTGCCGGTGCCGCTGTAGGTCGCGCCGCTGCGTACGCTCAGGGTGCCGCCGAGGTGGCCCTGGTTGACCAGTTCGGCGCCGCTCAGCACTTCGCCGCCCGCGCTGAAGTCGTCGCTGCTCAGGGTCCAGGTGCCCTGGCGCAGGTCCAGCCATTCGAAGTTCCGGCTGTTGCCGAAGCTGCCGCCCGTGGCGTCTTCCAGGGTCAGGGTATCGCGCCCGTCGCCGCCGTCGACCAGGCCGACGAAGCGGCTGCCGCCGAGCAGGACCAGGCTGTCGTCGCCGCCGCCGAGGTCCACCGCCACGCCGCCGTTGCTGCTGATCAGCCCAGAGTTGATCAGGGTGTCGGCCTTGTCGCCGATGATGCGCACGGCGTCGCCGTCGAGGCCGTAGATGCTGCCGTGGTTTTCCAGGTAGGTGGCATAGGGCGCGCCGCCGGTGGCGCTGTCGTCGATGAGGATGCCGTTGGCCGCGCCGCTGATGGTCGCGCCGCTACGGTTGATGATGCTGCCGCCACCCATGGCGATGCCTTCGCCGGTGTTCGCCGCGCCGTCCTTGAAACCGCCGGCGCCGGTGCCCTCGATGATGCCGTAGTTGTCGATGGTGCCCTTGCCGTCGATGTCCACGCCGTCGCCGTCGCCGGTGGGCACAGGATCATCGATGCCGTCTTCGTCGCCGTCGTCCAGGCTCAGGCCGCTGAACGCCCCGGTGATGCGTCCGTAGTTGGTCACGGTGCCGTCGCCGTCCGAACCGAAGCCGGAGCCGTTGCGGCCGATCACCACGCCGTCGGCGTAGTTGGTCAGGGTCGCGCCCTCGTCGGTGGTGATGCCGTGGCGACCGCCGGAGATCAGCCCGTGGTTCTCCACCACGCCCCCGGTGGAGGCGTCGAAGTCGATGCCGTCGAACTTGGCCTCGGCGTCCGTCATGTCGCCGGCGCTGATCTCGCCGTAGTTGACGATGGTGGCGTTGTTGCCGACGCGCATGGCGTCTTCCTGCACGCCGCGGATCAGGCCGCTGCTGCGGTTGATGATGTCGATGCTGACGTCGGTCTTCAGCTCCTTGAGCATGATCGCGCGGTCGGTCTGCGAAATGATCGTGCCGGCGTTGTCGATCAGCACCTGGCTGCCGACGAAGTCGGTGCCGATGCGGATGCCCTGCTTGCTGCCGTCGATGGTCGCGCCGGCGCGGTTGATGATCTGGTAGCTGCGCGCATTGCCCGAGCCGGAGCTGTCGATGCCACGATCGCCGCTGGAGCGGATCACGCCGCTGTTGTCGACCACCACGCCGGCGCCGCTGGTGGCGTTCTTCAGATCGACCGCCTTGCCGCTGGCGACGATGCTGCCGCCGGTGCCGATCAACAGGCTGGTTTCGCCGCTGAGCACCTGGGTGGCGCTGGTGGCGGTGTCGATGTTCAGGGTGTCGGCGGCGGCCAGGGCGGGAAGGCCGGCGGCCAGGATGAGAGCGATGCAACGCGCGAGTGGCGTGGGTTGGCAGTACATGGCGGCAACCTGTTGTGGACGAGGGTTGGCGCCGTTTATAGCGATGCAATCTTACGGTTGTGTAACAGCCGGCTTACATCGCGTCGTTCGTGCAGGAAGAAATTTTCTCAATCGATTCGATGCGTTATGTCGCTTTGAACTGGCGGGTTGGCTACGGAATGCTATGCCCAATACAGCCAAAGCCGCCGTGTGGCGGGATCAGGGAGAATCCGATGAAGAGCGTTGCGCAAATCCTCAAGGGCAAGCAGATCCAGAGCATCCACACCATCGCGCCCGAGGACACCGTGCTCGACGCGCTGCGCCAGATGGCCGAGAAGAACGTCGGTGCGCTGCCGGTCACCAACGCCGATGGCCAGCTGGTGGGCATCGTCAGCGAGCGCGATTACGCGCGCAAGGTGGTGCTGCTGGGGCGTTCCTCGATCGGCACGCCGGTCAGCGCGATCATGACCGCGGCGGTGATCACCGTCGATCCGCGCCAGGACATCAAGGACTGCATGCAGCTGATGACCGAGCGCCATCTGCGCCACCTGCCGGTGCTCGACGAGGGTCGGCTGATCGGCCTGCTGTCGATCGGCGACCTGGTGAAGGAAATCACCGCCGAGCAGGAAAGCCTGATCCAGCAGCTCGAGGGTTATATCCGCGGCGAATGAGCGATTCGGAGATAGAAAAACCGGCCAGTGGCCGGTTTTTTCATGCGTCGAAAGCGATCAGGTCCCGGACTTGATCCTGGTCCAGGCGCGGGTGCGTTCGCGTTCGGCCTTGGCCGGCAGCGGGCTGACCGTGTAGAGCGTCTTCTGCGCCTCGGCGGTCGGCGTCAGGCCGGCGTTCTCGCTGATTTCCTTGCTCACCATCGGCATCGAGTCGCTGTTCGGGTTCGGGTAGCCGAGGAAGTCGCTGATCGGCGCGATCACCTTGGGATCGAGCAGGTTGTTGAGGAAGGCGTGCGCCTCCTCGACGTTCTTCGCGCTCTTCGGAATGGCGAAGGTGTCGAACCAGATCGGCGCGCCTTCCTTCGGCAGGCGCCAGTCGACCACCACGCCGTTGCCGGCTTCCTTGGCCCGGTTGCCGAACTGGTAGAAGCTGCCCGAGTAACCGACGGCCACGCAGATGTCGCCGTTGGCGATGTCGGTCATGTACTTCGCCGAGTGGAAATAGGTGACGTAGGGACGAACCTTGAGCATCAGCTCGGTGGCCTTCTTGTAGTCATCCGGGTTGGTGCTGTTGGGGTTCAGGCCCAGGTAGTGCAGGGCGATCGGCAGGATCTCGGTCGGCGAGTCGAGCATCGCCACGCCGCAGGCCTTGAGCTTCTCCATGTTCTCCGGCTTGAACACCAAGTCCCAGCTGTCCACCGGCGCGTCGTCGCCCAGCGCGGCCTTGACCTTGGCCGGGTTGAAGCCGATCAGCACGGTGCCGTACATGTAGGGCACGCCGTACTGGTTGCCCGGATCGTTCGAGTCGAGCAGCTTGAGCAGCGCGGGGTCGAGGTGCTTCCAGTTCGGCAGCTTGCTCTTGTCGAGTTTCTGGAACACCCCGGCCTTGATCTGCGTTTCGAGGAACTGGTTGGACGGCACTACCAGGTCATAGCCGGAGTTGCCGGTGAGCAGCTTGGCTTCCAGCGCTTCGTTGGTGTCGAAGGTGTCCCAGATCAGCTTGATGCCGCTGCCCTGCTGGAAGTCCTTGAGGGTCTGCGGAAGGATGTAGTCCGCCCAGTTGTAGACGCGCAGTTCGCGTTCGGCGGCGTGCGCCGCGCCGGTCAGCAGGGTCGCAGCGCAGATCGCGCTGCCGAGCAGGCGATGGATCTTCTTCATGTTCTTCCCCTAATGAAAATGAACTCCAAACATCGAATCGCCGCCTGTGCTCAGGCGCCTTCGAAACCTTCCAGCACATTCACCGCATTGATGCCGATTTCCTCCACCGCGTAGCCGCCCTCCATGACGAACAGGGTCGGCTTGCCCAGGCGCGCGATGCGCTCGCCCATGCGCAGGTAGTCCGGACTGTCCAGCTTGAACTGCGAGATCGGATCCTCCTTGAAGGTGTCCACGCCCAGCGACACCAGCACCACGTCGGCGCCGTAGGCGGCGATCCGCTCGCAGGCGCTGTCCAGCGCTGCGCCCCAGGTCGCCCAGGCACTGCCGGCGGGCAGCGGCAGGTTGAGGTTGAAGCCCTCGCCGGCGCCTTCGCCGGTCTCGTCGGCATAGCCGAGGAAGAACGGGAACTCGAAGCGCGGGTCGCCGTGGATCGAGGTGAAGAGCACGTCGTTGCGGCCATAGAAGATCGACTGCGTGCCATTGCCATGGTGGTAGTCGACGTCGAGGATGGCCACGCGCTTGCAGCCGCTGTCGAGAAAGGCCTGGGCGGCGATGGCGATGTTGTTCAGGTAGCAGTAGCCGCCCATCAGGTCGGCGGCGGCGTGATGGCCCGGCGGACGGCAGAGGGCGAAGGCGCTGTTGGCGCCACTCGCGAGGTGTTTCTGTCCGGTCAGGGCGACCTGCGCGGCGCTCCAGGCGGCCTGCCAGGTGCCGGCGGTGATCGGTGCGCCGCCGTCGAAGCTGTAGTAGCCGAGCTGGCCGTGCAGGTTGTCCGGGATCACCCCGCGCAGGGTGCGCGCCGGCCAGGTGAAGGGCATCAGGTCGCCCGGACGGCCCATCGCCGCCCAGCGCGCCCAGGCGCCTTCGAAGAATTCCAGGTAGGCGCGGTCGTGGATGCGCTCGATCGGCGCGCGGCCGAAGTCGGTCGGCGCGATCACCTCGCCGAGATTCTGCTGGCGCACGCGCTGCAGCACGTGGTCGGCGCGCGAGGGCATTTCGAAGCAGGGCTTCAGCTCGCCGTCGATCAGCTCGCAGCGGCCGTGGTGCAGGCGGTGGTCGTCGCTATAGATGGTCAGCATGCTGTTGTTCTCCAGGCGATGGCTGGGTTCCAGTGTCCGGTGATTGGCCGCGCGAGGAAACGTGCAAAGCGGCCAAAAAGGGATCGATATGGCCACAGGATGGGGCCGCGGCTGCCCTCTGTCGGTGCGTGTCCGCGTCGCTCAACCGGCCGCCGCCGGATGGCGGAAGCGACTCGGCGTGGTGCCGCTCCAGCGCTGGAAGGCGTGGCGGAAACTCGCGGTTTCGCTGTAGCCCATGACTTCGGCGATGCGATGGATCGGCAGGCGTTCCTGTTCCAGCAGCTGCCGCGCCTGCTCATAGCGCAGCTCGTCGAGCAGCGCCTGGTAGCTGGTGCCGGCGTCCTGCAGGTGGCGGCGCAGGCTGCGCGGCGAGCAGTGCAGGCGCCGCGCCAGTTGGTCCAGGCCGGGGGCCTGCGGCAGGGCCTCGGCGAGGGTCTGGCGGGCACGGCTGATCAGCGCCTGGCGGCAGGGGAACTCGCGGGTGAGCTGGGGGCTGCGTTCGAGCACGTCGCGGGGGGTGAGCGC
>DIEE01000295.1:35085-35578 GCA_002418465.1 Pseudomonas sp. UBA5782 | reverse complement strand
TGGGGTCGGCGCGCTCGCGCAGGCGATGCCCGACCACCGCCGGCAAAACCGCCTGCACATCCTCGGGAATCACGTATTCGCGGTCGGCGAGGAACGCCCAGGCACGCGCCGCGGCGAGCAGAGCCAGGCTGGCGCGCGGCGACAGACCCCAGGCGAACTGCGGCTGGCTGCGGGTGGCCTCGACCAGTCGCAGCACGTAGTCGACCAGCGCATCGCTGGCGCGTATCTGCGGCACCAGCGCCTGCAGTTTCGCCAGCTCGGCGTGATCGAAGATCGGATCGAGGCGCGGCAGCAGATCGCGCCGCGCCTCCCCCAGCAGCAGCGCCTTTTCCGCGCCCTTCGCCGGATAGCCCAGCGACAGGCGCATGAGGAAGCGATCGAGCTGCGACTCGGGCAACGCGAAGGTGCCGCCCTGGGTCACCGGGTTCTGCGTGGCGATGACGAAGAACGGCTCCGGCAGTGGCCGGGTAGCGCCTTCGATGGTCACCTGGCC
>DIEE01000295.1:9391-35063 GCA_002418465.1 Pseudomonas sp. UBA5782 | reverse complement strand
ATGGCTGAGGGTGGTCTTGCCCATTCCCGGAAGGTCTTCGATGAGCAGGTGCCCGCGCGCCAGCAGGCAGGTCATGGCCAGGCGGACCTGATGCTCCTTGCCCAACAGAACGCCGTTGACCATCTGCAGGCAGGCATCGAGTTTCGTGCGCATGCGGCTCTCCTTCGGGGATGAATGACCGATGCTACTGGCCCGACATTGATCGGCAAAGCCTTTGTAACCTTTGCTGACCAAAAACCGGCGCCAGTAAAGCCCGTGCTAGAGCGGTTCCGTCAGTCCGGGCGGGTCAGGTCGAAACGCTCGCGAGTGTAGCTGTAGGCTTTGCCGCCCAGGCGCCCGACGATGTCCAGCTTGCCGGCATCGATGCGGTCCTGCGCGTCGAGCACGCTGGAATCGATGTGCGCGTAGAGAATCTCGGCGAACACCAGCGTGCAGTTCGGCTGCTCCGCCGGATACGGTTGCAGCTGCGCGACGCGGCACTCGAACGCCACCGGCGCGCCGCTGACGCGCCTGGGCTTGACCCGCACCGACGCCTCGCTGGCGATGCCGCAGTGTTCGAATTCGCTGGTGTCGCGCGGCAGCGTCGCGGAACTGGCGTTCATCGCCTCGACCTGCGCCGCGCAGACCAGTTGGATCACCAGCTCGCCGGTTTCCTGCAGGTTCAGCACGCTGTCCTTGAGGCTGCCATCGCCGCGCGTGGCGATGTTCACCAGCAGGGTCGGTGGCGTATCGCTGATCACCTGGAAGAAGCTGAACGGCGCCAGGTTGGCGACGCCGCCGGCCGACACCGTGGACACCCAGGCGATCGGCCGCGGCGTCACGGTATTGGCCATCCAGCGATAGGCCTCGAGTGCGGTCAACGCGGAAAAGTCGATTTGCATGGGGAAACACCTGATCGGGCGGGGATCGTCAACGGCGCCACGGGCGTGGCGCCGGTGCGCGCGGTCAGCGGCCGGCGCGGGATTCGCGCAGGTAGAAGCGCGCTTTCTCAACCTTGGTCACGCAGCCTTCGTAGGCTTCGAACTGCTGCTGGGTCTTCGCCGCGGTGAGCAGCGTCACCGCCTTGGAATAGCTGACCGTACCGGCGAAGCCTTCGGCTTCGGCGAGGCTCTGTTCTTTCCAGGCGGAATCCAGGCCGTTGGCGCAACTGTTGCGGTACGAGGTCTTGCCCGCGCAGCCGGCCAGTGTGAGCGCCATCAGGGGAATCAGTATCCAGGCTTTCATGTGTTTCTCCTTGGGAAGGTGTACAGCTTGCCTTCGCTAAGACAGGCCTGCCAATCAAAAAGTGCCGGTCAGGCGCGGCTTCTTGGCGGCGGCAAAGCGGACGCGTATCGTCGGGCGATCGATTTTCCGGGGAGGTCTGGATGAGCAAGCGAGTGGCCCTGGTACTGGGTTCGGGTGGTGCGCGTGGCTATGCCCACATCGGCGTCATCGAGGAGCTCGAGGCGCGTGGTTACGAGATCGGCTGCATCGCCGGCTGCTCGATGGGGGCGGTGGTCGGCGGCGTCTATGCCGCCGGCAAACTGCGTGAATACCGCGAGTGGATCGAGAGCCTGGATTACCTCGACGTCCTGCGCCTGGTCGACGTCAGCTTCTCGCTGGGGGCGATCCGTGGCGAGAAGGTCTTCGGCCGCATCCGCGAGATCGTCGGCGAGATCGATATCCAGGACCTGAAGATCCCCTACACCGCGGTCGCCACCGACCTCACCAACCAGCAGGAAATCTGGTTCCAGGAGGGCAGCCTGCACCAGGCGATGCGCGCCTCGGCGGCGATTCCGAGCCTGTTCACCCCGGTGGTCCAGGGCAACCGCATGCTGGTCGACGGCGGCCTGCTCAACCCGCTGCCGATCGTGCCGGTGGTGTCCAGCCATTGCGACCTGATCGTCGCGGTCAACCTCAACTCGTCGAGCCAGCAACACTATCGCCTGCCGGTGATCGAGCGCCCGGCGCTGCTGAAATCGCGCTTCGATGCGCTGGTCGCGGCACTGAGCACGCGTTTGCCGTTCCGTCGCCGCGAGGAAAGCGGCGAGCCGCTGCTGCTGATCGCCGCCGAAAGCTCGGCGACTGCCGATCCCTGGCTGGACGCCGCGCCCGATGCCCAGCAGCCGGCCGCCGCGCCGCAGAGCAGCAGCTCGCCGAAATCGGCCAGCGGTTCGCGGGTGCTGGAGAACGTTGGCCCGGCCTCGCTGCTGGACCTGGTCAACCAGAGTTTCGAGGTGATGCAGACCTCCCTGGCGCAATACAAGATCGCCGGCTATCCGCCGGACGTGCTGATCAACGTGCCCAAGCGCGTCTGCCGTTTCTTCGAGTTCTATAAGGCGCCGGAACTGATCCAGCTCGGCCGGCAGATCGCCAGCGATACCCTGGACAGCTACGAGGCGACGCACTGAGCGGCAATGTATCGGCCCCGTTACGTTGCCGAAAACAAGCCGATATGAAGGCATGCAACCATCGCGGCCATTTTGTACCCGCCCGATCATCCAGCAGGAACCGAGCCTCGTGGAACCAGCCAGCAGCGCATTCAAAGCCACCCGCGTCCTGATCGTCGACGACGACGTCGATATCCGCGAACTGCTCTGCGGTTACCTGGATCGCTTCGGCATCCACGCCGAAGGCGTGGCCGACGGCGTGGAGATGCGCGCAGCACTGGAACGCGAGCATTTCGACGCCATCGTGCTCGACCTGATGCTGCCCGGCGAAGACGGCCTCTCGCTGTGCCGCAGCCTGCGCGCCAGCTCCGACATCCCGATCCTGATGCTCACCGCGCGCTGCGAACCGACCGATCGCATCATCGGCCTGGAACTGGGCGCCGACGATTACNNCGCCAAACCCTTCGAGCCGCGCGAGCTGGTCGCGCGCATCCAGAGCGTCCTGCGCCGGGTTCGCGACGGCCGCGAAACGCCACGCGGCGAGGAGCGCACCAGCATCCGTTTCGATGGCTGGCGGCTGGACAGCGTGCTGCGCCAGGTCGAGTCCGCGGATGGCATGCAGGTGCCGCTGTCCAACGCCGAATTCCGACTGCTCTGGGTGTTCCTCGAACGCCCGCGGCGGGTGCTCAGCCGCGAACACCTGCTCGACGCCGCCCGCGGGCGAAGCATCGAGGCCTTCGACCGCAGCATCGACCTGCTGGTATCGCGGCTGCGGCAGAAGCTGCGTGACGATCCGAAGGCGCCGCGCCTGATCAAGACCGTACGCGGCGAGGGCTATCTGTTCGACGCACGGGACATCGACTGATGCGCCGCGCCGACACGCTGTTCGCCCGGCTGTTCGGCATCTTCGTCGCCGCCATCTTCCTCGGCCATCTGATCGGCTTTCTCTGGTTCCGCGCCTACGGCCCGCCACCGCCACCGCCGCCGCAGCAAGCGCCGAGTCATATGAGCGAGGCCGGTCCGCGCCAGCCACCGCCGGGCCCGTCACCGCTGGTTGGGCCACTGGTGCCGCTGCTGCTGCAGTTGCTCCTGCTGCTCGCGGCCGCCTGGTTCGGCGCGCGCCTGCTAACCCGGCCGATCCGCCAGCTGAGCGCCGCAGCCGAACGCCTCAGCGAGAACATCGACAGCACACCACTGGCCGAAAGCGGCCCGCAGGAAGTGCGCCAGGCGGCCCGCTCGTTCAATCGCATGCAGGGGCGCATCCGCGAACAGATCGCCCAGCGCAGCCGCATCCTCACCGCCGTCTCCCACGACCTGCGCACGCCGCTGGCGCGGATCAAGCTGCGCGTCGAGGAGCTGGAGGACAGCCGGCTGCGCAGCCGCATGAGCCAGGACCTGGGCGAGATGACCGGGATGCTCGAAGCCACCCTCACCTACCTGCGCGAACAGCGCGCCAGCGAGACGCTGCACCTGTTCGACCTGCAGTCGCTGGTCGAGTCGCTGGTGGAGAACGCCCAGGACAACGGCGCCGCGGTCAGCGTGGTCGGCGACTGCACGCCGCTGCGCACCCAGCCGCTGGCGCTGCGCTCGTGCTTGAACAACCTGCTGGACAACGCCCTGCGCTACGCCGGCCAGGCGCGCATCGAACTGCACGACAGCGGGCGGCAGGTCGAGGTGCTGGTGATCGACAACGGACCGGGGATTCCCGCCGATCAGCGCGAGGCGGTGTTCGAGCCGTTCTTCCGCCTGGAAAGCTCGCGCAACCGCAATTCCGGCGGTGTCGGCCTGGGTCTGTCGATCGCCCGCGAAGCCGCCCGGCGCCTGGGCGGCGAGCTGCTGCTGGAAGAAAGCCCCGGCGGCGGGCTGACCGCCGTGCTGCGCCTGCCGCGCCTGTAGAGGCGCCGATACAAAGCGCACATACCCACGACATCCGGGCAACGCAGCCTGATAAGACCGGCAGAGGAATGCCGGCACCCACCAGGAGCGACTCCCATGATCAGTGGCGTCAGCAGTTATTCGGGGTACAGCTATTACAGCGGCTCGACCACGAAGACCAGCACCAGCAGTACCAGCAGCACCGCCGCAACGATGCCGGACCCGGCCAAGCTGCAGAAGCAGCTGTTCGACAAACTCGACGGCAACGGCGATGGCAGCATCGACAAGGATGAGTTGAACAGTGCCCTGAGCGAAGCCCAGGAAAGCGACAGCAGCCTTGGCGATATCGACATCGACGAGCTGTTCAGCATGATGGACGCGAACGCGGACGGCAGCATCGACGAATCCGAGACCGCCGCGCTCACGGCGCCGCCACCTCCGCCACCCGGCGGCGGCATGGATTCGGAAGACCTGTTCGCCTCGCTGGACAGCGACAGCGACGGCTCGATCAGCGCCGACGAACTGAGCACCGCGATCAGCGCCAGCGGTTCGAACATCGACTCCAGCGCCCTGTTCAGCCAGCTGGACACCGATGAAGACGGCAGCCTGAGCGTCGAGGAAAGCGCCGCACTGGCCCCGCCTCCGCCGCCGCCACCGGCGCAGATGGCCAGCAGCGATGACGACGAGGACAACCTCAGCGTCAGCTCGGCGACGACCTCCAGCAGCACCAGCGACAGCAGCACCTCGCTGGAAACCCTGTTGAACGCGCTGAGCAAGAGCAGCGACGACAGCAGCGACACCAGCAGCAGCTCGGACGCCTACGCCAGCCTGGTGGCCAACCTGCTCAAGCAGTACACCAGCAGCGTGGCCTACAGCGCCAAGGTGGGCAGCCAGCTCAGCGTTTCCGCCTGAGCCCGGCCGTCACAGCGGGGGCTCCTGAGCCCCCTTTTTTTCGCCCGCCGGCAGGGCCTGGTGCGGCTGCGGCGCGATCCAGTCGGAAATCAGGCTGAAGGCCACCGCCAGCAGCGTCGGGCCGAGGAACAGGCCCATGAAGCCGAAAGCCAGAATGCCGCCGAACACGCCGAGCAGCACCACCACCAGCGGCAGGTTGCCGCCGCGGCTGATCAGGTAGGGTTTGAGCACGTTGTCCACCCCGCTGATGACAAACACGCCCCACACCCCGAGGAAGATGCCCATCCCGTAGCTGCCGTGCCAGAGCAGCCAGGCGGTCGCCGGTATCCACACCAGCGGCGGGCCGACCGGGATCAGGCTGAGTACGAAGGTCAGCAGGCCGAGCACCAGTGCGCCGGGAATCCCGGCGATGGCGAAGCCGATCATCGCCAGCAGCGCCTGCGCCGCAGCGGTACCGATCACCCCGTTGACCACCCTCTGGATGGTCCCGGCGACCAGCCGCTGGTAATGATCGGCGCGCTCACCGATCAGCCGCTCCAGCAGACGCAGGACGAAATCGGCCATGCGCGGACCGTCGCGGTAGAAAAAGAACACCAGCACCAGGCTCAGGGCGAGTTCCAGCATGCCGCCGCCGACCCGTGCGCTGCGCGCCAGCAGCCAGTTGCCGACTTCGCCGACATAGGGCCGCAGCGTGGCGAAATAGGCGGTGCCTTGCTCGTCGACGCGCGTCCACCACTGCACCAGGCGATCGCCCACCAGCGGTACGTTGTCCAGCCAGTCCGGCGGCGGTGGCAGGCCGTCGACCTGGACTTCCTTGATCAGTTGCACGCCGTCGCGAATGTGATCGGCGACGTTGAAGCCGAGCAGCACCAGCGGCACTGCCACCAGGATCATCCAGCCGCCAGTGAGGATCGCCGCGGCGAGGGTTTCGCGGCCCTTCAGCGCGCGCGTCAGCAGGCGCATCAGCGGCCAGCTGGCGAAGGCCAGCACGGCGGCCCAGAACAGCGCGGAAACGAACGGCGTCAGCACCCACAGGCACGCGCCGAGCAGCCCGAGGAGCAGTATCTGCACCAACAGGCGGTCGTTGTTGAACATCGGGAAGCGCTCCGAAAACGGTTGGGGAGAATCAGGCCGCCGAGTGTGACACTTCGGCGGCCGCCCGGCATGACGGCTAGCGCAACAGGTTAAGGTGCAGGCCCTCGCGGGTCGTGCCGTCCAGCTCGATACGCGGCGCGCGCACGCCGCCCTGCAGCAGCGCATCGCGCCATTGCTCGGCCTGCACGCCGGACAGGGTCACGCGCACGCCGCCGTTCTGGTTGAGGCTGCGCACCAGCAGCTTCACCCAGTCGTCCTGCGGGCCCTCGTCGAGCAGGCTGAGGTCCAGCTCGCCGCTGTCCAGCAACTGGCGCAGCAGGGTCGCCGGGGTCGGCAGCACCACACCCAGCGGCGTGCTGGCGTCCAGCTGTTCGACGTGCAGATAGGCGCGCCGGTTGCCACGGGTGATGGCGTAGAGCGCCACCAGGCGGTCGTCCGCCTCGCCATCGCTCAGGCGCACCAGCGCGTAGGCCTGGCGCTCGTCCGGCCCGTACAGCTTGGAGCTGCCGAACACCGCGTTGGCCCACAGGCTGCTGGAGCCACAGTCACGCCCCTCGCACCAGTAGAGCAGATGCCCGCCCTGCTCCTGCAAGGTCCGCCTGGCCTGGGTGAAGGCCTGTTCGGAGGTGTGCTCGGCGGGCAGCTCGTAGGTCAGCGAAACCTGTCGCCCGCGGGTGGACAGCTGCTGTTCGAAGCGCAGATCGCCGCTGATCCGGCGGATCGAGCCCTGCGGAAGGATGCGCTCCAGATCGGCGGTTTCGCGAAAATCGACGATCTCGGCGTTGGCCATGCGCGGCAGGATGTCGAGATCGTGGCTGCCGGCGACGTCCGCCGCCTGCGCCTGGACGGCGATGAGAAACAGGCCGAGAAGTGCCGGCCGAAAGCTATGGATACTCACCTGACCAGAATGTCCTGCGCCGTCTTGATCTTGATCTGCACCTGCGCATCGTCCGTTTCCCGGCTGGGCCTGGCGAGGCCGCGCTGCACCGCCGGGCGCCCGTCGATGGCGTCCAGCCAGCGCTGCAGGTGCCCAAGTCCGTCCAGCGAAACGCCGGCCCAGTCATGGATCTTCACCCAGGGAAAGGTGGCGATGTCGGCGATGCTGTAGTCGCCGGCGAGGTACTCGGCCTCGCCCAGGCGACCGTCGAGCACTTCGTAGAGTCGACGGGTTTCGTTCTGGTAACGGGAGATCGCACCCGGCAGTTTTTCCGGGAAGTAACGGAAGAACACGTTGGCCTGGCCCTGCATCGGCCCGACCCCGCCCATCTGGAACATCAGCCACTGCATTACCTGCGAGCGGCCTTTGACGTCGGTGGGCATCAGCTGGCCGGTCTTCTCGGCCAGGTAGACCAGGATCGCCCCGGACTCGAAGACCGCGAAGTCGTCGTTGTCACGGTCGACGATCGCCGGAATCCGCCCGTTGGGGTTGATGCGCAGGAATTCCGGAGCCTTCTGCTCCTTGCGGTCGAAGCTCAGCACATGCAGGTCGTAGGGCAGGCCGAACTCTTCGAGGGCGATGGAAGCCTTGTGGCCGTTGGGTGTGGCGGCGCTATACAGGTCGATCATGATTCTCTCCCTTCACTGACCGCCCAGCCTTCCCAGTTGCCTGCGGCAAGTCAAGCCGAAGCGAAGCGCCTATTGAAACAGTCTGCTACGGCGCGCGCGCCCGCCTCGTCGTCCAGGTGCAGGTGATGGCCGCCGGCGAGCCGGGTGACGTTGAACGGCAGGTTCTCCAGCAATGCGAGCAACGGCAGCTCGCCGTTGAGCATTCCGCCCTCGGCCAGCACCAGCTCGACCGGACACTGCACCGCAGCGAGAAACGCCTCGCTGTGCGCGCGGGTGAAGCGCAGCGGGCTGGGCAACGTCAGGCGCGCATCGGTGCGCCAGGTAAAGCCGCCGGGCACCGGCATCAGCCCGCGCTGGGCGAGCCGTTCGGCGGCCTCGCGGCTGACCGCGCCGACGCCCTTCATGCGCGCCGCCACGGCCTGCTCGACCTTCTCGTAGACCGGCTTACGCTTGTTCGGCAGGTCCAGCTGCGCCTGCAGCGCCTCGCCCAGCTTGCGCGGCGCGCCGGCGGCCTCGCCGAGGTAGGGAATCAGCCCGTCGATCAGCGCCAGGCGCTCGATCCGCTGCGGCATCGCGCCGGCCAGCAGGATGGAGATGATCGCGCCCATCGAATGGCCAAGCAGCGAGAAACGCGACCAGCCCATCTGCTCGGCCACCAGCAGCACGTCCAGCGCGTAGTCCCAGAGCGGGTAGCCGGCGCCCGCGGCGCGGTGCGCGGAGTGGCCGTGGCCGGCGAAATCCAGGGCGAGGATGCGCGCACCGCTCAGTTTCGGCGCCAGCCGGGAGAAGCTCGCCGCGTTGTCCAGCCAGCCATGCAGGGCGATCACCGGCTGGCCATCTTCCGGGCCGTAGAGGTGCGCGGCCAGCTCGATGTGCGGCAGGTTCAGGCGGATTTCTTCGACAGACGCGCTCATGCGGGTTCCTTATGTGCGTCGGGATCGGACCAGCGCTGGAACAGCGACCTCAGCAGCTCGGCGGTCTGCGCGGGACGCTCCAGCGGAAACATGTGGCCGCCGGGCAGCGACAGGTATTCGCCGCGCGGGATGCGCTGCACCGATCGCGCATGGTGCGGCAGCACCACCCGGCTGTGGCGCCCGCGCACCACGGCCAGCGGCACCTGCAACTGCTGCGGGCGACCGGGGCTCAGGTGCGGCACGCTGCGGTAGATGCTGATCTCGGTAGCCGGATCGAACTTCAGGCGCAGGCCGTCGCCGCTGGGCGCCAGGCCGTGCTCGACATAGGCGTCCAGGCATTCCGGATCGAAACGGCGGAACAGCCCCTTGCCGGCGAAGTACCGGCGCGCCTGGACCGCGTCGTCGAAGGCTTCGCGGCGGCCGAGGGTGCGTCCGGCCGGGGTGATGCGATCGATGAAGCCGAAGCGCTTGGCCGCGCGGATCACCAGCCGATCGGCGAGCGTCAGCACCGGCGAGTCGAGCATCACCACGCCGCAATAGAGTTCCGGCCGGCGCAGCGCGGCGTGGTAGTGCAGCACCCCGCCGAGGGAATGGCCGACGCCCCACACCGGCTGCTTCAGCGCCTCGAGGTGATGCAGCAGTTCATCGACCAGCCCGCCCCAGTTGTCGTCCACCGGGAAGCGCGGATCGTGGGCGTGCTGTTCGAGGTAGTGCACGCGATAGTCGGGTTGCAGCGCGCCGAACAACTTGCCGTAGGTGGCGGACGGAAACCCGTTGGCGTGGGCGAAGAAGATCGGTGACGGCATGCGCAGGCTCTCGGCTCGGGATTCTCTGGGGGAATCGCTCGGGGAATCGTCCCGCGGATTCTCCGGCAGCCTCCGCATCAGGGCAACGACCGTAACTGCCAGTGATGGCGGCGCAATGGCCAGACCTCAGCGCGGCAACACCAGGCGCAGCAGGATTGCCCCGGCCACCAGCAGGAACACCAGCCCGCAGAGCCCGTCGATGACCGGCGCGGCGCGCAACAGGCGGCGCTGCAAGCGCGGCTGGGTCAGCGCGACGCTGAGCAGGCTGAACCAGCCCAGGCCGAAGAAGAACAGGATGCCGGCGGCGGCGAACTTGCCCGGCAGCGACATGTGCGGCGGGATCAGGCTGGTCAGTAGCGCGAGGAAGAACACCAGCGCCTTGGGGTTGAACAGGTTGGTCGCCAGCCCGCGCAGCCAGGGGCCGAGGGCGGACGGCGCCAGTTCGCCGTCGAGCCCGCCGCCGGACGCCTCGCCGCGGCGGAACCAGGCACGCAACGCGCCGAATCCGAGCCAGCCGAGGTAGCCGGCGCCGAATAGCTGGATCGCGGTGAACAGCAGCGGCGAACGGCTCAGCAACAGCGAAACGCCGGTCAGCACCAGGGTGCCGTGCATGAGAATCCCGCACGCCAGGCCCAGCGCACTGAGCAGGCCGGCGCGGCGGCCCTGGTGGATCGCGGTGCGCACCACCAGCGCCACGTCCGGCCCAGGGCTGACCAGCGCCACGGCGAACACCGCCGTCAACGACAGCAAGACGGAGGTCTCCTGCATGTATTTCTCCAGAATGTCGGGGGATAGGGGAATGATCGAGGGGCGTCGTGTCAGCCCTGGCGCAGCCGTGCCGGTGGCAGACCGTAGGTGCGGCGGAACGAGCGGGAGAAATGCGCCTGGTCGTAGAAGCCCAGTTGCAGGGCGATCTCGCTCAGCGGCAGACCGCGCAACACGAGCGGCAGCGCGCGTTCCAGGCGCAGCGACATCAGCCACTGATGCGGCGGCAGGCCGGTGTGCCTGCTGAAGCGGCGCAACGCCTGCCAGGGGCTGAGCGCGCAGAATGCCGCCAGCTCTTCGAGCGTTGGCGGTGCGTCCAGGCGCGACTCGAGCCAATCGCGCAGACGCGCCCAGGTGAGCGGGTCAAAGCCCTGCGCCGGTTCGCTGATGCGCAGGCTCGAGCCCATCTCCAGCAACTGCGCCAGGGCCTGCCAGAGGGTGCTTTCCTGGGACAGCTGCGAGCCGCCGAGCATGGCCGCGTGGAAGTCCTGCAGGTACGCCTGCAACCGCGGATCGCGCAGCACCGCACTGGTCAGCCGCGGCGCGCCCTGGCGACCGTCGCTCAGGCTGCGACTGGCATCGTCCAGCCACTGCGGATCAAGCGCCATGACGCGGATGCGATAGCCCTCGCCGGTCAGGCTGGCGCCGTCGTGAATGCTTTCCGGTGCCATCAGCAGCATGTCGCCGGCGCCCACCTGGCGCTTCTCGCCACGGTGCACGTAACGGTGCTCGCCGCGCAGCAGCAGGCCGACGTGGTACTCCAGGTGGAAATGCCGCGGGAAGGCGAAGCTGTGGTACTCGGCATCGATGAGTCGCACGCCGGAAAGCCCGCTGGTGATGTGGTTGATCTGCTCCATGCGCCTACTTTACCCGCTGCCGCCGTCGCGCTCTTGGACAAAATTGCAGCGTGGCGGCGCAAGGCGCAGAGGCGTCAGTCGTGCCAGAGCACCGCCTGCGAGCGCGCCGCCCACTCGCCGAAGCGCGCCCCGTAGGCATCCTCGATCATCGCCCGCTTGATCTTCAGGGTCGGCGTAAGGAAGCCGTTGTCCACCGCCCAGACGTCCTTGACCAGCACCAGGCCGAGAAGCCGCTCATGCTTGTCGAGGGCGCCGTTGACCTCGTCGAGCAGGCTGCGCAGGCTGTTTTCCAGCTCGCCGCGCGTACCGTTAGCCGCTTCCGCGCGGCCGACCTCCGAGAGCACGCAGAGCGCCAGCGGCTGCGCCAGGCCATCACCGATCACGCAGACCTGTTCGATCCGCGAATGCACCGCCAGGCGGTTCTCGATCGGCGCCGGGGCGACGTACTTGCCCTTGCTGGTCTTGAAGATTTCCTTGATCCGCCCGGTCAGGCGCAGGTAGCCCTCGGCGTTCTGTTCGCCCTTGTCGCCGGTGCGCAGGAAGCCATCGTCGCTGAGGGTTTCGGCGGTTCTCTGCGGGTCCTTGTAGTAGCCGAGCATGGTCGCGCCGCTGCGAATCAGCACTTCGCCGGAGTCGTCGATGCGCACCTCGACGCCCGGACTGGCGACGCCGATCCAGCCTTGGCGCTGCGAACCGGGGCGGCTCAGGTGCGAATAGCCGCAGTTCTCGGTCATGCCGTACACCTCGAGCACGTCGAGGCCCAGGCGTCGATACCAGTCGAGCAGCGCCTCGGGCACCGGCGCGGCGCCGGACAACGCGAAGCGCACCGCGTCCAGGCCGAGACCGGCGAGCACCTTGCGCCCGACGACGCGGCCGATCAGCGGCAGCGCCAGCAGCCGCTCCAGCTTGCGCGCCGGCATCTTGGCGTAGACGCCCATCTGGAACTTGGTCCAGATCCGCGGCACACCGAAGAACACCGTGGGCCGCGCGCGCTTCATGTCTTCGAGGAAGGTTTCCAGGCTCTCGGCGAAGAACACCGTGAGGCCGGCGTACAACGAGGCCATCTCGACGAACATGCGCTCGGCGACGTGGCACAGCGGCAGGTAGGACAGCACGCGGTCGCCCTCGCCCACCTCGGTCAGCTGGCTGGCGTTGCCGGCGGCAAAACCGAAGCTGCCGAAGGTCTGCATCACGCCCTTCGGCGTACCCGTGGTGCCGGAGGTGTAGATGATGCTGGCGAGTTGCTCGGCCGGCGGCAGCGGGTTGTCGCGGATCGGCGAACTGGCCTGCAGTTCGCTCCAGCTGTGATCGAAATCGCCGTCCGGATGCAGCGGCAGGCTGACCGTCTGCACGCCTTCCGGCAGGCCCGGCGTCATCGCCGCCCAGTCGTCCAGCTTGCCGATGAAGGCCAGCCGCGCCTCGGAGTGCGCGAGCACCTGGCGCACCGATTCGGCGGTGAGGTTGGGGTACAGCGGCACCGAGACGTGCCCGGCCATCCAGATCGCCAGGTCGGCGACGATCCAGTGCGCGCAGTTCTTCGAGATGATCGCGATACGGCTGGCCGGCTCCAGTTCGAGCCCGCGCAGCCAGCACGCGGCACGCCGCGCCTGCTCGCCCACCTCGCCCCAGGTGAGCGCCTGCACCTCGCCGCCGGGCAGCGGCTGGACCAGGTAACGCTTGTTCGGATGCCGCTGTTCGCGCTCGTAGAAAAGCGCGAGGGGTAAACGCTGCGCAGTAGCCACAGGAACTCCTCCATTGTTGTTTTTATGGGGATCAACCAAGCACTTGCTTGGTCGACTATTCCACGCACAACGGAGGGCTGCAACAGCGCGAATGTTTCTTTTTGAAATCAGACCTGCGGGTGATTCAGCGAAACCAGCTGCATGCCGCCGGCCAGAGCCAGATCGCCGCCGAGGATGGCCAGGCTGGCGGTGCCCATCGGCAGCGGCTGCTGGCGATGGCCGTGGACCAGCAGCCCGCCCAGCGCACCCACCAGCGGTTGATGGGTGACCAGCAGCAACTCGTCCTCGCTGCGCTCGTTCAGGCGTTCGAGGGCGTCGCGCAGGTCGCTGTCCGGGGTCAGCCAGTCGGCGCTCTCGATCACCCCGCGATAGCCCAGCTGGGTGGCGGCCAGTTCGGCAGTCTGCTGCGTGCGCAGGTACGGGCTGGCGAGAATCGCCTGCAGCGGGATGCCGGCGAGCAGCGCGGCACTGGCGCGGACTTCGGCGCGGCCGTGTTCGGTCAGCGCCCGGCGGGCATCGTTGGTGCGTGGTGCTTCGGCTTCGCCGTGGCGCAGCAGGTACAACCTCACGGTTGCGCCTCGTCGGCATTCAACGGCTCGACCGGGCGCAGCGGCGCTTCGCCATCGGCGACGCGCGGCGTCGGCCAGTCGGCGAATGGCCAGGGCTTGCTGTCGGTGTGAAAGGAACCGAAGCGACCGATCTGCGCCAGGTACTGGCTGAGGCTGTCGCCGAAGTCCATCAGCGTGGCGCTGGGCGCGCCATTGATCAGGCGGAACACCACCTGCGCCACCACCAGCAGCGCCAGCAGCACCTCGCTCACCTGCCAGACGAGGGTGAACAGCAGCATCCAGAGAATCCGCAGCACAAGAGATTCGCGGCGCGGTTTGGCGTCGTTCATGTACAGCTCCTTTGATTCAGAAATCGCTGATCGAAATGAAGTCCACGTCGGTCTTCGGCTCGGCGCGCATCAGCGCCTCGATGACCTGGGCCAGGGTACGGCCCTCGAAGAGAATCGCGTGCAGACCGGCGACCAGCGGCATGTAGACCTGCAGCTCCTCCGCCTTGGCGCGCAGCACCTTGATGGTGTTGACGCCCTCGGCCACCTCGCCGAGGCGA
This sequence comes from Pseudomonas sp. UBA5782, assembly GCA_002418465.1. Lineage (GTDB taxonomy): Bacteria > Pseudomonadota > Gammaproteobacteria > Pseudomonadales > Pseudomonadaceae > Pseudomonas_O. The sequence continues at coordinate 21,046 of DIEE01000295.1, read as the reverse complement.
TTGACTGCCTGCTCCAGGCTGAGTCCTTCGCCGAGGGCGAAGCCGACCTGGTAGTTGCGGCTCTTCGGCGAGGAGCAGGTGACGATCAGATCGCCCACCCCGGCCAGGCCGAGAAAGGTCATCGGGTTGGCACCCAGTTTCACCGCGAAACGGGTCATCTCGGCCAGCGCGCGGGTGATCAGCATGCTCTTGGTGTTTTCGCCCATGCCGAGTGCCACGGCCATTCCGGCAATGATCGCGTAGACGTTCTTCAGCGCCCCGCCCAGCTCGACGCCGAAGCGGTCCTGGCTGGCGTAGACGCGGAAGGTGCGGCCGTGCAGCACCTGCTGCACGCGGGTGCAGAGGTCGCTGTTTTCGCAGGCGACCACGGTGGCGGTGAGCGCATGCTCAGCGATCTCGCGTGCCAGGTTCGGACCTGAGATCACACCGATGGAGGCGTCCGGGGCGATTTCCTCGAGGATCTGGCTCATCAGCAGGAAGCTCTGCGCCTCGATGCCCTTGGTCGTGCTGACCAGGTACTTGCCGCTTAGGCGATCGGCCACCGGCGACAGCGCGCTGCGCAGCGCACTCGAGGGCAAGGCGACGAAGAGCAGCTGGGCGGCTTCGACCGTGGCGGCGAGATCGGTGACCGGCTCGACCGCCGGATGCACCTTGATGCCCTTCAGGTAGCGCGGGTTCTCGCGGTTCCGACGAATCGCCTCGGCCTGTTCGGGGTCGCGCATCCATTGGCGGACCGCCTGGCCGTTCTCGGCCAGCAGGTTGGCGAGGGCGGTGCCGAAGCTGCCGCCACCGAGGACCGCGATGGGTTGCTGTGCTGTCATGGAAGGTCCGCAGGGTAATGGCAATCGGCATCCATTATACGGCGCATGGTTGATGCGACCAGTGGCGTGGCCAAATGCTGCCGCGATGCGCTGGCAAAGCCCTTCGGCTCGGTTAACATGCGCGCTTTGTTGTTCCCGATGATCGAAGTCGTGCCACTACGTCCGCCCCTTCCCTTTTCCCTCGCACTGCTGGCGTTGGCCACCGCACTTCCGGCTGTCGGCGAAGACCTCTTCGCCGACAGCGAAAGCGTACCTCAGATCCTCACCGCCACCCGGCTGAAACAGTCGCCCGCAGCCGTTCCAGGCAGCGTGACGCTGATCGACCGCCAACTGATCGAAGCCAGCGGCGCACGCAGCATTCCGGAGCTGATGCGTCTGGTGCCGGGGATGATGGTCGGTTACCTGTCCGGCAACGAAGGCAAGATCAACTACCACGGCAGCAGCGTCAGCGAAGCGCGGCGCATGCAGGTGCTGATCGATGGCCGCTCGGTGTACCGCGCCGGCCTGGCGACGGTGGACTGGGTCGACATCCCGGTGGCGCTGGAGGATATCGACCGCATCGAGGTGTTCCGCGGGCCGAACACCGTCAGCTACGGCGCCAACGCGCTGATGGGGGTGATCAACATCATCACGCGCTCGCCATCCGAGAGCATCGGCACGCGGCTGAAGGTCACCCGCGGCGAACGCGGCGTGAACGACTGGTACGCCAGCCAGGGCTTCAACTGGCAGGACGGCGACATGCGCCTGTCGCTCTCCGGGCTGCAGGACGACGGCTTCGACCATGACGACGAAGGTAACGCCTACCGCGACGGCACGCGGGCCAACCGCTTCAACCTCTCCACTACCCACCGTCTCGACCCGCAGCAGACGCTCGACTGGCAGCTGGCAGCCAAGGAAGGGACCAACCAGCGCCCGTACAACTACGAGCCGGTGTTCGATGACCTGATTCCAGGCGGGATCACGCCGGGCGACAACAACTCCGACGTGGTCGCCCGCGACTACGCCGGCTCGATGCGCTGGACCTTCGACATGGACCCGCGCCACAGCCTTTACGTGCAGGGCGCGGTACAGCATTGGGACCGCGAGCAGGAATGGGTGGCCTGTGACGCAGCCCTCGCCTTCAGCCCGCAGCTCGCCGAGCTCTGGAGCCTTAACCCGGTACTGACCAAGCGGGTGTTCCGCTTCCCCACCCGGCCGCTTCCGGCAGGCACCACCACAACGGAAGCCGCCCTGGCGCAACAGGTGCTGCAACAGATGCAAGAGCAGGTGGCCACGCAGCAGCCGGCCGTCTGCGGTGACGTCAACCAGAACATCCGCGAAACCCGCTACGACTTCGAGCTGCAGGACACCTACAGCCTGACCGACAGCCTGCGCCTGCTCAGCGGCGTCGGTTATCGCCGCGAGGAAGTGGAATCGGACACCTATTTCGGCGGCGAGCTGAACAATGACATCCTGCGCACCTTCGGCCACCTCGAATGGACGATCGATCAGCACTGGATTCTGCAGGGCGGCGCGATGCTGGAAAACGACCGCAACAGCGGCGAGTCGCTGACCCCGCGCATCGCGCTGAACTACCTGATCACTCCCAGCCACGGCCTGCGCGCGGTGTACTCCGAAGCCGTGCGCACGCCGGACATGGCCGAGAACAACCTCGACCTGCGCTACCTGGTGAGCAACCTCTCGCAACCCGTCTACGGGCAGAGCAGCGCCTATTATTTCTCCAGGGTCGCCGGTTCCGGCGGCCTCCAGGAGGAACACATGCGTTCGCGTGAACTGGGCTACAACGGGCTGTTCGCCAATCTCGGGCTGAGCATCGATCTGAAGCTGTTCCATGAAGACGTCAGCGACATGATCAGCGAGGCGTTCACCAGCGACGGCTACACGCCGAGCAACGACAACAGCATGAGCTTCGAGGGCGCCGAAACGCAGATCGACTGGCGCCTGGGCGCTCGCGATCGGCTGCGCCTGACCTACGCCTACGTCGACCAGACCGGCACCGAAGAGCGCGACCTGCGCCTCTCGGCGCGCAACAGCGGCTCGGCGGCGTGGATTCGCGAGTGGCCGCGCGACTGGTCGAGCAGCGTCATCTACTACGGCGCCGACGCCCTCAACGAGCGCCGTTTCGAACGCCTCGACCTGCGCCTGGCCAAGCGTATCCACCTTGGCAGCGCGCAGCTGCAGATCGCCGGCGTGCTGCAACAGCGCCTCGACGACGAGGCGCTGACCTGGAAAGAAAACCTCTACGACGACCGCCAGCAGTTCTATCTCAGCGCCGAACTGGATTTCTGAGATGCGCCCCTACTCAAGGACGAGTCTGCTGACCACCGCGCTTGCCGGCGTGTGGCTGCTGCTCGCCCTGGCGTTCCGCCCGCTCGCCGCCGCCGAGATCATCCTCAGCGCCCAGGACGCCCCTGCGGTGCGTCAGTTCGCCAGCGAGCTGGCGGCGCGCCGGCCTGACGACCAGGTGCGCTTCGTGCCGTTCGGCGAACTGGCCGCCGGCCGGCTGCCGCCCGCCAGCACGCGCCTGATCCTGATCGGCGAGGACGCCCTGGCCTGGCGCCTGAACGCGGCGACCCAGGCTCCCACGCTGATCATGCGGCTCAGTCGCCTCGAAGCCCGCCGCTGGCTGAAGGGCCAGCAACTGCCGAACATCAGCGTGCTGTGGAACGATCCTCCACTGGAGCGCCAGCTGAACCTGCTGCATCAGGTGCTGCCGCACGCGCGCCGGGTCGGCGTGCTCTACGACGCCGAAAGCCAGTACCTGCTCGACGAGCTGCGCGCCGCCGCAGCGCCGCTGGAGCTGGAAATCGTCGCCCGCGAATGGCCGAACCCGCGCGACAGCCGGCCGCTGCTGGAACTGCTGGATGCCAGCGACGCGCTGCTCGGTTTCGACGCCCCGAGCCTGTTCAACCCGCTCACCGCCAAGAGCCTGCTGCTCACCAGCTACGCCCGCCAGCGCGCGCTGATCGGGCCGAACGCCTCCTTCGTTCGCGCCGGCAGCCTGAGCAGCACCTTCAGCGACCAGGACGACTGGCTGAGCAGCCTCGACGAGCTGCTCGACCAGCCGCCCGCCAGCTGGCCGAAAACCTTCTATCCGTCGCACTTCAAAGTGCTCAGCAACCCCCAGGTCGCCCGCGCCCTGGGCATTGCGCTGGACGCCGACGCCGACCTGGCGAAGCGTCTGGCTGCAGGAGAAAACAGCCGATGAAGTTCCTACCGAGCTGGGATATCCACACCCGGACGCAGCTGATCAGCGTCGGCCCGGCGTTGCTGCTGACGCTGCTGCTCACCGGGCTGTTCACCTTCACCCGCCTGCAGGACCTGCAGCAGGAGCTGCACCACACCGGCCAGCTGATCGCCGACCAGCTGGCGCCGGCCTGCGAGTACGGGGTGATCTCCGGCAACCTGCCGGTGCTGCGCAACCTGCTCAAGGCGACGATGGAAACACCGCACGTGCGCTTCCTCGAAGTCCGCGACCGCGACGACAAGGTGCTGGTCTATCTCGAGCGCGGCGCCCGCGAAGACCAGACCAATCCGACGGCAACCTTCCAGGCGCCGATCCGCCTGCAACGCCTGGTGTTTCCCGACGAGGATGAGGGCCTGGCCGGCGAACCGGAAATGCCGTTGCTGGCCGACAACGAGCGCCTTGGCCGCGTGGTGGTCGGCATGTCCAACGATGCCTTCAGCAGCCGCCAGCAGGAAATCCTGCTGAAGGCCGCCGCGCTGGCATTCTTCGCTCTGATCTTCACCTTCCTTCTGGCGCGGCGCCTGTCGCTGCGCCTAGCGCAGCCGATCAGCGAAATGGGCCAGGCGGTGCAGGCGATTCGCGCCGGGCGTTTCGAGACCCAGCTGCCGGAGGTCGACGAACGCGAACTGGGCGACCTCGCACGGCATATCAACCGCCTTGCCAACGGCCTCGCCCAGGCCAGCGCCGAGCAGGAAAACGCCATCGCCCAGCTGACCAACGCCCGCGAAGAAGCCGAACAGGCGAACCGCGCGAAATCCGACTTCCTTGCGATGATGAGCCACGAGCTGCGCACACCGATGAATGGGGTGCTGGGCATGCTGCAGTTGCTGGAAACCACCGAGATGACCCGCGAGCAGGAGGAATACGCGGCGCTGGCCAGCGAATCCACCGAGCACCTGCTCAAGGTGATCAACGACATCCTCGACTTCTCGCGGATCGAGCGCGATGCGCTGGAGCTGGAGCGGATTCCCTTCTCGCTGTTCGAGCTGATCCAGACCTCGGCCATGGTCTTTCAGCACAGCGCCACGCAGCGCGGCCTGGAACTGCGCATCGACACCCAACCGGGCCTGGAGTGGATTCAGGTGCAGGGCGACCCGACGCGCATCCGGCAGATTCTGGTCAACCTGATCGGCAACGCCCTGAAGTTCACCGAGGAAGGTCAGATTCTCGTCGAGACCCGCTGGCAACCGCTGGACGCCGAAGTGCTCTGGCTGACCTGCGCGGTGAAGGACAGCGGCATCGGCATCCCGCCGGAGCGGCTGGAGCACATGTTCGACGCCTTTCAGCAGGCCGACAGCTCGATCTCGCGGCGCTACGGCGGCACCGGTCTCGGCCTGCCGATCGCACGTACCCTGGCCGAGCGCATGGGTGGCACGCTGCGCGCCGAAAGCCAGGCGTCGCAGGGTTCGGTATTCACCCTGGAAATCCCCCTGCCGTTCCGCCAGCAGGTGCCCGGCGGCAGCGGCCAGCGCGCCATCATTGGCAGTGCTGGCAGTGGCCAGCGGGTGCTGCTGGTGGAGGACAACCCGGTCAACCAGACCGTCATCGAAGCCATGCTGCGCAGCCTCGGCTACAGCGTCGCGCTGGTCGACGACGGCGTGCAGGCGGTGCGCGAAGCCGAACGCAACGAATACGACGCGATCCTGATGGACTGCCGGCTGCCGGGCCTGGACGGCTACGAGGCAACCCGCCGCATCCGCCGCCTCGACGGGCGCAGCATGCTGCCGATCATCGCCCTCACCGCCAACGCCCTGCAGGGTGATCGCGAGCGCTGCCTGGATGTCGGGATGAACGATTACCTGGCCAAGCCGTTCAAACGCGCAGAGCTGCAACAGTTGCTGTTGCGCTGGCTGCCGCCACGGCCGTTCGGAAGCGGCGAGTAATGATAAAGTGCCGCACGCTCGCCGAATCGGCGACAATGCAAGTGTACGACTGTACTCGCTACGCTGTGACTTTCATCCAGAGCGGGCAGTCTATGACTAGGCTGATGGCATGCCCTGCCGTCGCCAGGACGTTGATCCACCCCGGTCTTCAGGCACGGGACCATTGAGGAGCTCGCATGACCAAACAACACGCCTTTACCTACGAAGACCTGCTGGCCTGCAGCCGCGGCGAGCTTTTCGGTCCGGGTAATGCGCAACTGCCCGCCCCCAACATGCTGATGATCGATCGCATCGTTCACATCAGCGAAGTCGGCGGCAAGTACGGCAAGGGTGAGATCGTCGCCGAGCTCGACATCAACCCCGACCTGTGGTTTTTCGCCTGCCATTTCGAGGGCGATCCGGTCATGCCGGGCTGCCTGGGCCTCGACGCCATGTGGCAGTTGGTCGGCTTCTACCTCGGCTGGCAAGGCAATCCGGGCCGCGGCCGCGCGCTGGGCTCGGGTGAAGTGAAGTTCTTCGGCCAGGTCCTGCCGACCGCCAAGAAGATCACCTACAACATCCATATCAAACGCACCATCAACCGCTCGCTGATTCTCGCCATCGCCGATGGCTCGGTCAGTGTCGATGGCCGCGAGATTTACAGTGCCGAAGGCTTGCGCGTCGGGCTGTTCACATCCACTGACAATTTTTAAGGGTTATCCGCATGCGCCGCGTCGTAATCACCGGTCTGGGTATCGTTTCCTGCCTGGGCAATGACAAAGACACCGTCTCCGCCAACCTGCGCGCCGGCCGTGCGGGGATCCGCTTCAACCCGGAATACGCCGAGATGGGCCTGCGCAGCCACGTCTCCGGCTCGGTGCAGCTGAACCTCGAAGAACTGATCGACCGCAAGCTGTTCCGCTTCATGGGCGACGCCGCGGCCTACGCCTACCTGGCGATGCAGCAGGCCATCGAAGACGCCGGCCTTAGCGCCGAGGAGATCTCCTCGCCGCGCGTCGGCCTGATCGCCGGCTCCGGCGGCGCGTCGACGCTGAACCAGATGGAGGCGATCGACACGCTGCGCGAAAAAGGCGTCAAGCGCATCGGCCCATACCGCGTCACCCGCACCATGGGCAGCACCGTTTCCGCCTGCCTGGCCACGCCGTTCAAGATCAAGGGTGTCAACTTCTCGATCTCCTCGGCCTGCGCCACCAGCGCGCACTGCATCGGTAGCGCCATGGAGCAGATCCAGCTGGGCAAGCAGGACATGGTCTTCGCCGGCGGTGGCGAGGAGGAACACTGGAGTCAGAGCTGCCTGTTCGACGCCATGGGCGCCCTCTCCACGCAGTACAACGAGACCCCGGAAAAAGCCTCGCGCGCCTACGACTCCAAGCGTGACGGCTTCGTCATCGCCGGCGGCGGCGGCATGGTGGTGGTCGAGGAACTCGAGCACGCACTCAAGCGCGGCGCGAAGATCTACGCCGAAATCGTCGGCTACGGCGCAACGTCCGACGGCTACGACATGGTCGCGCCGAGCGGCGAAGGCGCGCTGCGCTGCATGCAGCTGGCGATGAGCACCGTGGATCAGCCGATCGACTACCTGAACACCCACGGCACTTCCACCCCGGTGGGCGACGTCGCCGAGATCAAGGCCGTGCGCAACATGTTCGGCGATCAGGCGCCGGCGATCAGCTCGACCAAGAGCCTGTCCGGTCACTCCCTGGGCGCTGCCGGCGTTCAGGAAGCGATCTACTGCATGCTGATGATGGAAGGCAACTTCATGGCTGGCTCGGCCAATATCGACGAGCTGGACGCGGAAGTCGGCGACCTGCCGATCCTGCTGCAGACCCGCGAGAACGCCAAGATCGATACGGTGATGAGCAACAGCTTCGGTTTCGGCGGCACCAACGCCACGCTGGTGCTGAAACGCTTCCAGAACTGATCGATCGCGATGACGAAAACGGCGCCCAAGGGCGCCGTTTTCATTTCTGCGGCAAGGCCGATGACCACCCGCATCCATCCGCTGCATCGGCGGATTCGTTGATATGCATTGGAATTTTCCGCTGGAATCGATGCCTCTGGCTGTCGAAGATGAACGCCTGATCAAGGAGCTCACCATGCTGCCCAGCCTGTTCATTTCCCACGGTTCGCCGATGCTCGCCCTCGAGCCCGGCGCCAGCGGCCCGGCCCTGGCACGCCTGGCCGCCAGCCTGCCGCGTCCGCGTGCGGTGCTGGTGGTTTCCGCGCACTGGGAAAGCCCCGGCCTGCTGGTCGGCAACGCCGAACAGCCGGACACCTGGCACGACTTCTACGGCTTCCCGCCAGCGTTGTACGCCGTCGATTATCCAGCGCCTGGCGCACCGCAACTGGCCGAAGAGGTGCTCGCGCAGCTTCGCGCGGCGGGGCTGGAAGCGCAGCTCGACCCGCAACGCCCGCGTGACCACGGCGCCTGGGTGCCGATGCGACTGATGTATCCGCAGGCCGACATCCCCGCGCTGCAGGTATCGCTGCCGTCGCGCCTGGGACCGGCGTTCCAGCAACAGGTCGGGCACGCGCTGGCCGGGCTGCGCGAGAGCGGCGTGTTGCTGGTCGGCTCCGGCAGCATCACCCACAACCTCCGTGAACTGGACTGGCATGCCGGACCGGAAAGCATCACGCCCTGGGCCCTCGAGTTCCGCGACTGGATGGCCGAGCGCCTGGCCAGCGGCGACGAGGCCGCGCTGCTCGACTACCGTCGCCAGGCGCCTTCTGCAGTGCGCAACCATCCCAGCGACGAGCACCTGCTGCCGCTGTACTTCGCCCGCGCGGCCGGCGGGCCGAGGTTCAGCGTCGCGCATGCCGGTTTCACCCTGGGTGCGCTGGGGATGGACATCTACCGCTTCGACTGAGCGCAGCGTTTTTCCAGTGCCCATGAAAAAGCCCCGCACTGGCGGGGCTTCTTCGTTTCAGCGCAGGATCAATCCTCGCGGTAGCGACGCAGCTTCAGCTGCTTGCCGGCAACGCGGGTGTCCTTGAGCTTGCCCAGCAGGCGGTCCAGGCCATCTTCCGGCAGTTCCACCAGGCTGAAGCTCTCGCGGATCTGGATGCGACCGATGGCTTCTCGAACCAGACCACCCTCGTTGAGGATGGCGCCGAGCAGGTTCTTCGCGGCGATACCGTCGCGAGTACCCAGCGCGGTGCGGCAGCGCACGCGACCTTCGGCCAGCGGCACCGGAGCACGGCGTTCACCGCTGCGCTCGCCATCACGCTCGCGACGCTCGCGCGGCGCACTGGCGCTCGGCACCAGCGGCTGCTCGCGCTCGACTTCGGCAAGGGTCAGCGCCTGGCCATTGGTGGCCTTGCGCAGCAGTGCCGCAGCGAGGGCGCGCGGGCTGCAGCCGATGTCGGCGATCAGGCGGTCGAGCAGATCGCCATGGCTGGCTTCGGCATCGGCTACCAGCGGCGCGAGGCTGCTGGTCAGCTTACGGATACGCGCGTCGAGCACCTGCTGGTTGTCGGGCAGGCGTACTTCGGCGACTTTCTGCCCGGTGACACGCTCGATCACCTGCAGCATGCGGCGCTCGCGCGGGGTGACCAGCAGCAGCGCGCGACCGGTACGACCGGCACGGCCGGTACGGCCGATACGGTGCACGTAGGATTCCGGATCGTAGGGCATGTCGACGTTCATCACGTGGGTGATGCGCGGCACGTCCAGGCCACGGGCAGCGACGTCGGTGGCGACGACGATGTCCAGGCGGCCATCCTTCAGCGATTCGATGACGCGTTCACGTTGGTTCTGCGCGATGTCGCCGTTCAGTGCGGCCACCTTGTAGCCCTTGGCTTCCAGCGCCGAAGCGAGGTCCAGGGTGGCCTGCTTGGTACGCACGAAGGCGATCAGGGCGTCGAAATCCTCGACTTCCAGCAGACGGCAGACGGCAGCGACCTTCTGGTCGGCATGCACCATCAGGTGCGCCTGCTCGATGGCGGTGACGGTCTGGGTCTTGGTTTCGATCTTGACGTGCTTCGGATCGCGCAGGTGCTTTTCGGCGATGGTGCGGATCGAGTGCGGCAGCGTGGCGGAGAAGAGGACGCTCTGGCGGCTTTCCGGCATGGCCTGGAAGATCACTTCCAGGTCGTCCATGAAGCCGAGCTTGAGCATTTCGTCCGCTTCGTCGAGCACCAAGTGCTGGATGGTCGAGAGGACCTTCTCGTCGCGACGCAGGTGGTCGACCAGACGCCCCGGCGTGGCGACGATGACCTGCGCGCCCTGGCGGATGGCCTTGAGCTGCGGGCCCATCGGCGCGCCGCCGTAGACGGCGATGACGTTCAGGCCGGGCATCTGCTTGGCGTAGGTTTCGAACGCGGTGGCCACCTGCAGGGCTAGCTCGCGGGTCGGCGCGAGGATCAGCGCCTGCGGTTCCTTCTTGGCGGGGTCGATGCGCGAAAGGATCGGCAGCGCGAAGGCCGCGGTCTTGCCGGTACCGGTCTGCGCCTGGCCGATCATGTCGTGGCCGGCGAGGATCACCGGGATCGACTGCAGCTGGATGGCCGACGGCTCTTCGTAGCCGGTTGCGATAACGGCTGCGAGTACGTTGGGATTGAGTCCGAGCGCGGCGAAGCCGCCGAGTTCCTGGGTCATGGGTCTGCCTCGTGTGCATCCGCAAAGACCCATTGTTCCAAGGCTGCACATGCCGTGTAGGACCTTTTGGGTCACCCTGGCAGCCTGGTCGGCGAGAATTTGCGAGAACGCGTGATGAATGAATGAAACTTGAAGATGCCCGCCTTGTATCTGCAACCGAAGCAGCGCTTCGCGAGGTGCACAGTAACGGGGCCGGCTTACGGCGGGCGCGCATCATACCGGAAAACCTGACCCGTGGGCAGGTTTTTTCCAACTCCCAACAAGCGCTTAGCCCGCAGCAAGGCAATCCCGGAAGCTAGGCGCATCCGCTCCGAAAGCGTTTCGCTGGCGAAAAGGTGTGACAAGCACAAGCGTGAAAGATTCAGAGGTCCGGCCTCCAGCCCTCGAACTAGAGACCTCGCCGCTGATATTGCCGCGGTAACCGGGACGCGCCGGATCAGTAACCCGAAGCCTTGCGCAGGCTGTTGGTCGCGCTGACTTCGAACTGACCGACCAGCTTCTGCAGCTTGTTGGCGTTCAGGCGCACGGTTTCGGCACTGTTCTGCAACACGATGACGGTCTGGCGCATTTCTCCGGACGCCAGGTCCACCTGCTGGATGGTCTTGCCGTAGTCCAGGCTGCTCTGGTTGAGCTGCTGGATGATGTTGAACATCCGCTCCACCGCCTGGTGCAGCTGGACGTTCTCCGAAGACGCCTCCTCGGCCAGACGCAGGCTGTCGTCGACGTCCTGCACGCCCTCCTCCATGAATGCCACCGCCTGCTGCGTCTCGCCCTGCAGCCCTTCGACCACCTGGCGAATCTCTTCCGCCGCCTTGGCCGTGCGCGCCGCCAGGGTGCGCACCTCGTCGGCGACCNNGCCGGCGCGGGCGGCCTCGATCGCGGCGTTGAGGGCAAGCAGGTTGGTCTGGTTGGTGATGTCGGAGATCAGCCCGACGATACTGCCGATCTGCGACATGCGGCTGTCGAGCATCTGCACGCTGCTAGAAGAGCGTTCGACCACGTCGCGGATGTTCTGCGTGCCGGCGCGCACGGCCTGGAACTGGTCGCGCGCGCGGCTGACGACCTCGTCCATCGCCTGCTTCATGTCCTCGGCGGTCATAGACGCCT
>DIEE01000295.1:0-9383 GCA_002418465.1 Pseudomonas sp. UBA5782 | reverse complement strand
AGACCTTCGACGATCACCATCATGCGGTGCACCGCCTCGGCCACTTCGCCGGAGGTCAGGTTCGCCTCCTGGCTGCGGCCGAGCATCATCTCGTTGGTCTGGCCGACGCTGTGCGAGGCGTGGATCACCTGGCCGACGATGCCGTCCAGGTTGTCGATGAAGCTGTTGATCCAGCGGCCCATGTCGCCGGTCTCGTCATTGGCCATGCGCGACACGTCCAGGCGCTGGCTGAGGTTGCCCTCGCCCTCGGCCAGCGTACGGATCACCCCGGTCAGCTCGTTCATCCGCATTGCCAGGCGCGTGGGCCCGAAGGTGGAGAACAGCAGCGCGGCGAACAGCATGCTCAGCAGTTGCAGGGCGTCGATCCAGAACAGCTCCAGGCCGCTGTAGTGCTGCACGACGAAGTTGCAGCCCAGCACGCCGAACATGGTGATCAGGTAAGGCTTCATCAGGTTGAAGCTCAGCGAGCGGCGGCGGTAGACCTCTTCCAGATCCGCCTCGCACATCATCCCCCAGCGATCCGGCGAACCGGGCAGCTGGAAGGTCACGCCCTTGCCGATCACCGGGATGTGCCGGTAGTCCGAGTAGCCGGGATAGGTGACGAACAGGTTCGAGCCGTTGCGGATGGTTTCCCGCACGCCGGGGTGCAACTGTTTGGTCGCCGGATCGATGAAGCGCAGCTCGAGCTCGGTGTGACGCTGGATGCGCACCGGACCCCAGTCGGTGTTGACGCCGCTGCGCAGGTTTTCGCCGTGGGTGAAGGTGTCGTCCTCGAAGCGCGAACGGGACAAGGCCACGCCAGGCTGGATCGAGGCATCGAAGTCCGAGCGCACCATGAACAGGTAGTTGTCGCCGGACTCGGTATAGATGTGCCCGGCCTCGCGCTGAATCAGGTCGCCCAGCACGTCGTTGGGCACGCGGCCGCACAGGCAGCCCAGGGTTTTGCCGTCGAGCACCAGCGGCTGATAGAACATCAGCGTCACTTCATCGTGGAAGCGCGAGGACGACGGGCCGATCTTCAGCGTCAGCGGATCGATGTAAGGCCCGTGCAGAAAACGCTGCTTGAGGCCCTGCGACAGTGCACGCGGGTCCAGATCCTTGCTCTTGCAGTGCGCGTCGAAAGTGGAGGAAAGCACTTCACCATCCGCAGCCACGACAAAAAGCTCTGAAAAGTCCCTGGCTTGCAGCAACTTTTCCTTGAGCAGTCGCGGGTCTTGCTGGGGGAATTCGCGCGCGACTCCGGCCGCCAGTTCAGACAGATGCTCCCACTGCTCCTGCGTCCAGCTCTGCAACAGTTTGACGCGAGTTTCGGCGATTCCCTCGAAAGTCTGCTCGATGATTGGATAGATCGATCGGTTGGCACGGCACGCCCATCCCATCGCCAGCTTGCCGGTCTTGCCGAACAGCGGCAGCCAGCTTTTTTCGGCGGAGGACAGTTGCATGGATTCACTGCGAAGAGACATGGCCCGACTCCTTACGTCTGCAAACAAGGCATGGCGAATCTGATATCAATGCGATATCACCCCGAGCAAATCCCGGACCATTCATGTCAGGTATATGACAAAAGATGACGAGCGGCGGAGTGAAACCGCTCTAGCTCGAGGGTCTCAACGCAGCGATGAGGGAATCCAGCGAATATCCCAGGGTTCCCTCCAGCGCCTGGCAGCGCGAGCGGAGCCCTTCCATGTCCAGCGACTGTTCGAGGTCGGCCGGCACCAGCAGGATCACGTTGCCCTCCTTCACCGGGCATTCCCAGTAGTGCCGGTGATAGAGCCCGCGCAGCAGCGCGGCACCGAGCGGCTTGCCGTCGGTGGTGGCCCACTGGTTGATCACCAGCCAGCCGCCGGGGTTGAGCTTTAGCTGACAGGCTTCGAGGAATTTCCAGGCCAGGTGGCCGACGCCGGGGCCCTGGTCGGTATAGAGGTCGAGGAAGATCAGGTCGGCGGTTTCCGCCGAATCCAGCAGGTCCAGCGCATCGCCGATGCGAATGGTCAGCCGCGGATCGTCAGCCAGGCCGAGGAACTCCATCGCCAGGCGCGGCACCTCGGGGCGCAGCTCGATCACCTCGACATCTTCCAGTGGCAGGAAGCGCAGGCAGGCCTGGGTCAGGTTGCCGGCGCCCAGCCCGAGGAACAGCGCGGTCTCCGGCGCCTCGTGGCAGAGCGCGCCGATCAGCATGGCGCGGGTGTAGTCGTATTCCAGCCAGCTCGGATCGCGAACGAACACGCAGCTCTGCTCGACCGAATCACCGAATTCGAGGAAGCGATACTCGCCCACCTCCAGTACCCGGATCAGGCCGAAGTCGTCGTGCACTTCGGCCAGCAGGCGTTCCTCTCGTTCCATTCCCCGACTCCTCGTTGGCTCGGCGCATCTTAGAGCCTGCGCAGAGCGATTTCACCCCGCGCGATACAGCCACTCTATCGGCGCCCCGGCGGATGATCGGTTAACATGCCGCACCGCCGCCATTCGACGAACAGAGCACGCAATGAGCCCGACCTGGAGCCCCGATAGCTGGAGAAGCAAGCCGATCCAGCAGCAACCCGAATACCCCGATGCCGCGCACCTGGCGCAGGTCGAACGCACGCTGGCGAGCTACCCGCCGCTGGTGTTCGCCGGCGAGGCGCGCGAGCTGCGCCGGCAGTTCGCCGAGGTCACCCACGGGCGCGCCTTCCTGCTGCAGGGCGGCGATTGCGCGGAGAGCTTCTTCGAGTTTTCCGCAGCGAAGATCCGCGACACCTTCAAGGTGCTGCTGCAGATGGCCATCGTCATGACCTTCGCCGCCGGCTGCCCGGTGGTGAAGGTCGGGCGCATGGCCGGGCAGTTCGCCAAGCCGCGCTCCTCCGGCAACGAGACCATCGACGGCGTGACCCTGCCGGCCTATCGCGGCGACATCGTCAACGGCATCGGCTTCGACGAAAAGAGCCGCATCCCGGACCCGGAACGCCTGCTGCAGGCCTATCACCAGTCCACCGCCAGCCTCAACCTGCTGCGCGCCTTCGCCCAGGGTGGTTTCGCCGACGTGCATCAGGTGCACAAGTGGAACCTGGATTTCATCGCCAACTCGGCGCTGAGCGACCGCTACAGCCAGCTCGCCGACCGCATCGACGAAACCCTCGCGTTCATGCGCGCCTGCGGCCTGGACAGCGCGCCGCAACTGCGCGAAGCGAGCTTCTTCACCGCCCATGAGGCGCTGCTGCTGAACTACGAGGAAGCCTTCGTCCGCCGCGACAGCCTGACCGGCGAATGCTACGACTGCTCCGCGCACATGCTCTGGATCGGCGACCGCACGCGCCAGCTGGACGGCGCCCACGTGGAATTCCTCAGCGGCGTCGGCAACCCCATCGGGGTCAAGGTCGGCCCGAGCATGGACAGCGACGAGCTGATCCGCCTGATCGACATCCTCAACCCGGATAACGATCCGGGCCGTCTCAACCTGATCGTGCGCATGGGTGCCGACAAGGTCGAAGCCAACCTGCCGCGGCTGATCCGCGCCGTGCAGGGCGAGGGTCGCCAGGTGCTGTGGAGTTCCGACCCCATGCACGGCAACACCATCAAGGCGTCCAGCGGCTACAAGACCCGCGACTTCGCGCAGATCCTCGGCGAGGTGAAGCAGTTCTTCGACGTGCACCACGCCGAGGGCAGCTATGCCGGTGGCATCCACATCGAGATGACCGGGCAGAACGTCACCGAATGCATCGGCGGCGCCCGGCCGATCACCGAGGACGGCCTGTCGGATCGCTACCACACCCACTGCGACCCGCGGCTGAACGCCGATCAGTCGCTGGAGCTGGCGTTCATGATCGCCGAGACGCTGAAACAGGTAAGGCGCTGAAGTTCTAAAGCCAGGCCCGGAGTCTCGCTTCGAGTTCTCCGCTGCCGGTCAGCGCCACCTCCGCCAGGCCCAGCCAGCCGGCCATCGCCCTTAGCTGGCCGGCGAGCGCGGCCAAGGCGGTATCGTCCAGCCCCGGACTTTCCGCATGCACGCCGTGCACCGCCAGGCGTCCGCTGGCGCGCTCGGCGCGCAGGTCGACGCGCCCGACGATGCGCTCGCCATGCAGGAACGGCAGCACGTAGTAGCCGTAGACCCGCTTGTGCGCCGGAGTGTAGATCTCCAGCCGGTAACGGAAATCGAACACCCGCTCGGTGCGCGCGCGCTCCCAGACCAGCGAATCGAACGGCGACAGCAGCGCGCTGGCTTCGACCTTGCGCGGGATGCGCGGCTCGCCGAGGCAGTACGCCGGCGCCTGCCAGTTCTCGACCTCGAAACGACGCAGCATTCCCCCTTCAACCAGTTCGGCCAGGCGCGCCTTGCTGTCCGCCGGGGTCAGCCGGAAGTAGTCGCGCAGGTCCTTTTCCGTGGCGACGCCCAGCGCACGCATCGAATGCAGCAGCAGGCCGCGTTGCGCCTCCGATGCCTCCAGTTCGGGCGCGTTGACCAGCGCCGCGGGCAGTACCCGTTCGGTCAGGTCGTAGAGACGCTCGAAACCACGGCGCCCGGCCACGCTCACCTGTCCGGCGGCGAACAGCCACTCCAGCGCGGCCTTCTCCTTGCTCCAGTCCCACCAGGGCCCGGCCTTCTCCACCCGTTTGGCCAGCGCACCTGCGCCCAGCGGCCCCTGTTCGCGCACCGTTTGCAGCACCTGCGCGATGGCCTGCGGATGCTCGCGGCCGAAACGCGACAACCAGTCATAGATGCCGATGCCCTGCTCGGCCCGGCGCATCCGCCAGCGCAGCAGCGGGTAGAAACCGAGCGGCAGCAGCGAGGCCTCGTGGCCCCAGTATTCGAACAGCGAGCGGCGCCGTTTCGGGCCCCAGGCCAGCTCTTCGAGCAGCGTGCTGGAATAGTCGCCCAGGCGGGAAAACAGCGGCAGGTAATGCGAGCGCACCAGCGCGTTGACCGAATCGATCTGCAGCACGCCGAGGCGCTCGATCAGGCCGCGCACGCGACGCACATCCACTTGCCCTGTGATCGGCTTGCCGAACTGCTGCGCCGCCAGCGCCAGGCGTCGCGCCTGTTTCAGCGAAAGCGAATCACTGCCGCGCATCGGCGCTCCCGACCGTGCGCAGGCCGAAGGCGCGGCGCAGCAACGCTTCGCCATTCACCAGGCCGATGCCGGCGAGCACCAGCAGCGCGGCGGCGATGAAACTCGGCGCCAATTGCTCGTCGAGGATCAATACGCCGAAAGTGACGCCGAACAGCGGCGTCATGAAGGTGAACACGCCGAGGTTCGCCGCGCGATAGCGGCGCAGCAGCCAGAACCACATGAAGAAGCTGAAGAAGGACACCACCAGCCCCTGGAACATAAGGCTGGCGACGCTGACGCCGGTCAGCCGGACATGGCCCAGCTGCCCGCTCACGCCGGCATAGGCCAGCAGCAGAACCACCGCCATAGACAACTGGTAGAACAGTGTCAGGCTCGGCGGCGCATCGGACAGCTTCGTGCAGCGCACCACCACCGTGGTCGCGCCCCAGGCCAGGCCGGCGAGCACGCCGAGGGCATCGCCGATCAGCACGTTCGAGTCCAGCGACCGGCTGAAACCGCCACTGAAGGCCACGCCGATACCTACGAAGCACAGGCCGATGCCCATCCACTGCAGGGCGCGCAGGCGCTCGCTGGGTAGCAGCAGATGCAGGCCCAGCGCCGAAAAGATCGGCGCGGTATAGAGGAACACCACCATGTGCGACGCCGAGGTGTACTGCAGGCCGACGGCGACCAAGCAGAACTCCAGGGCGAACAGCGAACCGGCGAGCATGCCGACCCTGCGCGTGCCCTTGCCCGCCGACCAGGCGCCGCTCCAGCACAGCGGAATCAGCATCAGCAGCCCGGAGATGATCGAGCGCAGCGCCACCTGCATGACCGGGGCGATGTCGCCCGCCGCCAGCTTGATCGACACCTGCTGGCCACCCCAGATCGCGCAGAGCAGCAGCATCAGCAGGAACGCCTGGCCATCGGCACTCTTGCGCCCGCTCATCGACGGGCTCCGGACACAGCGTCGGAAACGACGTTGAACGACATCTGAACACCTTCGTCAGGCAGAAATGAAACAGACCCGCCGTTAGCGCGGGCCTGATGAGAGGCGGCAAGGATAACCGCGTTCATGCACGGGCGGACCGGGAAACCGGCCTCAATCACGCCAGAACGGCCGCTGGATTTCCTGCTCGACATCGGCGCGCGAGAAGCCGATGTCCTTCAGCTCCGCCTCTCCCAATCCGGCAAGACGACGACGCTGTACAGACAGCTCATGCCAGTGGCCCAGGCGCCGCACCAGCCGTGACCAGAGCGACGCGGGCAGTTGCGGATGCATTATCAGGGCATAGCCTTTCTGTTGTTTTTTCATGGTGCCTCCGGACGAAACGGGTTTGCGAAGCGGTGGATTCGCCCAGGGAATCTATCCGTCGAAAACCCGAATCTCTTGGACGATTGCACGCCCGACACCGATCGACTGCGCATCGGAGAAGGGATTGGCAACAGTCTCGCTGCGGGCATAAGATCAATCCAACGAATGTTTCTTATGGGACGCATCTTGGAGATTGATGGATGAGCAGCTTCCCCAGCATCGACACCGAGTTGCTGCGCACCTTCGTGGCGATCGCCGACAACGGCGGTTTCACTAGCGCGGCGAAGATGGTCAACCGCACGCAGTCGGCGGTGAGCATGCAGATGAAGCGGCTGGAGGAAGACGTGCTGCAGCGCTCGCTGTTCGCCCGCGACGGCCGCCAGGTGCGACTGACGGCGGAAGGTCAGGTGCTGCTGGGTTTCGCCCGGCGCATCCTCAAACTGCATGGCGAGGTGTTCAACACGTTGCGCGAACCGCACATGATCGGCGCGGTGCGCATCGGCACGCCGGACGACTACGTGATGCGCTTCCTGCCGGGCATCCTTTCGCGCTTCGCCCAGGCTTATCCGCTGGTGCAGGTGGAGGTTCATTGCGAATCCTCGCTGCAGTTGCTGCAGCGGCAGGACCTCGACCTCACCATCGTCACCCGCGAGCCGGGCAAGGAGATCGGCCAGTTGCTGCGCCAGGAACGCTTCGTCTGGGCCGAAGCCAACGGCTTCACCCCGCACGAACAGAATCCGATTCCCCTGGCGATGTTCAACACCGACTGTTTCTGCCGCGACTGGGCCTGCAACGCCCTGACCAGTCTCGAGCGGCCCTACCGCATCGCCTACACCAGCCCGAGCCTGTCGGCGATCATGGCGGTGGTCAGCGCCGGGCTGGCCGTCACCGCGCAATTGCAGAGCCTGATCACCGCGGACATGCGCATCCTCGGCGAAGCGGAAGGCCTCTGCGAATTGCCGGTGGCGAACATCATGCTGCTGCGCAATGCGTCGAGCCAGGGACCGATCACCGAGTGCCTGGCCGAGCATATCGCCGAAGGTTTCAGACTCTAAGCGGCGCCACGCTCACTTGAGATAGAGCGCCACCGCGCTGATCACCAGGAACAGGCAGAAACCCGCACGCAGCGCCTGCTCCGGCAGCGTATGCGCCAGGCGCACGCCCCAGCTGATGCTGAGCAGGCCGCCGATGGCCATGGGGATGCCCAGCGCCCAGTCGACTTCGCCCTGCAGCGCATAGCTGACCAGGGTGACGAAGGTGCTGGGCAGCGCCAGGGCCAGGGAAAGTCCCTGGGCGACCACCTGCGAGGCGCCGAACAGGCTGGTCAGGCCGGGCGTGGCGACCACCGCGCTGCCGACCGCCATCAGGCCACCCATCACCCCGGAAACCGCGCCGAGCACGCCCAGGGCGAACAGCCCGTGGCGCAGCTGCGCGCTGCCCGAGGGCGCACGGGTGATCAGCCGATAGAAGTTGTAGAACGCCAGCACCAGCAGGAACACCACGAAGAACAGCCGCATCACCTCGGCCGGCAGGCTCAGCGCCAGGCGCGACGCCAACAGCGCGAAGCAAAGGCCGGGAATCGCCAGCGCCGCGGCCTGGCGCAGGTCGATACGGTTGTGCTGGTTGTAGCGCCAGACGGCGAGCACCACGTTGGGTACCACCATTACCAGCGCCGTGCCCTGGGCCATCTGCTGGTCGAGGCCGAAAAACAGGCCGATCACCGGAATCGCGATCAACCCGCCGCCGATGCCGAACAGTCCCCCGATGGTGCCGAGCACCAGGCCCAGCAACAGATCCAACAGCACGCCCAGCACAGTCATTATTGTTATCCCGAAAAAAACGCGGGTCATCCTACCGCAAATGCACGGCAGGTTGACCCGCGATGGCGTTCGACTTTCCGCTTGCTGTCGATGCGTCAGGCACCCTCGCCCAGTTCACGCATTACCGCGTACAAGGCCGACTTGGCCTCGAAACCGACACCCGGAATGTCCGGCAGGCCGACGTAGCCGTTCTCGACGCGGATGCCGTCGGCGAAACCACCGAACGGCTGGAACACGTCGGGGTACGACTCGTTACCACCCAGATGCAGGCCGGCGGCGATGTTCAGCGACATCTGGTGACCGCCGTGCGGCACCACGCGGCGCGACGACCAGCCCAGCTCGTCCATCACTTCCAGCGTGCGCAGGTACTCGACCAGCCCGTAGGACAGCGCGCAGTCGAACTGCAGGAAGTCGCGTTCCGGGTTCATGCCGCCGTGACGCAGCAGATTGCGCGCGTCCTGATGGGAGAACAGGTTCTCGCCGGTGGCCATCGGCCGGTCATAGTGCTTCGACAGTTCGGCCTGCAGCGCGTAGTCCAGCGGGTCGCCCGCCTCTTCGTACCAGAACAGGTTGTAGGGCTTCATCGCTTCGGCATAGGCGATGGCGGTTTTCAGGTCGAAGCGCCCGTTGGCGTCCACGCACAGGCGCTGGCCGTCGCCGACCACGTCGAGCACCGCTTCGATGCGGCTGATGTCCTCGTCGAGCGAAACGGCGCCGATCTTCATCTTCACGGTGCTGTAGCCGCGATCCAGATAGCCGCGCATCTCATCCTGCAGCTTGGAGTGGTCCTTGCCCGGGTAGTAGTAGCCACCGGCGGCGTAGACCCACACCTTGTCGTCGGCCACGCCGCCGCGATAACGCTCGGCGAGCAGGCGATAGAGCGGCTTGCCGGCGATCTTCGCCACCGCGTCCCAGACAGCCATGTCGATGGTGCCGACCGCCACCGAGCGCTCGCCGTGGCCGCCGGGCTTCTCGTTGGTCATCAGGGTTTTCCAGATGGCGAACGGGTCGAGGTTGTCGTTGGCGTGATCGATCAGGCTTTCCGGGTCGGCTTCGGCGATGCGCGCGAGGAAGCGGTCGCGCATCAGCGCGCCCTGCCCGTAGCGGCCGTTGGAATTGAAGCCATAGCCGATCACCGGCTTGCCGTCGCGGATCACGTCGGTGATCACGGCGACCACCGAGCAGGTCATCTTGGAAAAATCGATGTAGGCGTTGGCGATGGGC
>DIEE01000014.1:2328-23898 GCA_002418465.1 Pseudomonas sp. UBA5782 | reverse complement strand
AGCGCACCGCGCTGATCGAGCGCGTGCACAGGCTCAACGGCGCCACCCGCTACTGCGGCGTGCCGCAATTGCGCGATGCCTGCCAGCGCAGCGAAACCCTGCTCAAGCAGGACGATCCGGGCGCCGCGGCGGCTCTCGGCGAACTCGATGCCGCCATCGAACGCCTGCTCGACGCCGCCGCGACCGCCTGACCGGCGAGGCGCCCGCGCCGGCAGCGCGTGATAGCATGCCGGCCAGCGCTTTTGCCCGATCCGCGAACACGAAGACCCCATGGCCGAACACGATTTCCGCTACAGCCTGCTCAACCCGCAGCACACCCTCAACGAATGCCGCGCCCTGGCGCCGGGCCGCTATCAGGTCACCGGCAACGGCGGCTCGATCAACGCCGGCGACACCCTGCTGGTGACCCTCAAGGGCAGCCGCGACCTGTGCCTGCGCCTGCAGGTGGAAAAGGTCCGCCACCTGATCAATCCGCCCGGCCAGTGGCTGGCGGTGGCCAACGGCCCGGCGTTCCGCGAACTGGAAATCCGCCACTGGAGCGTGGATTGCGACGGCTGCGGCAAGCATCTGGACTTCGAATTCGCGGTCGACGCCAAGCTCGGCGAGAAAGCCCGCGCGCCGGCCGCCGAGGCGCGCATCGGCGAACTCGGCTGGAAGGCCGTGGACGGCCGCCACCTTTGCCCGAAATGCCCGGCAAGCGCCTGATGAGAACGCCCCTGCTGCTCGCCCTGTGCGGCGCCACGCTGCTCGGCTGCGCCGGCCATTCGCAGCCATTGCAGACCGAACGCAGCTACAGCGTCGAATGGATCGGCGAACGCCCGCTGGTCGATCGCAGCCACCTCACCCTGACCTTCGGCGAGGACGGCCGCGCCTACGGCCATGCCGGCTGCAACCACTGGTTCGCGCAGTACACGGCCAAGGACGAACAGCTCGGCTTCGACTTCCCTGGCAGCACCCGCCGCAGTTGCGCACCAGCGCTGATGGAACAGGAACAACGCTTCCTCGACGCCCTCGGCAACGTGCGCCGCTGGGACGTCTCGAGCGACGACGAGCTGCGCCTGTGGCCCGCCAACGGCAAACCGATCCGCCTGCTGCCGGAACGCTGACAGCGCTCCTACAGGACTGAAGCGCTTCTCGTAGGGGCGAACTTGTTCGCCTATCGAGCGCCATGTCAGGCGAACACGTTCGCCCCCACGGAAATCCTGTGCCAGGCGAGGCAGCTACGGCGCGAACAGCTCCATCTGTTCGCTCATCCCGCGCAGATCGAGCAGACGCACGCCGACGCCGAGCAGGCGCACCGGCTTAGCCCCGCGGGCATGCGCGGCGCTGAGCAGCAGGGTGTAGCTGTGCAGATCGCGGCGGGCGCCGGCCTGCTCCAGGGTGGTCTGGCTGAAGTCGTGGAACTTCACCTTGACGAAGGGCTTGTCCGGCCGATAGCTCTTGTCCAGTCGCTCCAGGCGCCCGTTCATTTCCTCCAGCAGGCCCGGTAGCTGGGCGATGCAGGCCGCCAGATCGGGCAGGTCCTGATCGTAGGTGTTCTCCACGCTGAGCGACTGCCGGCGGTTCTCCACCTGCACAGGGCGCTCGTCGATGCCGCGCGCCAGGTTCCACAAACGCTCGCCGAAGCTGCCGAACTCGCGGGCCAGCGCCAGCTTGCTCCAACCCAGCAAATCCGCGCAGCCGACGATACCCTGCCGCGCCAGGCGCTCGGCGGTCACCTTGCCCACCCCGTGCAGCTTGCTCACCGGCAGCGTGGAGACGAAATCCGCGACCTGGTCCGGGGTGATGACGAACAGGCCGTCGGGCTTCTTCCAGTCGCTGGCGATCTTCGCCAGGAACTTGTTCGGCGCCACCCCGGCGGACACCGTGATACGCAGCTCCTTCCAGATCCGCCGGCGAATGTCCTGGGCGATGCGCGTGGCGCTGCCGGCGAAATGCCCGGCGGCGGAGACGTCGAGGAACGCCTCGTCCAGCGACAGCGGCTCGATGATTTCTGTGTAGTCGCGGAAGATCGCGTGGATATCCCGCGAGGCCTCGCGGTAGGCGTCGAAGCGCGGCTTGACGATCAGCAGGTCGGGACACAGCTTCAGCGCATGCCGCGAAGACATCGCCGAACGCACACCATAGGCACGCGCCTCGTAGTTGCAGGTGGCGATCACCCCGCGTCGGTCAGCTGAACCGCCGACCGCCAGCGGCCGATTGGCCAGCTCCGGGTCGTCGCGCATCTCGATCGAGGCGTAGAAGCAGTCGCAGTCGACGTGGATGATCTTGCGCTGCCGCGTGACTGGCTGATCTGGCGGGGTAATTTCGGAATTCAACTGGTCGGCTACCCGTCCTGCCCACGCGCGCAACGACGCGGTGATAGTGAAGCGGTGCGCCTCCGCGAAGTTTTCGACGGCGCCCGCGCATCATACCGACGAACGCCAACGCAGTTGAATCCGCCCGCGCCGAGCGGCTGCAACCGCCGACGGGAAAAAACGGGTGTGATGCAGTCCACATTTACGAGCGAACGAAGCGGCGGAATGTGTCGGCTTTGGTAAAATTCCGTATCCATTCATCGAGTACGCTCCCAGTGAAAGAACAACGCACTTTCCACGCTCTGCGTGCGCACATCGACGAAATGCTCTCCAAGGGCGCCGTCATCGTCAGCCGCGACCCGCTCAGGCTGAAAGTCGACGGCAACCTGTTCCGCGTTGCCCACGGCATGCTGATCAGCCAGATGGCCGCCTGATCGCGCGCATCGCTACTCCCCCGCTGAACCCATCACCTCGACGTCACTGACGTCCGTCCATTTCCGCCCGCCCCTCCCGCAGGGTTGTGGTGCGTCGTCCGACGCAGCTAGGCTGCACGCTCGACGAGCAGTGGAGCGTATCGATGACGGAGCGGGTGAACTTCAAGGACAAGATTTCCCGGGAACGGCCCTATCCGGGCAGCCAGCGGGAGAACTTCAGGGTTCCCGCCTGCAGCGTGCAGGACCTCATCGACCAGTTCGAGAGCGACCGCGGGCGCATCCTCAACTCCGCCGCCATCCGCCGCCTGCAGCAGAAGACCCAGGTCTTCCCGCTGGAACGCAACGCCGCCGTGCGCAGCCGCCTGACGCATTCCCTCGAGGTTCAGCAGACCGGCCGTTTCATCGTCAAGACGCTGTACAAGCAGCTTGGCGAGCGCGCCGCCGAGTTCGGCCTGGACGGGCTGGAAAGCGCCGTGGAAAGCCTGGTGGAGATGTCCTGCCTGATGCACGACATGGGCAACCCGCCGTTCGGCCACTTCGGCGAATACGCGATCAACGCCTGGTTCGAGCGCCACCTGGACGGCCTTTTCCAACGCGCGGTGCCGTATTCCGGCGACGCCGCGCTGCGCGACGCCATGCTCCGCGACCTGAAGAACTTCGAAGGCAACGCCCAGGCCATCCGCCTGGCAGTGCGCCTGCTGCGCCTCAACCTGACCTACACGCAGACCGCGGGGCTGTTCAAGTACGTGCGCCCGGCCAGCCAGCCGAAGCCGCCGCCCGGCAGCGTCGGCGCCTACCTGAACAAGAAGCCCGGCTTCTACCTTTCGGAAAGCGACTACATCGACGCCCAGTGCGCCGCGCTGGACATGCCTCGCGGCACCCGCCACCCGCTCACCTACATCATGGAGGCGGCGGACGACATCTCCTACTGCCTGGCCGACATCGAGGACTCGGTGGAGAAAGGCATCCTCGACATCGACCGGCTGGCGCAACTGCTGACCGACAAGTTCGCCAGCCTGGTGGAAAGACTGCCCAACGTGAGCGACGCCGAGGCGAGCATTCCCGGCGCCCGCAAGCCCTTCCACGCGGTGGTCGACTATGCGCTGCAACGCGCCCACCGCGAGACGGTGAACAAGACCGGGGAATTCTTCGTCTGGCTGCGCGTGGGGATGATCCATCCGCTGGTCAAGCACGCCGCCGCGCAGTTCATCGAGCACATCGAGGAGGTCTACCACGGCCGCCTCGACCGGGCGCTGATGGAGGACGGCAGCATTCACCAGGCGATGGTCGACACCTTCAAGGAAGTCGCCCGCGAGCGGGTGTTCTGCCACCGCGAGGTGGAAACCCTGGAGCTGCAGGGTTTTCGCATCCTCCAGGGGCTGCTGGATTTCTACGCGCCGCTGATGGCGGAATCCGGCGAATCGTTCCGCGGCCTGGCCGAAGGCACCTCGAGCAAGCCGCTGCACCTGCGCCTGCTGATCAAGCGCCTGGCCGACACCGACATCAAGGCCTACCTGGAAGCGCTGCGGCACCTGCCGGCGGAGGCCGATCCGACGCTCTGGGAGTTCTATCACCGCTGCCGGCTGCTGCAGGACTTCGTCAGCAGCCTGACCGACCAGTCAGCTCACGACGAATACCGCACCCTTTCGGCACTCTGAAGCGAGCGCGGCCACGGCAAACCGCGCTGCCACGGGCCTTGGCGCTAAATAATTGAAGAAAAACCATTTTTTCTTCGCAGCGCGGTTGACAGCCCGGCTTTGGGCTGTAGAATGCGCACCCACAGACGCGGGATGGAGCAGTCTGGTAGCTCGTCGGGCTCATAACCCGAAGGTCGTCGGTTCAAATCCGGCTCCCGCAACCAACCTTGTCGGTACGCTCGAAATGGGCGAATCGATAAACAGAAAGGCCTGCAGCGATGCAGGCCTTTCTTTTTTCTGGCGTTCCACAAATCGCCGAACGTCTCCCTCCTTCGCCCGGCCCACACCGACGTCCTGTCGGCAACGGGCAATCCTCTTCGCACCACGACTCCAATCGGCCTCCCTGCCGGCGCACGCTCGCGTCAGTGCATCAGCTCGAACGGGTATTCGATGACCAGGTAGATGCGGTCGATGTCGCGCCCGGCCTGCGCTGCGTTCGCCCGGTGGCTGACGTAGGTGAAGTGCAGCAGCGTGCCCGCCGCCTTTCCGCTGGCGACCCGGTAGGCCAGGTCGAGGTCGCGTTCCCAGTGCTTGCCGCCCTTGCCCTGTGCCGGCAGGCGTCGCTGCAGCAGCGGGTCGAAGCGCGTGTAGGCGCCGTCCAGCGGTGCGTGGGTGCCGTCGATGTCGCTGCCGCGCACGTAGCGAGCCATGAAGGTCAGGCCGGGCAGCAGCGTCGCCAGGTCCAGGTCGTAGCGCGCCTGCAGCGAGCGCTCGTTGGGTCCGTTGAAGTCGG
This sequence comes from Pseudomonas sp. UBA5782, assembly GCA_002418465.1. Taxonomy (GTDB): domain Bacteria; phylum Pseudomonadota; class Gammaproteobacteria; order Pseudomonadales; family Pseudomonadaceae; genus Pseudomonas_O. The sequence goes on along the minus strand of DIEE01000014.1, from coordinate 18,737 downwards.
CGTACTTGATCGCGTTGGCCAGGTAGATGGAGTCGCCGCCGACGAAATCGAACGGCGTGTCGCCGTGGATCTTCTGGTAGCCGAGGGCGAACGCCTGCGCACCCAGGGTCAGGGTGCCGGAAAGGCTCCAGGCCAGGGTGTCGATGTCGCCGGCCTTGGCGCTGCCGGCTTCGCGCGTGCGGTAGGCATCCAGCGCCCAGCCGAGGGAGCGCTCGGGCGCGAAATCGAGGCGCTGGTGCAGGTTGAGGTAGAGCTGATTCCAGGTGTCGCTCAGCGAGCCGGCGTAGAGCGCGCCGCCCCAGGGCTCGCTGGCCGGCGAGCGAAGGCCGGCGAAGCTGATCGACGCGCCGCGGGTGCTGGCGCCGTAGCCTTCGAAATCGCTGTCCGAACTCGTCTCGTTCTGGTTGCGGAAGGCGTGGAAACGCCCCGCCGACCAGGCATAGTCCTGCACCACGCCCTGCAGCAGCGCCCCGCTGGCGTACTCCGGCTGCAGGCGCTTGTCGGCGGTATCGAAGACCGGCGTTTCCACTTCCATCTCGCCCAGGATCAGGCGCGTATCGCCGGCGCGCAGCTTGAGCGCCAGGCCAGCGTCGGAATAATCCGTCGCCGCGCGGCCATCGTCGTCCACCGGCAGCAGGCCGGTCCCGGAACGCCCGCGGCCGCTGTCCAGGCGGAACCCGGCGAAGCCGTGGGCATCCACGCCGACACCCAGCAGCCCCGGCGTGAAGGCCGACTCGAAGCGCGCGATGAAGCCCTGCGCCCACTCGCGGTTTTCCGCGCCCTGGGCGCCGTGGTTGTCGGTGTCGAGGTAGAAGTTGCGGGCCAGCACCTTCAGCGTGGCCGCATCGCTGGCGGGATCGGCGTTCGCCAGGCCGCCGCAGGCGAGCCAGCACAAGGGGGCAACGAGCATTCGACTGGAGAGCATGGCGCCGGCATCCGCGGGATCAGGCTGGCCACCTTTGCAGACTTGTCGCGCGCTGAATTGTACGCCCGTGCCGCTGCGTTCCAGGCCAGCCGCCGCGGCCCCGCCGGCGGTTCGCCGCTTAACCTTAATTAACAATACGCAACTCGTTCTCGCCCTCCCCGCGCCTGAGAATCCCTCTCACCTGCTTCGCTCATCGGCGCCGCAGGGCAGCCATGCCACCTCTGGCGTAACCACCGCTCGACACGGGTATCGCGATGAACACGCAGACCACCCTCGCCCACGGCGAACCCCTCCTCGACCCACCACCCGGCATCGGCGGCCTCGCGCCCTGGCAGGAACGGATCGCCAAGCAACTGATCCTCGACCACCTCGACGCGGGGATCACCGTCACCCGACTGGCCGACGCATGCGCGCTGTCGCGCAGCCATTTCACTCGCAAGTTCAAGGAGAGCACGCGCCAGTCGCCGCACGACTGGCTGCGCCATCAACGGGTGGAAAAGGCCAAGGCGCTGCTGCTGGATTCGTCGTTGACGCTCACTGCGATCAGCATGGAATGCGGCTTCTTCGACCAGGCGCATTTCTGCCGGGTGTTCGTGCGGATGGTCGGCACCACGCCGCTGAACTGGAAGCGCCAGGGTTTCGTCGCGCGGCAGCAGGTGGCGCAGATAGGCCTTCGCCTGCGCGCATGAGCTCAGGACTGCCCGGCCTTGAGCCTTTCCAGCAGATAGATGCGCATGCAGGCGCTCATCCGGTAGCGCGCCGCGGCGCCGCAGGATTGCACCGAAAGCAGCGATTTGGCCACCAGTTGCGCAACGCTCGCCGCCAGCGTCTGCTCGTCCTGCACCACCTGCCTGGCCAGCTGCGCGAAGCCCACGCCGTCCTCGAGAAGCGCCAGCGCCAGCAGGCAGTCGCGCTCCTCGGCGGTGAGCAGCGCGAAGCTCCAGTCCAGCGAGGCGCGCAGCGTCTGCTGGCGCGCCGGTGCGGTACGCCGGCCGAGCGCACCGAGGTAGACCTCGGTATCCAGCTGGGCGAGAAAACCGGCGCAGCCCTGGCTGCCGACCTGCGCCGCCGCCAGCTCCAGCGCCAGCGGCATGCCATCCAGCCGCCGGCAGATTTCAGCGACGCGCCACACATCCGCTTCGCGCAGGACGAAATCCGCCTGGCGCGCCCGGGCGCGGCGGACGAACAGGCGAAACGCCGGATAACGCAACGCCTCGCGCAAACCCAGATCGGCGCGCGCGGGCGGTACGCCCAGCGCCGTCAGCGGCTGGATGTACTCGCCTTCGGTGCGCAGCGCCTCGCGGCTGGTGGTGATGAGGGAAAGGTCAGGCGCGGCGCGCAGCAGGTCTTCGGCGAGGGTCGCGCAGGCGTCGATCAGGTGTTCGCAGTTGTCCAGCAGCAGCAACATCTGCCGCTCGCGAAGGAACTCGACGACGCGCACCAGCGGCTGCTCGCCGCCGGTCTCGATGCCCAGCTCGGTGGCGAGTTTCGCGGGTAGCTGCTGCGCATCGTCCAGCGCCGCCAGGTCGACGAAACGCACGCCATCACGGAAGCGCCCGAGCAGTTGCTGGGCGACGCGCAGCGCCACCGTGGTCTTGCCGACGCCGCCGGGACCGACGATGGAGATCAGCCGGCGCGAGGCGGCCTTGCGCAGCAGGTCGGCGATCACCGCGTCGCGGCCTTCGATGCGCGTCAGCCGCACCGGCAGTTCGGCGCGGCAGGGCAGCAGTTGCAGATCGCCGTTGTTCACCTGCTCGACGTAGGCGACGAAGCTGTAGCCGCGCTGGCGCACGTTGGTGATGTAACTGCGCGCCTCGGGGCAGGTGCCCAGCGCGCGGCGCAGCGCGGAGATGTGCACGCGGAGATTGATTTCCTCGACGAAGGTGCGCGGCCAGACGCGCGAGATGATCGCCTCCTTGCTGACGATCTTGCCGGCGCTTTCCACCAGCACCAGGAGGATGTCCAACGCGCGTCCGCCGACCTGCAGCGGGCGGTCGCCGTCGAGCAGCAGGCGGCGCTGCGGATACAGGACGAAGCGGCCGAAGCGCAGGCCCTTCTCCTCGGGGGACGTGTTGAAATCATGCATGACCGATGGGCGCTGATGGTCACGCCAGGTTCGCCTTCACTCACTGCTGCAAAGCGGACTCCTGCCGACCGGCGCGCTCCTCCCTTCCTGTGGCGATGGCTCTATTTTCCCCACTCTGACCGCCAAGCAAACGGCCATGAGGGAAGCGGAACTGCCAACTGGGTGCGCGAAACTGACAAGCCGGATACAAAACCGGCGATCGCCAGCAAAGCGCCATCAGCCGAACTGGTAGCGGTACTGCGCCGGCGTCAGGCCGAGGCGCTCGTTGAACAGGCTGCGCATGTGCCGGGTGCTGCCGAAGCCGCTTCTGAAGGCGACGGTCTTCAGCGGCAGCTCGCCGCTTTCCAGCAGGTTCCTCGCGCAATCGATGCGCGCGCTGAGGACGAACTCCATCGGCGTCATGTTCACTTCACGAGCGAACACGCGGGCGAAATTGCGCGCGCCCATGTTCGCCAGGCCGGCCATGCGCTCGACGCTGAACGGCTCCTGGATGTGTTCGATGACGAACTGCTGGACCTGCGCGATGGGCGAGGAACTCTGCTGTGCTGCGGGCAGCAGCGGGCTGAACTGCGCCTGACCGCCCTGGCGCTTCATCACCACCAGCAGCACCTTGGCGACGTCCAGGGCGAGCTTCTTGCCGTGGTCGTCGGTGAGGATCGACAGCGCCAGGTCGATGCCCGCGGTCACGCCGCCGGAGCTGAGCAGCTCGCCGTCGGCGATGAAGATCTTGTCGGTCTCGACCCGCGCCCGCGGGAAGCGCCGCGCCAGGCGCTCCAGATAATGCCAGTGGGTAGTCACGCGCTGGTCGTCGAGCAGCCCGGCCTCGCCGAGGATGAAGGCGCCGGTGCAGATCGCGCCGTAGCGCCGCGAGGTGCGCGCCGCATCCACCAGCCAGGCGCACAGCTCGCCATGCGCGCCACCGTAGGCGCCGGGCCCGCCAGGTACCAGAAGGACGTCGTAGCCGTCCGCCGCCTGTTCGCCGAGCAGCTCGGCCTGCATGACGATACCGTTCGAGCAGCGCACCGCGCGCTCGCCGAAAGCGATGGTGGAGATGCGGTAGCCGTCTTCGGGTTTGAGAAAGCGGTTGGCGATGGAGAACACCTCCATCGGCCCCGCCACATCGAGCATCAGCATATCGGGGAAAAGTACGATCCCGACCGACTGGGTCATACAAGCGCCTTAGCCACGTTGACGTTCCTTCTACCAGGCAATGGATAAGCGGCGATCATTATCCGTGTGCGGTAGTGGGATTAACAGGCGAGGCGGTGTAGTCGGCAACCCCCACTAAAGTGGGGCACGCCGCGGTCAGTCGCCGGCGGCGCTCATGAACTGCACGATCTGCTGGCGCAGCCAGCGTTCGGCGGGGTCCTGGTCCTGGGCGGCGCGCCAGACCATGGTCAGCTTGGCCGGGACGATCTCGAACGGCGGTTCCTCCTCGCGCAGGCCGCCGCCGAGCACCAGCGCCTCGGCGGCGTAGTCCGGCACCGTGGCGATCAGGTCGGAGTTTCTCAGCAGCGCGCCGAGCCCGACGAAATGCGGCACCGCCAGGGCCACCTTGCGGCAGCGTCCCAGCCGCGCCAGGTCCTGGTCGATGTTGCCGCACAGGTCGCCCGACATCGACACCAGCGCATGCGGCCGCGCGCAGTAGTCGTCCAGCGTCAGCGGCGCCGAGCCGTCGTCGGCGCGCAGCACCCGCGCGCGGATATTGCGCAGCGTGCGGCACTTGGCGTTGGCAGGAAGCTGCGTGGTGTAGCTGATGCCGATGGAAATCTCGCCGGTGGACAGCAGGCCGGGCAGCAGCAGGAAGTTGGCGGCGCGCACCACCATCACGCAGCCCGGCGCCGCGTGGCGCAGGTGGGCGAGCAGTTGCGGCAGCAGCCCGCATTCGACGTCGTCGGACATGCCGATGCGGAACACCGCATCGCTGCTTTCCGGGGCGAAGTCGCGCACCTCGCTGATCGCCTGGGACACGCCATCCAGCGCGCTCGGCAGCCGGCGGAAGATTTCCAGCGCGCGCGGTGTCGGCTCCATCTCGCGGCCGTTGCGGACGAACAGCGGATCGTTGAAGAAATCCCGCAGGCGCAGCAGCGACGCACTGATCGCCGGCTGGCCGAGAAACAGCTTCTCCGCGGTACGGGTGAGGTTGCGTTCGTGCATCAGGCTTTCGAACACCACCAGCAGCTGCAGGTCCACCTTGCGCAGGTCGTTACGGTTCATCGCGGCCTCCTTCTGCCGTCGCGCAGAAGCCGATCATGGCGCAGCGCCGAGCAGGTGGCGAATCTTCACCGGCACGCCGTCGCGCTGGTACTGCCGCGCATTCTGCTCGATGCGCTGCTCGGCCACGGTCACCCGCCCGTGGTGGCGCAGGTGTTCGAGCCAGGAGGCGTCGAAGAAGAACTCCTGCCAGGTCTGCGGACTCTCGCTGTCCTGCAGCAGCCCCCAGGAAAGCGCGCCGTTGCGCCGGCGCATGGCGCGCACCGCCAGCATCGCCTCGCTGAAGGCGGCGGCGTTCTCCACCGGGATGTCGTATTCGAGAGTAACCATCACCGGGCCGCGTTCGCGGTCCAGCGCCTCGTCGAGCACCGGCGCCGGCCAGTGCAGCGACGGCGCCAGGTCATCCGCCGCGGTCACCGGCAGACGGAATCGCCAGGATGCCAGGATGCCCAGCAGCAACAGGCTGCCGCCGCCGGCCAGCGCCACGGCAAGCGATTGCCGGCTGGCCAGGGTGCCCCAGAGCAGGCCGCCGGCGGCACTGCAGCCGAAGAACACCAGGATGTACACCGCCAGCGCACGCGCCCGCACCCAGCTCGGCACCGACGTTTGCGCGGCGACCTGCAGGCTCGACAGCACGGCGATCCAGGCCGCACCGCTGACCAGCATCACCGGGATCAGCAGGGCGAATTCGCGGATGAACGCCAGGCAGAACAGCACGCCGGCATAAACCGCGCTGGCGCCGGCGACGAGCAGGTCGCTGCGCAGGCGCTGGCGCAGTTTCGGCAGCAGCACCGCACCGCCGACCGCGCCGATGCCGACGCAACCGAGGAGGATGCCGAAGTCGGCGGCGGTGCCCTTCAGCTCGCTGCGCACCAGCAGCGGCAGCAGCGCCATGCCGGCACTGGCCCCGATGAAGAACGCTATGGTGCGCACCAGCACCGCCTGCAACGGCTTGGCGCTGCGCGCGTAGCGGATGCCCAGGCGTACCGCGCCGAACAGCCGCTCGGCGGGCAGGATGCTCAGCGTCGGCGTGCGCTTCCAGGCGAACAGCGCGGCGATCACGGCGAAGAACGACAAGGCGTTGAGGGCGAAGGTCAGCCAGGGGCCGCTGAGACTGACCAGCACCCCGGCAATCGCCGGACCGATGGCCCGCGCCACGTTCATGCCCAGGCTGGACAGCGCCACCGCGACTGGCAGTTCGTCCTTGCCCACCAGCTCCGGCGTCAGCGCCGACCAGGCCGGCATCATCAGCGCGGTGCCGATGCCCATCGCCAGGGTCAACACCAGCAGCAGCGGCACGTTCATCTGGCCGAGCAGGGTCAGGCTGGCGAGCAGCACCGCCACGCCAGCCATCCACAGCTGCACGCCGAGCAGGTAGCGGCGCTTGTCGACGATATCGGCCAGCGCGCCGGCCGGCAGCGCGAGGAAGAACATCGGCAAGGCCCCGGCGACCTGCACCAGCGCCACCGCCAGCGGGCTGGCCGACAGCGAGGTCATCAGCCAGCCGGCGCCGACCTCGTGCATCCAGGTGCCGATGTTGGAGGCGATGCTGGCCAGCCACAGCCAGCGGAACACCCCGCTTCGCAGCGGGCTCCAGGGGCTGGCGGAGGTCGATTTGATGGCGATGTCCATGAGTGTTCCCGTGAATAAAAAGGGCCTGATCGTTCCGCGCGGGAATACGATCAGGCCGTAGGGTGGATCGGGGCGCGTTGCTGAGGCCCTTTTCATCCACCGTCATAGCGCCCGGTGGATCGATGAAGCGCGATCCCCCCTACGACTGACGCATTGCGCGGGCAGCCCGTAGGACGGGTCGAGCGCAACGACACCCGTCAAGGCATGGCGAGAACCGGTAGGGTGAGCTTCGGCCCACCGTTCCCATCGCCTAGAAGCTGAAGCACGAGCAGCCGAACGCGCCCCAGAAGCCGGCGAAGTTGCTCACCGGCACGTTCGCCGTGCGCACCTTGTCGTGACCGTGGGCGTGTACCGCGCAGGGGCCGGCGCACTGGTGCACCTGGGCCTGCAGCGGCGCGCTCGGGCGCCAGTGGCCGGGCACCGTGACCACCGGCGACCAGTCCGGAGTCACCGGCAACGGCGGCAGACCCTGGCCTTCGAACTCGCCGGCGCCGTAGACCACCCGGCCACCGACCACGGTGAGCAGCGATTCAATGTGCTTGATGGCTTCTTCCTCGACCGAGAAGAAGTCCTGCGAGAGCACGGCGACGTCCGCCAGCTGGCCGACCTTGACCTGGCCCTTCTTGCCCTGCTCGGAGGAGAACCAGGCGCTGCCCTGGGTGAACAGTTGCAGCGCGGTCTCGCGCGGCAGGCCTTCCTCGTACAGCGCCAGACCGCCGACGGTGCGCCCGCTGACCAGCCAGTACAGCGAGGTCCAGGGGTTGTAGCTGGACACGCGGGTGGCGTCGGTGCCGGCACCCACCGGCACGCCCTCGGCGAGCATGCGCTTGATCGGCGGGGTGCTCTCGGCGGCCTGCTTGCCATAACGGTCGACGAAGTATTCGCCCTGGAAGGCCATGCGGTCCTGAATGGCGATGCCGCCGCCCAGCGCCTTCACCCGCTCGATGTTCTGCGGCGTGATGGTTTCGGCGTGGTCGAAGAACCACGGCAGGCCGTTGAACGGGATGTCGCGGTTGACCTTCTCGAACACGTCGAGCATGCGCGAGATCGACTCGTTGTAGGTGGCGTGCAGGCGGAACGGCCAGCGCTGCTCGACCAGGTGGCGCACCACCGGCTCCAGATCGGCCTCCATGCCGGCCGGCAGGTCCGGGCGCGGTTCGAGGAAGTCCTCGAAGTCGGCGGCGGAGAACACCAGCATCTCGCCGGCGCCGTTGTGGCGCAGCATGTCGTCGCCCTGGTGCAGCGTGACGCTGCCGGTCCAGTTCTTGAAGTCGGTCAGCTCTTCCTTGGGCTTCTGGGTGAAAAGGTTGTAGGCGATGCGCACGGTCAGTTGGTCCTCACGAGCCAACTGTTCGATCACCGCGTAGTCGTCCGGGTAGTTCTGGAAACCGCCGCCGGCATCGATGGCGCTGGTCAGGCCGAGGCGGTTGAGTTCGCGCATGAACTGGCGGGTCGAGTTGACCTGGTATTCCAGCGGCAGCGTCGGGCCCTTGGCCAGGGTCGAGTAGAGGATCATCGCGTTGGGGCGGGCGATCAGCATGCCGGTCGGCTCGCCGTTGGCGTCGCGCTGGATCTCGCCACCGGGCGGGTTGGGCGTGTCCCTGGTGTAGCCGACCACCTTGAGCGCGGCGCGGTTGAGCAGCGCGCGGTCGTAGAGGTGGAGGATGAACACCGGGGTGTCCGGCGCCGCCTGGTTCAGCTCGGCGAGGGTCGGCAGGCGCTTTTCGGCGAACTGGAATTCGTTCCAGCCACCGACCACCCTCACCCATTGCGGTGCGGGCGTGCGGTCGGCCTGGTCCTTGAGCATGCGCAGGGCATCGGCCAGCGACGGCACGCCTTCCCAGCGCAGTTCCAGGTTGTAGTTGAGTCCACCACGGATCAGGTGCAGGTGCGAGTCGTTGAGGCCGGGGATGGCGGTGCGCTTCTGCAGGTCGATGACCCTGGTCGCGGAACCCTTTCTGGCCATCGCCTCGGCGTCGCTGCCGACCGCGATGAAGCGGCCGTCCTTGATCGCCACGGCCGTGGCCTGTGGCCGCTCGCGGTCGACGGTGTGGAATTTGCCGTTGAACAGGATCAGATCGGCGTCGTTCATGTTCGCTCCCAATGCGTAGCCGGCACGGCCGGCGAAAGGTAAGGCGGACCAGAGTGCGCCCGCCGCGCCGAGCAGGCTGCCGGCGGCGACGATCTGGCGCCGTTTCGGGTCTTCAGGATCGGACGTCATGTGGCGTGCTCTCCTCGTCAGCCGGCGACGAACGCCAGCAGGTCTTCATTGAGGCGCTGCGTGTGGGTCGCGGCGAAACCATGCGGCGCGCCCGGGTAGACCTTCAGCTCGGCGCCCTTGATCAGCTCGGCGGCGACCTTGCCGGTGGTCTCGAACGGGACGATGGCATCGGCGTCGCCGTGGATCACCAGGGTCGGTACGTCGACCTTGGCCAGGTCCGCGCGAAAGTCGGTTTCCGAGAACGCGGTGACGCAATCCACGGTGCCCTTCAGCGAGGCCAGCAGGGCGATGTTCAGGGTCTGGCTGAGCACGCCGTCGGAGACCTTCTGGCCCTTGTCGATGCCATAGAACGGCGTGGCGAAATCGGCGATGAACTGCGCTCGGTCCTTGAGCAGGCCGTCGCGGATACCGGCGAACACCGACAGGTCGACGCCCTGCGGGTAATCCGCCGCCTTGCCGAAGATCGGTGTCACCGCGCCGAGCAGTGCCAGCCTGGCCACGCGCGAGGTGCCATGACGGCCGATGTAGCGGCTAACGTCGCCGCCGCCCATGGAGAAGCCGACCAGGGTCACTTCGTGCAGATCGAGGTGCTCGATCAGCCCGGCGAGGTCGTCGGCGAAGGTGTCGTAGTCGTAGCCTTCCCACGGCTGGCTGGAGCGGCCGAAACCGCGCCGGTCGAAGGCGATGGTGCGATAGCCGCGGCTGCTCAGGTACTCCATCTGGTATTCCCACATGTCGGCATCCAGCGGCCAGCCGTGGCTGAACAGCACCGGCTTGCCGCTGCCCCAGTCCTTGTAATAGATCTCGGTACCGTCGCGGGTCGTGAACGTACTCATGGAAGGTTCCTCTCGATTGTCGACATGAAGGAAGCATCAGCGCGCGTTGAGCCAGGCGGCGCAGCAGCGGCTGACGTAGGGCATGATCAGATAGACCACCGGAACCACGATGCACAGGGTCACCAGCATGTTGCTCGGGACCACGCCGCCCAGCGCCGGATAGCGTTGCCACAGCGGTTGCCAGATCGGCGGAATCAGCATCGTCAGCGGGCAGATCACCAGGTAGGTGAGCACCGCCTGTTTCCACTTCGGTGGCTGGCGCACGTCCGCATGCGGCGGGGTGAACCAGAATTCGGCATCGGCGTGCACCTGCGGGTGGTCGCCGCCTTCCAGAAGCGGTAGCACTTCCTCGATCAGCAGGCGGCGGCGGTCCGAGGCGATCCAGTCGTTCAACTGCCAGGACTCGGCGAAACGGATCACCGTGGTGAAGGAACCGTCCTCGCTCTCCGGGCGGATCACGTTCACCCCCAGGTGGCCGCTCTGCTCCTTGGCCGCGGCCACGGCGCGCTTGAGCCAGGCCTCGTAGGTCGGCAACTGGCCGGCACGCACCTTGTGCTGGATCACCAGGGTGACGACATCGTTGAGATCGACGTTGCTCATGAGCGCTGGCCTCCTGCCAGGAAAAAGCCGCGGCGACGCTGCCGGGCGAAGTGGTCGTCCACTGAAAGACGGCCCGGCCCGGCGATCGCCAGACTGAGGAAGATCGCGATCAGCAGCCAGCCGAACTGGCCCTGCTCCAGGGTCCATTCGGGGTGCACGAAAAGCAGCGCCACCAGCAGCAGGAAGATCACCGGCAGGCACGCCAGGCGGGTGAACCAGCCGAGCGCGATGAGCAGCGGGCAGAACACCTCGGCGGCGATCGCCGCCAGCAGCGTCGGGTAGGCGCCCAGATGCAGCGGGTCTTCGATGGTCAGCAGCGACTCGCGAAAATGCAGCGCCTTGGGCAGGCCATGCACGGCCAGCAGCATGAAGGCACCGAACAGGCGCAGGCACAGCAGACCGAGGTCGGGCCGGGGCGGCCAATGCATGCGGTTCACGAGTGCCTCCTGGGAAATGGATGGTGTTGAGCGGCGCCTCGGCGCCACCTGCCCCGCGCAGGCGGTGTCCCGAACGAAGGTGTCCCACTATGGGCAGCATGGCGGGTGAGGGATTGGACGGATGTGCTGTATCGAGGCAGGCCGCGCAGCGGCGGGAAAACTGTCAACCTTAAAGGGACAATCATTCCATTTTCAGGTCGTTAATCTATTCAGCGAAGCCCATTAGTATTTCTCCATCGCTGCCCAGAAACTGATTTCTGCGCCGCCTCATCGAGGAGAATCATCATGCTGGCAATCCGCAAATCCACCGCTCGTGGCCGCGCCAACCATGGTTGGCTGCAGTCCTTCCACACCTTCTCGTTCGCCAACTACCGCGACCCGCGCGAGCAGGGTTTCTCCGACCTGCTGGTGATCAACGACGATACCGTGGCGCCCGCTCGTGGCTTCGGCCAGCACCCGCACCGCGACATGGAGATCTTCTCCTACGTGCTGGAAGGCGAGTTGGAGCACCAGGACAGCCTCGGCACCGGCTCGGTGATCCGTCCCGGCGACGTGCAACTGATGAGTGCCGGCAGCGGCGTGAGCCACAGCGAATACAACCATTCGCAGGTCAACCCGGTGCACTTCCTGCAGATCTGGATCGTGCCGGACCGCCGTGGTGCGCAGCCGCACTACCAGCAGAAGCATTTCGACGAGGCGAGCAAACGCGGCCGTCTGCAACTGATCATCTCGCCGGACGGCGCCGACGGTTCGCTGCAGGTGCGCCAGAACGCGCGGGTCTACGCCGGGCTGTTCGACGGCGCGGAGCAGGCGCAGCTGACCCTCGACGAAGACCGTTACGCCTACGTCCACGTGGCCCGCGGCAGCGTCGAACTCAACGGCGTGCAATTGCAGCAGGGTGACGGCGTGCGTCTGCGCGACACCCGTGAGTTGAGCCTGAGCCACGGCGAAGGCGCCGAGGTGCTGGTCTTCGACCTGCGTGCGCAGGAACTGCCGCAGATGCCGTGACCGGCCTCTTCCACGAGCACCCGAAGCGCGCCTCCTGGCGCGCTTTCGGCTGTCCGCGATTCGGCGCCGGCGGGATCAGGACTGGCCGGGACGCGCCTCGTGGCCCATCGGCGTGCTCTCGACATCGGCATCCTCGAAGTCCGGGCTGTGCACCTCGGAATCCATCGGCATGTGGGCGTAACGCGCCACGTCCGGCGTCGCCGCGGGTGGCTGCCGCTGCAGCAGGCGCTTGGCTTCGCAGCGCCCGGTCAGGCCCCGGACCAGCGCCGCACCGCCCAGCGCCATCGCCAGCAACCCGCTCAGCCCACCGCGCCGCGCGCCTTTGCCAAGCAACACCAGCCCGGCCGCCAGCGAGGCGCCGCGTTCCCAGCCGTGGACGTTCTGTTCAGCAGGCTTGTCGAATGGTCGGTTCATGGGTTTCTCGCTTATGGGGAGTCGCTACAGCTGACCTCTCGATCGCTCCTACTGTTCAGGCGAGGCGACCACCGCGCACGACGCCCCTTCGCCCTGCCCGCAAGCCACTCAGACGCGACCCAACAGGCCGTCGCGCAGGCGCCAGAGCGCGAGCGGGTTGGCCTCCTGCAGCGCCTCCGGCAGCAGGGCGTCGGGCACGTTCTGGTAGCACACCGGGCGCAGGAAACGATCGATAGCCGCCGCGCCGACGGAGGTGCTGCGGCTGTCGGAGGTCGCCGGGAAAGGCCCGCCGTGGACCATGGCGTAGCTCACCTCGACCCCGGTGGGGAAATCGTCGAACAGGATCCTCCCGGCCTTGCGCTCGAGCACCGGCAACAGCTCGGCGGCCAGCGCCCGATCGGCTTCGTCCAGATGCAGCGTGGCCGTCAGTTGCCCGGCGAGGCGCAGCGCCACGCGGCGCATCTCGGCCGAATCGCGGCAGACGATCACCAGCGCGCTGGGGCCGAAGTTCTCGTCCTCCAGGCTGGGGTTCCCGAGGAACACCGCCGCCTCGGTACGGAACAGCGCCGGCCGCGCCTGGTACAGCCCGTGGGGTTCCAGCCCCTGCGCCACCGGCTGCACCGCCTCGGCCTGCTGCAGGCGCTGCAGGCCCTTGCAGTAGGCCGCGTGGATGCCCGGCGTGAGCATCGTCGTCGGCACCTTGTGCGCCAGCGCCCGGGTGGCGGCGTCGAGGAATCCTTCCAGCGGCTCGCCCTGCAAGGCGATAAGCAGGCCGGGATTGGTGCAGAACTGCCCGGCGCCCAGTACCAGCGAATCAACGAAGGCAGCGGCGATGCCCTCCCCGCGCGCCGCCAGCGCCGCCGGCATGAGGAACACCGGGTTGACGCTGCTCATCTCGGCGTAGACCGGGATCGGCTGCGGACGCGCCTGCGCGGTGCGCAGCAGGGCCAGGCCGCCCTGGCGCGATCCGGTGAAGCCGACTGCATGGATCGCCGGGTGGCTGACCAGCGCCTGGCCGATTTCGCTGCCCGGCCCGAGCACCAGAGAAAACACCCCGTCGGGCATGCCGGTGGCCGCCGCGGCCCGTTGTATCACCCGGCCGACCAATTCGGAGGTGCCCAGGTGTGCGGTGTGCGCCTTGACCACCACCGGGCAGCCGGCCGCCAGCGCCGAGGCGGTGTCGCCGCCGGCCACGGAGAACGCCAGGGGAAAGTTGCTGGCGCCGAACACCGCCACCGGGCCCAGCCCGATGCGTCGCTGGCGCAGGTCCGCACGAGGCAGCGGCGTGCGCTGCGGCTGGGCCGAATCGATCACCGCGGCATGCCAGCGACCGTCGCGCAACACGCTGGCGAACAGCCGCAGCTGGTTCGCCGTGCGCATCCGTTCGCCTTCCAGGCGCGCCCGGGGCAGACCGCTTTCGACTTGGGCGCGCTCGATCAGCACCTCGCCGAGTTCGATCAGGCCGTCGGCAATGCCATCGAGAAAGGCTGCGCGGCGCTCGTCCGGCAACTGGCGGAACGCGTCGAAGGCGTCTTCCGCCAGTTCGCAGGCCTGCGCCACGTTCGTCGCGTCACCGGCGCCGAAAGGCGGTTGAAGGGGCTCGCCGGTGTCCGCGGCCAGGGCGAAGAGTTCGCCCGCGGCGCCCTTGACGCAGCGCTGGCCGATGATCATTTCACCAAGAATCTGCATGGGGATGTCCTTAGTCGAGACGCACCTGCGGGCCGATCTGCCGCGGGTCAGTACGCAGTTCGATGAGTGCCGGCACGCCGGCCGCCTGGGCGCGCTCGAAGGCGGCGGGAAAATCCCCGGTGCGCTCGACGCATTCGGCATGCGCGCCGAAGGCCCTGGCCAGGGCGACGAAATCCGGGTTGCGCAGCTCGGTGGCCGAAACGCGCCCCGGATACTCGCGCTCCTGGTGCATGCGAATGGTGCCCAGCATGCCGTTGTTGACCACGATGACCACCAGCGGCGCGCCGAACTGCACGGCAGTGGCCAGTTCCTGCGGGTACATCATGAAACAGCCGTCGCCGGCGAAGCAGACCACGGTGCGCTCGGGCTGGCACAACTTGGCCGCGATCGCCGCGGGAAAGCCATAGCCCATGGCGCCGTTGGTGGGCGCCAGCTCGGTGCGCGCCTGGCGGTAGCGGTAGAAGCGATGTACCCAGACGGTGTAGTTGCCGGCGCCGTTGGCGATCAGCGCGTCCTCGGGCAGCACCTGATCGAGGTGTGCGACCACCTGCGCCAGGTCCACGCCGATGAGTTGCGGATGCGCCTGCGGCGGCGTGGAATGCGCGAGGTAGTCCGCCCGCGCCGATTCGCACCAGGCTTTCCAGGGCCGTTGCGCCGGCGCTGGCAGTTGCTCCAGCGCCGCGGCGAAGAGGCTCAGCGAGGAAAGGATCGGCAGCCGCGCCTGGTAGACCCGCCCCAGCTCCTGCGGGTCCGGATGCACGTGGACCAGGGTCTGCTTCGGCTGCGGGCTTTCGATCAGCGTGTAGCCGTTGGATACGGTTTCCCCGAGGCGCGAGCCGATCACCAGCAGCAGGTCGGCCTCGCGCACGCGCTCGGCCAGCTTCGGCGAAACGCCCAGGCCGAGCTGGCCGACATAGTGCGGGTCGCGGTTGTCGAACAGGTCCTGGCGCCGGAACGACGCGGCCACCGGCAAGTTGTTGGCCGTCACGAAGCGCCGCAGCGCCTGGCAGGCGGCGGCATCCCAACCGGTACCGCCGACGACCACCAGCGGCCGCTGCGCGGTATTCAGCAGTTGCTGCAGCTCGGCCAGTGCTGCCGCCTCCGGTGCGGCACGGGCGATCTTCACCGGCTCGGCGTCAGCCACGGCGCCGGCACCGAACAGCACCTCCTCCGGCAAACCGATGACCACCGGCCCCGGCCGCCCGGAGAGGGCGATGGCGAAGGCCTTGGCGACGATCTCGGGAATCCGCTCCAGGCTGTCGATCTCGGTGGCCCATTTCGCCAGGCCGCCGAACATCTGCCGATAGTCGACTTCCTGGAACGCCTCGCGACCGATGAAACCGCCCTCGACCTGGCCGATGAAGAGGATCATCGGCGTCGAGTCCTGCTTGGCCGTGTGCACCCCGTTGGCCGCATGGGTGGCGCCCGGCCCGCGGGTCACGAAGCAGATGCCGGGCCGGCCGGTGAGCTTGCCGTAGGCGTCGGCCATGTTCGAGGCGGCGCCCTCGTGGCGGGTCACGATGGTGCGGATCGTGGGCACGTCGTGCAGCGCGTCGAGCACCGGCAGGTAGCTTTCGCCCGGTACGCAGTAGAGAGTGTCCACGGCATTGCGCCGCAACGCCTCGACGAGAATCTGCCCGCCGTTGCGGGTGGGAAGTGAATCAGGCATGGGCTTGGAGCTCCGAGTATCAGATGGGGCCGGATACGGGCGCGGTGCCCGGTTTTCCTGGCCGCCGCTCGCGGGATGAAAACGCCCGACAGCCACCGAAACGGCGCTGCCGGGCCAATGACGACCGACGCCGGCCGCGCACGCCGTCGAAGGTCGCGGAGCCGGCGCCGTGGTCATTCCGAGGGGCGCGTCTGGGTCAGGCCGGTGGGCGGCCCGTCGATCGCCGTCCAGCCGCCATCCACCGAGAGGCTGCTTCCGGAAATGTAGCTGGCCGCGTCGGAGGCGAGGAACGCCACCGCGGCGCCGACTTCGCTGGGCTGGCCCCAACGGTTCAGCACGGTGTGCCCGGCGTAGGTCTTGTAGATCTCCGGGCGCTCCTTGAGCGGCGCGGTCAGACGCGTCTCTATGATGCTCGGCATCACCGCGTTGACGCGCACGCCGTAGCTGCCGGCCTCTGCCGCGAAGGCCTTGACCAGCTGCTCGATGCCACCCTTGGTGGCCGCGTAGATGCCGAGGCCCGGTTCGATGGTGACCGCGCGCATCGACGAGCAGAGGATCAGGCTGCCCGAGCCCTGCTTCATCATCGGTCGCCCGAAGTGACGCATGAAGTGATAGGACCCCTTCAGGTTGAGGTTCACCACCTGGTCGAATTCCTCGTCGGTGTAGTCGACGATCAGC
>DIEE01000014.1:0-2279 GCA_002418465.1 Pseudomonas sp. UBA5782 | reverse complement strand
GTGGTCGGCGAGCACGTTGGCGGCCAGCGCGCCGATGGCCTCGCCGCTGGCGGCATCGGTCTGCATCCACTCGGCCGAGCCGTCCTCGGCGATGGTCTGCGCGGTCGCCCGCGCGCCTTCGCCGTCGCGGTCGGCGCAGATCACGTGGGCGCCCAGCGCGCCGAGGGCGTGGGCCGAAGCCTGGCCGATACCCGAGGCGGCGCCCAGCACCACGGCTATTTTTCCTTCGAGGCTGAAGAGTTGGCGATAGTGGGTCATAGGGACTCCATGATGAGCTATGGAAGCATCCAGGCCAGCGGGCCCGTCTGCAGGAACACGAGGATCGACAGCGCGGCGAGCAGCACCAGGCTATAGCCGATCACCTTGCGGAAGATCAGGCCCTCCTGGCCGATGATGCCCACCGCGGCGGCGCCCACCGCCAGGCTCTGCGGCGAAATCATCTTGCCGAGCACCCCGCCAGAGGCGTTGGCCGCGGCCAGCAGCGCCGGGTTGAGCCCGGTTTCGTGGGCGGCAGCCACCTGCAGCGCACCGAACAGGGCATTGGCGGAATTATCCGAGCCCGTCACCGCGACGCCGATCCAGCCGATCACCGGCGAGAGGAAGGCGAAGGCCGGACCAGCTTGCGCCAGCCACACGCCCAGCGTCACCGTCTGCCCGGAATAATTCATGATGAAGGCGATGGCCAGCACGCAGAGTACGGTGGGTATAGCCCAGCGCAGCTGATGCACGGTTTCCAGGTAGGTGGTGATCGCGGTACCCGGCCGCACACGCAGCATCCACGCCGAGAGTACGCCGGCGAACAGCAGCAGCGAGCCGGTGGCCGAGAGGCTGTTCAGGGTGAAGTTGGTGCCCACCTTGCTGCCGTCGGCCTTGAGGATGTCCAGCCCGGGCCAGGGGAAGCTGAGGGTACCCACCGACAGCCACTGCTTGATCGCCGGAATCTGCGCCAGGGAGAAGATGATGATGATCAGGATGTAGGGCAGGTACGCCATCCACATGGCCTTCGGGGTTGGCCGCAAGGCGCTGGTAGCCGGCACGTCCATGCCCTCGATGTCGTCGACCTGCGGCGGCGTCCAGAATTTCATGAACAGGATCAGCGCACCCGCCGAACCCAGCGCACCGATCACATCGGCCAGCGCGACGGAAATGTACGAAGCACTCACCCACTGGCTGATGCCGAAGCCGATACCGGCCACCACCGCGGCGGGCCACACCTGCGCCAGGCCGCGACGGCCATCCATCAGACCGACCAGGATCAGCGGCACGAAGGCGGCGATCAGCGGCGTCTGCCGGCCAACGATCGCACCCAGCGTATCGAACGGAATACCCGAGACCTGCGCCAGAGTGGTGATCGGCACGGCCAGCGCCCCGAAGGCCACAGGCGCGGTGTTGGCGACCAGCGCCAGCACCGCGGCCTTGATCGGGCGAACCCCGATGGCCAGCAGCATGGCGCCGGAAATGGCGATCGGCGTGCCGGCACCGGCCAGTGCCTCCATCAGCGCGCCGAAGTTGTAGGCGATCAGGATGGCCTGGATGCGCGGGTCGGCGCTGAGCAGGGAGAAGCTGTCGCGCAGGATCGCGAAATGGCCGGACTTCACCGTCAGGTTGTACAGCCAGATGGCGTTGAGAATGATCCAGAGCACGGTCAGCATGCTGAACGCCGCGCCGTAGACGCCGGCGTTCAGCGTCGCCGAGAGCGGCATGCCATAGGCGAACAGCGCGACCAGCACGCACACCGCGAGTGAAGCCAGTGCCGCAAGGTGGGGCGCCACACGAAACCAGCCCAGCAACAGGAACATCGTCAGAAGGGGAAGTGCGGCGAACAGGGACGAGTAAAGAAGCGAACCGCCTACGGGGTCGTATACCTGCTGGAACATTTATCTCTCCTCGTTGCGGAGATTTTTATTATTGGAAGGGGTGTCTTTCTGGTTCAGCGCTTGAAGAACGGGGTCTCCGTCATCAGGCGGTTTTCCTGACTGATCAGGTAGCCCGCTTCGGCGCTCTTGGTCAGGTACACGGACCAGTCCGGGTCCTGCTGCAGGGCCTTGCGCTTGGCTTCGCGGTCTGCCGGGCTGTCGTAGACCCAGATGTGCATGTAGCTGTTGATGTTGCCGCTCTCGGTCTGCAGGTAGGCCAGCGGCTTGCCCAGGTGACGGCTCTGGATCGCGTAGCCGTGCTCGGCATAGAGGGCCAGGTGCTTCTTGGTGGTGCCGGGGCGGCAGGTGTAGGTACGCACGTCGTAAAGCATGGTGTTTCCTCGTGAAGGTGCAGGACTGGAC
>DIEE01000157.1 GCA_002418465.1 Pseudomonas sp. UBA5782 | reverse complement strand
AGCAGGTGCTTCTTCGGCAATTTGAAGGCGAAACCTGCGCGCTTGGCGGAACCACGCTGCGCCAGCATCGACTCGATCAGCGTCTCGCGCGCGACCTGATTGATCGCACCCGGCCAGCCTTCGGACTGGGCGTGAATATCGGCGATCTGGTCGTCGGTAAGAACCTCGATACCCTGGCCGGCACCTTCGAGGCGACGCGCGAGGTAGGCGCGCGTTTCTTCCTCTTCGTACGGCTGCAGTTCGATGACATGGAAGCATTCCTCACCGCCATCACCGAGATCATTCAGACGCGCGATCAGCGAGGACTCGCCGAACAGAAACACATGGGCGCGCCCATCGGCATTGCCCTGGGCCAGCGCCAGCAGGGCCTGCAGCGCATCGGGCTTGAGCGCCTCGGCATCATCCACCAGCAGGTAGATCTCCTGGCCGGTCAGCCCCAGCTGCACGACTTGCGCCTGAATCGAGCGGGCATCGGCGGATTGCATGCCAAGCCCCTGGGCGACTTGCCGCAGCAGGCTGGCCGAGTCCTCGGCGCCATGCGCAGAAATCACGATGCTGACAACGCTCTGCTTGTTGGTGCTAGCCACCAGCGCCTGGCGCAACAAGGTCTTTCCGCTGCCCTCCGGGCCACTGACCACGAGGAGCAACTGGCTGTAACGCGCCAGGTGATGGAGCTGGCCCAGCACCGGCTTGCGCTGGGCAGCGAAGAACTTGAACCCCGGCACCCGCGGCGCAAAGGGGTCATGGCTGAACTGATAGAAACCTAGAAACGCTTCATCGGCATGCAAACTGGTCATGAGCTCTCATTGTTCTCCGAGCTGATCCACCATGGCGCGGTAATTCGCGCTCAAGGTGGCGTGCAATGTCTCATCGGGATAATCCGCGGTTACCACGGCCTCCCCCATCCGCTTCAGCAATACAAGGCGTAGCTGCCCGTCGAGAACCTTCTTGTCGACGGCCATGTGCTGGAGGAAATCGGCCGGCGTCATCTCTTCAGGCGGCACCACGGGCAGGCCGGCACGCTGGAACAGCCGAATGCCGCGATCGCGATCCTCAGTCGAAATCCAGCCCAGCCGGCGCGACATCTCGAGGGCCATCACCGTGCCGGCGGAAACCGCCTCGCCGTGCAGCCAGGCGCCATAGCCCTTATGGGTCTCGATGGCATGGCCAAAGGTATGACCCAGATTGAGGGTGGCGCGCACACCAGCCTCGCGCTCGTCGGCACCGACGATGCGTGCCTTGGCCGCGCAGGACTGCTCGATGGCGTAATTCAGCGCCTGCTGATCGAGCGAACGCAGGGCGTCCATGTGCGCTTCCAGCCACGCCAGGAAATCTTCGTCACAGATCAGACCGTACTTGATGACCTCGGCCAGCCCGGCGGAAAGCTCGCGCGGCGGCAGCGTGCTCAGCGTGGAGGTATCGATCAGCACGGCATTCGGCTGATAGAAGGCGCCGATCATGTTCTTGCCGAGCGGATGGTTGATCCCGGTTTTTCCGCCGACCGAAGAGTCGACCTGCGACAACAGCGTCGTCGGCACCTGGATGAAGTCGACACCGCGCTGATAACAGGCCGCCGCGAAACCGGCCATGTCGCCGATCACGCCTCCGCCCAAGGCGATCACTGTGCAACGACGGTCGTGCCGGGCAGAAAGCAGGCCATCGAAAATCAGCTGCAGGGTTTCCCAGTTCTTGAACGCTTCACCATCGGGAAGAATGATCGAGGTCTGCGCATAGGGCGCCAGCGCACGCTGCACCGATTCGAGATAGAGAGGCGCGATCGTCTCGTTGGTAACGATCGCCACTTTCTTGCCGGCAATGTGTTGGGCGAACAGCTCACCCTGAGCGATCAGCCCAGCTCCCACGTAGATGGGATAACTGCGATCGGCGAGGTCGACGTGAAGAGTCTGCATGAGGCCCCCGTAAAAAAGGCCAATAGGATAGCGCATCCGGCCGGCGTTTAACCCGGCTGCAACGCGTGCAAGCGTTCGAGTATTTCCTGAACCACCATCCGCGGCGGGCGCTGGTCGGTTTCGATGACGATGTCGGCAATTTCCCGATAGAGCGGATCGCGGATCGCCATCAGATCGCCAAGCACCTTGCCGGGATCGGAGGTACGCAGAAGCGGACGATTCCGATCCCGCGCAGTACGGTTCAACTGTTGGGCAACCGAGGTAAACAGATAAACGACATCGCCCCCGGCCTTGAGAACCGCGCGATTGTCGTCACGCAGCACCGCTCCGCCGCCAGTGGCCAACACCATGCCGTTGAGCTCGCAGAGCTCCGCCAGCATGGAGCGCTCTCGCTCACGAAAGCCGGGCTCGCCCTCGACATCGAAAATCCAGGGAATGTTGGCACCGCAACGCTGCTCGATTTCCTTGTCGGAATCCTTGAAGGGAAGTCGCAACTCTTTTGCAAGAAGCCGCCCGATGGTGCTCTTTCCTGCCCCCATCGGGCCTACAAGTATCAGATTGCGCACAGCATCAACGACCCACCGCGACAGCCTGATTGTTCATGATGCGCGGAGTGAGGAAGACCAGCAGCTCCGACTTGGAGTCCTGCACGGTGTCACGACGGAACAGGCGACCGAGGTACGGGAGATCACCCAGGAAGGGGACTTTTTCGGTGCTCTTGCTCTGCGTATTGGAGAACACGCCACCGATTACGATCGTCTCACCATCACTGACGAGCACCTTGGCATTGACCTCGTTCTTGTTGATCGCCGGAACGCCATTGGATGCCTCGGCATTGGTGAAGTCTGGCGCATCTTTGTTCACCTTCACCTCCATGATCACTCGATTATCAGGGGTAATCTGCGGAGTGACTTCCAGGGACAGGGCGGCCTCCTTGAAGGATGTACTCGTCGCACCACTGGAGCTGGCCTCCTGATAAGGCACTTCGGCGCCCTTGAGGATGCGCGCCGTTTCCTTGTCGGAAGTGACAACCTTCGGCTGGGATACGATCTCACCGTTACCCGTAGCCTCCATGGCGGAAAGCTGCAGATCGAGGATTACGTTATTGGTGATGAAGCCAATACCAATCCCTGAGGTACTGTTGCTGACGCCCAAATCTACGAATGGGACCGGGCTGCTGCTATCGCTACTGCCGGTGCCAGTGCTGGAGCTACTGGTGGGCAATGTACATCCGCCAGCGAACGGACCGCATCCACCCGCACCATCTTCGTCAATACCAATATTGCCGTTTTGCCCGTATCCGGTCCAATTACCATTGCTCAAAGCCCCTCCCCAGCGGACACCCAGCGCCTTGTCGTAATCGACGTTCGCCTCGACGATCCGCGCCTCGATCATTACCTGTCGAACCGGAATATCCAGCTGAGTGACGATTCGGCGGAGCTCATCCAGACGCTCTTGGGTTTGGTAGGCTATGATGTTATTGGTGCGATCATCAACCGTGATGGAGCCACGCTCCGGTGTGGAGGCCGCGCCAGCCTCAGAACTGGTAACCGACTGGAACAACTTGGCAATATCGGAGGCCTTGGCGTAGTTCACCTGAATCAGGTCGCGACGTAACGGGGCCAGCTCAGCAATCTGCTTCTGCGACTCCAGCTCCTGGCGCTCGCGAGCGGCGATTTCATCTGCCGGCGCGACCAGCAACACATTGCCGATCTGACGCTTGTCCAAGCCCTTTGTTTTCAGCACCAGATCGAGCGCCTGGTCCCACGGTACATTCTGCAGGCGCAGGGTGATGCTGCCCTGTACCGTATCGCTTGCCACCAAATTCAGGTCGGTGAAATCCGCAATAAGCTGGAGCACCGAACGTACGTCGATATCCTGGAAATTTAAAGACAACTTCTCGCCAGAGTAGGTGAAGCGATCGCTCTTGCGCTGCTCGACCTCCTCCTTTGCCAGCGGTTTGACGCTGATGGTCAGCTTGTTGTCGGTCTGGTATGCCAGGTAGTCGTAAAAACCCGTCGGTTCGATGTTGATGCTGGTTTGAGCGCCCTGGGTAGTGGCGCTGACGAACTGAACAGGGGTAGCAAAGTCCTTGACGTCCAGACGTACGCGCAGCGCCTCGGGCAACTGGGTATTGGCGAAATCGAGGCGAATCTTGCCGCCCTGTTCCTGGATATTGGGACTGACCGACGGATCGGAAAGCGCGATAACCACGTTGCCCTCACCCTGATCGCCGCGCTGGAAATCGATCCCGCTGATAGCCTTGCCCGCCGGAGCGAACGTCTTGGACACGGGCGCAGAAGCGACAGGGGTCGCCGGGCTGACCGGAGCCTGAACGGCAACCGGCTGAGGAACAGGCGCTCCGAGCGCGCCCTCACCCACCACGACGAACAGATTATTGCCCTCTGCACGCGTGCTGTAAGGGACCAGCGTTGCCAGATTCACGATCAGCCGCGTACGGTCCTTCACCTCGACAACCGTCACGCTTCGCGCGTTGCCTACGCCCAGCTCCTTGTTCTTTACACCCAGCTTGTTGCTGACGCCGGGCAGATCAAGCGCGATACGCGCGGGCTGCTCGATGGTGTAACCACGCGGAACGGACACGGGCTCGTCGAAGGCCAGCTTCAGCTCGACACGATTGCCCGGCAGCGCCGCGACATCCAATCCCTGAAGATTGGCGGCCAGCACCTGAGGCGTAATCAGAGCCGCCAACATTGATAAAGCTAGGCGCGAAAGTTTGCTGTTCATTCTCTGGTTCCGTTGTGCTGACTGGCAATAATTCTTCATGTCCCTGCCCCTATGAGCGTTCTTTAAGGGCCAGGCTTCGCGGCCTTTCCAACCAGCCACCCTCTCCATCCGGAACGATTTCCAGGACCTCGATCGCCGACGCATTGATGGCGACGATGCGTCCGTTGTTCCTTCCCAGATAATCGCCAACCTTGATCCGGTGAACGCCCCCCGCGCCTCGGATCAATGCAAACATGCCAGCTTCGTTGGAGAGCGTACCCACCATCTCGAACGTCTCTATATTGAAGCCTTCCAGGAACTGCTTGACCCGCGTCTCGTCCGGCTTGATGTCCTTGGAGCCCTTTTGCTGGCGCGCCAGATCAATCTTCACCGGGGGCTGGAAGGGGCTGCGCATGGCCGCCGCGCTGTAAGTGAAGGCCTCGTACGGTTGGAATTTCGGCAACGGCTCGATCGACCCCTTCGGCCGCGCACGAACCTCATCCATGTAACTCTGCAGGTCACTGAAATCATTGCTGACGCCGCAACCCGCAAGGCCAAACACCAGAGCCGCACCTACTGCCAGACGGATGCGCCTCATTTTTTCACCCCGGTCTCGTTGTAGCGATAAGTCTTGGCCAGGATGCTCATACGCAGTTTATTGGGACTTGTCGCATTTACCGGTTTGATATCGAAGTCGTGCAGCGTGACGATCCGCGGAAGGCTGGCGACGCCGCTAACGAAGGTCGCCAGATCGTGGTACGCACCAACCACCGTAATCTGTATCGGCAATTCGATGTAGAACTGCTGCGCCGCCTCCGGAAGCAACCTGATCTCCTCGAACTCCAGCCCGCTACCCAAACCGGTACGCGTGATGTCCTCCAGCAAGCCCGGAACTTCGGTATCACTAGGCAGTTGGCGCAGCAAGGCACCGAAGGAGACTTCCATCTCCTTCATCTGCTCCTTGTAGGCTTCGAGGTTGGCGGACTGGAAAGCTTTGCTGGAAAACTGCTCCTTCAATGTCAGCTCTTCGGCACGCTGACGGTCGAGATCCGCCTGCAGGTCCTTGAGATGAAAGTTGTAACCAAGCGCCAGGACCGCGACCAACAAAAGGAGGCAGGCAATAGCCTTGACCGGCGCCGGCCATGAACCCAGGTTGTTTAAGTCGAGATCACCAAGATCGACCTTGCGTAAACTTGCCAGGGAATCTGCGAGACTCATTTCGCGGCTCCTTCCACACCAGCCTTCGGCTGCGTCTGCTGCACCGTCAACTGAAATACGTTGGCCTGATCGACTTCCCCAGCGGTCACTGCCTTGACCTCGGTAAGGTTAGGCGCCGTGAGCCATTGCGAGGAATCCAGATTACGCATCAGGTTGGAGACTCTGTTGTTCGATTCCGCGGCGCCGGTAATGGAGATCGTCGAACCATTCATTTTCAGATCGGTGAAGTACACGCCCTCGGGCAAAGTACGCACCAGTTGATCGAATACCCTGCCGATGATCGGCCGATTGCCCTGCAGGTCCTGGATGATCTTCATCCGCTCGAGCAATTGCTGGCGACGAGTCTTCAATTCCCTGATTTCAGCGATTCTCGCGTCCAACAAAGAAATTTCAGTGCGCACATAGTTGTTGCGAGCGACCTGGTTCTCGATAGCCGAATCGAAGTACTGGGAAGCTAAAAAGACAGCGCCACCAGCAACGAGCAAAACACCCGCCAATGTAACCAGGAAGCGCTGCTTTCGTTCTTCACGAAGCTGTTCA
Source organism: Pseudomonas sp. UBA5782 (assembly GCA_002418465.1). Classification (GTDB taxonomy): domain Bacteria; phylum Pseudomonadota; class Gammaproteobacteria; order Pseudomonadales; family Pseudomonadaceae; genus Pseudomonas_O. The sequence goes on along the minus strand of DIEE01000157.1, from coordinate 6,552 downwards.
CGCCAGGGAAGTAGGTTGATCCTTGCCATTCAGTCGAAACTCCTCATCGCCAGACCGCAGGCAATCATCAATGCCGGCGCATCGCTGGCCAGGGCGCCCGCGTTGACTTTGCCACTCAGCGCCATATCGGCGAAGGGGTTGGCGACCAGGGTCTGGGTACCGATTTTTTGCTGGATCAGACGATCCAGATCGGGGATGGACGCGGTACCGCCGGCGAGCATGATGTAGTCGACATCATTGAACTGACCGGCAGCGAAGAAGAATTGCAGCGAGCGCGAGACCTGTTGGACCACGGCCTCCTTGAACGGCAGCAGCACTTCGCTTTCGTAGTCGTCCGGAAGACCGCCCTGCTTCTTGGCCAAGCCGGCCTCTTCGACCGACAGCCCGTAGCGGCGCTGGATCTCTTCGGTCAACTGGCGACCACCGAACAACTGCTCGCGGGTATAGATGGTGCGACCGTTGTGCAGCACGCTGAGGGTGGTCATGGTCGCGCCGATGTCTACCACCGCGACGGTCATTTCATCGCGATCGCCACCCAGTTGTTCGGCCAGCAGGCCATAAGCGCGCTCGAGCGCGTAGGCTTCGACATCTACCACTTTGGCGGTGAGCCCAGCCAGGGCCAGTGCGGCCTCGCGAACCTCGACGTTTTCCTTGCGGCAGGCAGCCAGCAGCACTTCCACGCGCTCCGGGTTGCGTACCGATGTGCCCTGGACCTCGAAGTCGATGGCGACCTCTTCCAGCGGATAGGGAATGTACTGGTCCGCCTCGATCTTCAGCTGGTTCTCCAGCTCATCGTCGTTGAGGCCGGACTCCATTTCGATCGTCTTGGTGATCACCGCGGAACCGGCGACAGCGACGGCGACGGCTTTCACCCCGGTCTTGGCCTTGGCCGTGACACGAGCGAGCGCCTGCCCGACCCCTTCGAGCTCGGCGATGTTTTTTTCCACGACGGCGTTAATCGGGAGCGGCTCGACGGCGTAGGCCTCTACTTTGTAGCGGCCACCTGAGCGACTCAGTTCGAGGAGCTTTACCGAGGTCGAGCTGATATCGATCCCCAGCAGCGTATTCGCTTTCTTGGTGAAGAGCCCTAGCACGTCCGATTTCCTATTGGCATCCGCTACTTACGGACTATTTATGTTTTTTCACATTAAATAACAGTCTTGACAGAAGCGCAAATGGCTCCCCGGCAAAAAAACCGCTTATAATGTGAACAGCTTTCCGCTTTCCGCTTCGCCTTCCGCTAACTCGTTCTTTTATCTGGAAAACCAAGCATTTTGATACGCCTGCTGAAATTTTTCTGGTGGTCTTGCGTAGCCGTTTTCTGTGGCCTTTTGCTCAGTCTCAGCGGCGCATTTCTTTATCTGAGCCCAACCCTTCCATCGGTGGATTCGCTGCGCAGTATTCAGCTGCAGATCCCGCTGCGCGTGTACAGCAGCGACGAGAAGCTGATCGCCGAATTTGGCGAGATGCGCCGTACCCCGATCCAGTTCGCCGACATCCCCAAGGACTTCATCCAGGCCCTTTTATCCGCCGAGGATGACAACTTTGCAAACCATTATGGCGTCGACCTCAGCAGCCTGATGCGCGCCGCCTCTCAACTCTTGAAGACCGGCCATATCCAGAGCGGCGGCAGCACCATCACCATGCAGGTGGCGAAGAACTATTTCCTCACCAGCGAGCGCAGTTTCTCGCGCAAAATCACCGAAATCCTCCTCGCCCTGCAGATCGAACGCGAACTGAGCAAGGACGAAATCCTTGAGCTCTACGTCAACAAGATCTATCTCGGCAACCGCGCCTACGGAATCGAAGCCGCCGCTCAAGTCTATTACGGCAAATCCATCCGGGACTTGAGCCTCGCGCAGATGGCGATGATAGCCGGTCTTCCGAAGGCCCCCTCGCGCTACAACCCGCTGATGGACCCGGTACGCAGCAAGGAGCGTCGCGACTGGATCCTCGGGCGCATGTTCCGCCTCGGCAAGATCGACGACGCGCGTTACAAGGCTGCGCTCGCCGAGCCGATCGACGCCCGCTATCACGTGCAGACGCCCGAACTGGCCGCGCCCTACATCGCCGAGATGGCGCGCGCGGAGATGGTCGGACGCTTCGGCAGCGCCGCCTACACCGACGGGTTCCGCGTCACCACGACCGTGCCCAGCGACCTGCAGCTGGCGGCCAACAAGTCCGTGCAGGACGGCCTCATCAGCTACGACCAGCGTCACGGTTACCGCGGCCCGGAAACCCGCTTCCCGAACATGACCCGCGAAGCCTGGCTGCAGGAACTGCCGAAGTACCGCACGCTCGGCGGCCTCGATCCGGCGGTGGTCAGCCAGGTGGAAAGCAGCGGCATCCTGGTGCTGACCCGCGACGGCAAGGAAGAAGCCGTCGCCTGGGACAGCATGAAATGGGCCCGACCGTTCATCAACAGCAACAGCATGGGGCCTCGCCCGCAGAAGCCGGCGGACGTGGTGCAGGTCGGCGACCTGATCCGCGTGCAGCGCCAGGAAGACGGCAGCCTGCGTTTCGGCCAGGTGCCGAGCGCGCAGAGCGCGCTGGTTTCGCTGGACCCGAACAACGGCGCAATCCGCGCCCTGGTCGGCGGCTTCGCCTTCGAGCAGAGCAACTACAACCGCGCCGCCCAGGCCAGGCGCCAGCCCGGCTCCAGCTTCAAGCCCTTCATCTATAGCGCGGCGCTGGATGCCGGCTTCACCCCGGCCAGCCTGGTCAACGACGCACCGATCGTCTTCGTCGACGAATACCTAGACAAGGTCTGGCGACCGAAGAACGACAACAACACCTTCCTCGGCCCGATCCGCCTGCGCGAAGCGCTGTACAAGTCGCGCAACCTTGTCTCGATCCGCCTGCTGCAGACCATCGGCATCGACTACGCCCTCAACTACGTCAGTCGCTTCGGTTTCAATAAGCAGGACCTGCCGCGCAACCTGTCCCTGGCGCTGGGCACCGCCAACCTCACGCCGATGGAAGTCGTCACCGGCTGGAGCACCTTCGCCAACGGTGGCTACAAGATCCAGCCGTATCTGATCCAGCGCATCGAGAGCCGCGACGGCGAAGTGCTGTTCACCGCCAACCCGCCGAGTGCGGCAGCGACCACGCCGGAAGCCGAGCAGCGCACCCAGACCACCGAAGAAGCCACCGCCGGCAGCGGCCCGGACGAAGCGAAGGACTCGCAGGCGCCCGCCGTGGCCGAACGCATCGTCGACCCGCGCACCACCTACATCCTCACCAGCATGCTGCAGGACGTGATCAAGCGCGGCACCGGCCGGCGTGCGCTGGCGATGGGCCGAGGCGACATCGCTGGCAAGACCGGCACCACCAACGAGTCCAAGGACAGCTGGTTCTCCGGCTACAACGCTGATTACGTGACCAGCGTCTGGGTCGGTTTCGATCAGCCGGAAACCCTTGGCCGCACCGAGTTCGGCGGCACCGTGGCGCTGCCGATCTGGATGAGCTACATGGGCGCCGCGCTGAAGGACAAACCGGAACACGCACCGCCGGAGCCGGACGGGATCATTTCCCTGCGCGTCGATCCGGTCAGTGGTCGCGCTGCGCCACCGGGTTCGCCCGACGCCTACTTCGAGCTGTTCAAGAGCGAGGATTCGCCGCCGCCGATGAGCGAGATCGAGCCCGGCACCAGCGCTCCCGGCAGTCCGCTGCCGAGCGACGAGTCGGCGCCGATCGACCTGTTCTAGCCGCGAGCACGCAAAGAAAAACCCCGCCTAGGCGGGGTTTTCTTTTATTGCCGAAGAAGGCTCAGCCGAGGAACACGTCGTCGACGCTCTTCAGCGGGTAGTGCTTCGGATAGGGCAGCGTGGCGACACCAGTCTCCAGCGCAGCCTTGGCCACGGCATCGGAAATCACGGTGATCAGGCGCGGATCCATGGGCTTCGGAATGATGTACTCACGACCGAAACTCAGTGCGATGCCACCGTAGGCTTCGCAGACCTCCTGCGGCACCGGCAGCTTGGCCAGGTCGCGCAGCGCCAGCGCAGCGGCGATCTTCATTTCCTCGTTGATGCGCTTGGCGCGCACGTCGAGGGCACCGCGGAAGATGAACGGGAAGCCGAGCACGTTGTTGACCTGGTTCGGGTAGTCCGAACGGCCGGTCGCCATGATCACGTCGTTGCGCGTCGCATGGGCCAGCTCCGGGGCAATTTCCGGATCCGGATTGGAGCAGGCGAAGACGATCGGGCTGGCCGCCATGCGCGCCAGGTCTTCCGGCTTGAGCAGGTTGGCGCCGGACAGGCCGACGAACACGTCGGCGCCGCCGAGAGCGTCGGACAGCGTGCGCTTGTCGGTCTCGTGGGCGAACACGGCCTTGTACTGGTTGAGGTCGTCACGACCGGCGTGAATCACGCCCTTGCGGTCGATCATGAAGATGTTCTCGACCTTGGCGCCCATGCTCACCAGCAGCTTCATGCAGGAGGTGGCGGCGGCGCCGGCGCCGAGGCAGACGATCTTCGCTTCGGGCAGGGTCTTGCCGGCGATTTCTAGGGCGTTGAGCATGCCGGCGGCAGTGACGATCGCGGTGCCGTGCTGGTCATCGTGGAACACCGGGATGTCGCACTGTTCGATCAGCGCGCGCTCGATCTCGAAGCACTCGGGTGCCTTGATGTCTTCCAGGTTGATGCCGCCGAAGGTGATGGAGATGCGCTTGACGGTGTCGATGAACGCCTGCGGGCTTTCCGCATCGACTTCGATGTCGAACACGTCGATGCCGGCGAAACGCTTGAACAGCACGCCCTTGCCTTCCATCACCGGCTTGGAGGCCAGCGGGCCGAGGTTGCCCAGACCGAGGATCGCGGTGCCGTCGGAGATTACTGCGACCAGGTTGCCCTTGCCGGTGTACTTGTAGGCCAGCTCGGGGTCGCGACCGATCTCGCGAACCGGCTCGGCGACGCCGGGGCTGTAGGCCAGCGCCAGGTCACGGGCGGTCGCGGTCGGCTTGGTCAGCTCGACGCTGAGCTTTCCCGGACGCGGCAGCGCGTGATACTCGAGAGCGGCAGTTTTAAGGTCTGACATGTCGGATTTCCGCTTTTTTTGCTAGTGAAAATGGGCTGGCGGCCGAGGATACGCGCGAAGGTAGTGTCGAACAAGACTGCCGGGTCACCCTTTCCAGCCCCTCTGGCAAAGGACTTTGCGCGATCGGCGGCAGCGCCGTGGAGGGAGGAAAACCCGCTCAGGGCTGGGTCTGCAGCATCGCCGGATGGCTAAGCGCCATCAGCCAGCGCGCCTGCCCGGGCCTGAGTGCACCGCGCCGCACTCGATCGATCACCCAGCCGCGTACCTCGACCTGCCGCCCGACCAGCGCCTGCAGCGCCGCAGGGTCGAACTGGTCCAGCCACTTCGGCTCGACGCGCAGCACCAGCGGACCGTCGAGTTCGATCCACAGCCCGCCGCGATTGCGCTCGATACCGCTCACCCTCGCCCGGAGCAGGGCGAAGCCGGCCGACTTGAGCTGCGCCGGCGTCAGCAGCGGCGCCTGTCGCCACAGGCCGAGCCCGGCCGTACGCGCCGTGCGTTCCGCCGCCTGTTGGCAGAGCAGCAGGCGATCGTTGGGCGCGATGACGACCTGATAACCCAGGCCCTCGGCGAGCAGCTGCTCCTCGAGATTGCGTCCGTGACTGTCGAAGACGTTCGCCAGGGTGCGCCCGTAATGATCCTTCGCCTGGCGCCCGGGCTCCACGATCACCCGACCGTCGCTGGCGGCCACCAGCGCTTGCAGTCTCCGCTGCGCGGCCACTGCGAAGGCTTCGGCGGAGCGCCCCTCCCGCCCCAGTTCGGGCGCATTCAGGCCGATCAGCCGCACGCTACGGCCATCGGCGAGGCGCAACGTATCGCCATCGACGACGCGACGGACTTCGCTGGGCTGCAATGAGGAGGGAGGCGCGGGACAGGCCGCGAGCGCCGGCGGAACCGCCAACGCAGAAACGAAAAAGGCGCCCACCAGGGACGCCTTTTTCAACAGCTGCGGAAAACCCATGGGCCTTCCTTGGCAGTTCGCGCTTACTTGGCGCCGAACACACCGAAACGCTGCTTGAAGCGGTCGATACGGCCGCCGGTGTCGAGCACCTTTTGCTTGCCGGTATAGAACGGGTGGCACTCGGAGCAAACGTCCAGGCTCAGGTTCTTGCCCAGGGTGGAGCGGGTCTTGATGACGTTGCCGCAGCTGCAGGTGGCGTCGATCTCGACATAATTCGGATGGATATCGGCTTTCATGATGTATTCCTCAGTGTCTGGCGTGCCGCCACCCGACCCTATGTCGAGTACCGCACGGAAACGAGCCGCGGAATATACGCTCGACATCGGTAGCCTGCAAGCGGCGCAATCGGCCGTCCGTCAGCGAAAACCTCGCTCCGGCCGCGCGTGGAATCGGCGATCGGCGGCCACGGGCTGCTAAGATCGACGCCGCCCAAATCCAAGGACCCGCGCGTGCCCGATCTCATCCTCCGCCTCGCCCTGCCCTCGCCGCTGCGCCGCCTGTTCGACTACCGCGCGCCGCTGGGTGCGCCGGCTGCGAGCCTGCAGCCGGGCCTG
>DIEE01000029.1:3620-10463 GCA_002418465.1 Pseudomonas sp. UBA5782 | reverse complement strand
GAAGCCTGGCGCCAGGCTTCGGCCTGGGCGCGCTGGGCAGCACTGGCGCGGCCGGAATTGAGCAGAACCAGCCATTCGCGGGCGCGTGCGGCGGGCTCATTCATGACGGGTCATCCATGCGGCTCTGACAATATTCGAGGGCCCTAAGGATATAACGCCCGGCCATGCTTTCGGAGACGCCGAGGCGTTCGCCGATCTCGCGCTGGGTCAGCCCGTCGAGGCGATTCCACAGCAGCGCCTTGCGCACGTGCGGCGGCAGTTCCTCCAGCAGCGCGTGCAACTGCGCCAGTTGCTGGCTGCCGGAAGCGATGCGTTCGGGTCCGGGCATTGGGCTTTCCATTTGCTCGTCCATCGGCTCCTGCGGCGCGCGGGTTTCCTGCTGGCGGCGATGGTCGATGACCAGGTTCCGTGCGATGCGATAGAGGAAGGCGCGCAGGTTGCCGATCTCCTCCGGCTCGGCGCGGCGAAAGCGCAGCCAGGTTTCCTGCCGCAGATCCGCCGCCAGCTCCGAGCAATTCAGCTGGCGTGTGAGAAACCGCAGCAACTCGCCGGCATGGCGCTGGAACTGGCCGTCGGCGGACGGAGGATCGGATGGCGACGACACGTCGGGCACTCGAGAATCGGGAGAGGCGGACCTTATATTTGTCGAGAATAATTTTCAAATGAAAATAGATGCGATGCGCGACAGCCGCAGCCTGCGATGGGCTGGAAAAGACTGATGGGCCTATAAATATCGATTAAATAGATCATAAAGATTCATATATAAATAACCAATAAATGCCTTAAATCGAGTCTATAAAAGATGTTTTATGTGTATAAATTACTGATTTTCATATATTTATCATAACAATTAACACTGTTGATATTCATCATCAGGCGGATCACCTTCTTTATCAAATTTATGGCGCTAGCATGGAAACCGTACTCACTTACCGACTTCCCCGAACACGAGGTGCACCATGAAAACTCAACTTCTCGCCAGCCTGATCGTCGCCAGCCTCTCCACCGCCGCCTTCGCCGCACAGCCGGCCGTACAGAACGAAACCGCCGGCATTTCCGCCGTCGCCCAGGTTCTGGTCGCCCAACAGGATGCCGAACACAACCGTGCTTCGTTGATCGAAACCCGTTCCAGCCAAGGCCAGGTCGCCCAGCAGGACGCCGAGCACAATCGCGCCTCGCTGATCGAAACCCGTTCCAACCAGGACCAAGTCGCCGAGCAGGACGCCGAACACAATCGCGCCTCGCTGATCGAAAGCGGCTTCGACCAGGGCAATCTGGTTGCCCAGCAGGACGCCGAGCACAATCGCGCTTCCTGAGGACACCCCATGAGTCCGCTCCACCCCTGAGGGCGCCCCACGGAGGCGCCCTTGGTTCATCTGCACTACCGGTAAACCGCCAGCCGTAACATCCGGTTACCTGCGTGCTACTCTGCGGCCCCGCTCCCCGAGGCGACCCGTCGCATGTCCACCCACGCCAAACTGCTCCTGCGCCATCAGCGCCCCTTCCTCGCCTTCTGGTTCGCCCGGGTGTTCACCTCCAGCGCCTTCCAGATGATCACCGTGGCCATCGGCTGGCACATCTACGTGCTGACCGGCAACGTCCTCGACCTGGGCCTGGTCGGTCTCTTCGAATTCATGCCGCGCGTGCTGTTCATGCTGCACACCGGGCACGTCGCCGACCGCTACGACCGGCGCAAGGTCGCCGCGCTGTGCCAGACGCTGCAGGGGCTGACCGCCCTCGCGCTGGTGATCGGCAGCGCCACAGACAGCGTCACCCGCGAGATGATCTTCGCCATCGCCTTCGTCTTCGGCACCGCGCGCGCCTTCGAGATGCCGACCACCCAGGCGCTGCTGCCGAACATCGTCCCGCCCGCGCTGTTCCCGGCGGCGGTGGCCGCGTCCGGCTCGGCGATGCAGGCGGCGACGATCATCTCGCCCGCCGTCGGCGGCCTGCTCTATGCGTTCGGTTCGGTGTGGGTCTACGGCCCGACTGTGCTGATGTACGGCGTCGCGGTGGCGCTGATGCTCAGCCTGCCGGCACGCCAGCAACCGATGAAGCGGGAAAAGGCCACGCTGCACTCGCTGCTGGCCGGCATCCGCTTCATCCGCAGCCGCCGCGACGTGCTCGGCGCGATCTCCCTGGACCTGTTCGCCGTGCTGCTCGGTGGCGCCACCGCACTGCTTCCGGTGTTTGCCCGCGACATCCTGCTCACCGGTCCCTGGGGTCTCGGCCTGCTGCGCTCGGCGCCAGCGGTTGGCGCGCTGCTGATGTCGTTCTGGCTGGCGCGTTTCCCGGTCGAGCGTCATATCGGCCGGGTGATGTTCACCGCGGTGGGCGTGTTCGGCGTGGCGACCATCGCCTTCGGTCTTTCCACCTCGTTCCTGTTCTCGCTTGCGGTGCTCGCCGTGCTCGGTGCGGCGGACATGATCAGCGTGGTGATCCGCAGCACCTTCGTGCAGATGGAGACGCCGGACGAGATGCGCGGCCGGGTCAGCGCGGTGAACGGCCTGTTCATCGGCGCCTCGAACCAGCTCGGCGAATTCGAATCCGGCCTCACCGCGCACTGGTTCGGCACCGTCCAGGCCGTAGTCCTCGGCGGCGTCGGCACGCTGCTGATCACTGGCGTATGGATCAGGCTGTTCCCGACGCTGGCGAGGCGTGATCGGTTGCGTGAGCAGCGAGCGGAGATCCAGCCCGCCCAGCCCTAGAAGCCGTAGTGTTTCTTGAGTGCCAAGAGCCCCCTGACCAGCACGATGCTACCCAAGATCCACAGCAACTCCCTGCGCCGGGCGCGGGGCTCGTCCGGCGCCCTGACGCGGCGTTGCACCCTGATCCGGGGAAACCGTGAGGCGAGCCGCTGCCAGAGCGTCGGCTGCTCGTTACGCGACAGGCGATGGTTCAGATAGGCAAGCGTCAGCAACGGCCACAGCACACTGACGGCCAGGGCCAGCGCGGCCGGCAGGGCATCGCTCAAGGACAGCCAGACAACGCCGCCATAGGCCACATTTGGTAGTACGTGACGCACCAGCAGGAGGCCCGCGCCCTCCCGAAACCAGCGCCTGGGAATCACCCCGTTGCTCAGCCAGGTATCCGGCCAGGCCAGCAGGTGAGCCAACAGCCACCATGCCTTGGCCAGCCAGGGAGCCAGCGTGACCATGGCCAACAGGGACATGAAAACAAAGATACCCAGCTCGCTCAGCCGTGCGCTGGAATCCGTGTAGTCCTTGCCCAGCGAATGCCCCAGGTAGCAGAGCAGACCACCGGCCCAGACCAGCAGGTACAGACCAACCCATGACGGACAGGGCAACCACTGCCGCCAGTTTTCAGGGCCTTCCTCTGCCAGGCGCTCGCGCAGTTGGGGAAAGCGGCTCTCTAGCAGATTGCTCAGCCGGTAGCACTCGCTCCATTCGGCCTGCGTGAAGCGATCAACCAGGTATCGCCGACTCCCTGGCCCCATCTTCCCGAACAGGAAACGCGCAGCCTTCTGCTCGGGCGTCTTGCACGTGCGACTCTCGGCGGCTGCGAACAGCCGCTCCGCCATCGCCCCCTCCTCACAACGAGAAAGCAGCTGTCGCCACAACGCCTCCGCGAATGGCAGCGAGGAGCCGATCTCGTCGCTCCAGCCATACAGGCGGCAGACCTGCTCGAAGAACAGGTGCGACCAGCCGGGCGCCTCGACGAGCATCTCCGCCAGCCGCTGCTGGAACCAGTCTCGCCGGTCGAGGGAAGACAGCCAGCCTTCTTCACCAAGCGCCCCGATCATCTGCAACGAGGCCTGTTCTTCGCCTGCGCATAATTGGCCATGAATAAAGCGCAAGCGGCCGATGAGGAGGCGCTCGGCGAGCCGATTCAGGTCTTCCTGAGGTAGATGGGCCGGCTGCCATGGCGAGTACCAGTGCAAGTGCTCCATGGCCCAGTAGACGCCGCCAAGGTCCTCCTCACTGGCGTCCAGCAGCAGGTAGAGCAGACGCTGCTCGAAGCGCTCACGCCGCCCTTGTGCCTTGGCGCGCTCCAGGCTGCGCTGGAACGCCTCCGGGCTGAAGGTCTCGGGCATATCGACATCCCGCTCCGCGGACACGGGCGATTCGGACGCGCGCTCGGGCACCTCGGGCGCGACGGCGACGCCCCCCCGCTCGGCGTGCTGCTCGCGCCATTGCGCGCGGGCCAGCGCCTGCTCGTACGCCTCGCGCAGGTGCTGGAAGCCAAGCGGGTCGTCATCCGGGCGGGTGTCCTTGAGCCGGCGCGCGTACTGGCGCTTGACGTCGCGCACACCGGCTTGCGCCGTCAGGCCAAGCTCACTCCAACAGTCCATGTCGATCACTCCTCAGATGCCGGCGCTTTCTAGTTCTTCCAGGCGCCGCGCGATGCTCGAACGCGCTTCGCGGATCTGCCGCTCGTCCTGCCCCTCAAGCACCTGCTGGAAGTGCGCGGCGAGCTGGCCTACCTGCTGGCGCAGTTCTCCCAGGCATTCCTGATAGAGGCGGTCCAGGCGTGCCAGCAGCACGCTGTTGACCTGCTGGTCGCGCGGATGAACCTTGAGCGCCTCCAGAGCCGCCAGGCGGCTGGCGATCTCTTCCTGGCTCAGCACGCCGGGGTTGTTCTCGATCACCAGCCGGTGGGTCTTGCCGGTCAGCGGGATGTCCACCTGCGCCTCGAGCAGGCCGTTGCTGTCGTAGGTGAAGCGAACGTCCAGGCTCACCTCGCCGGCCTTGCGCGGCGGCACCGGAATCTCCAGCTCACCCAGGAAGATGTTGTCCCTGACCAGCCGGCTCTCGCCCTGGAACATCCTCACCGTCACCTGCTGCTGGTTGTCGCTCAGCGTCTCCAGGGAATGCACGCGGCTTACCGGTACCACGCTGTTGCGCTCGATGATCGGCAGGTAGTGGCCGGCCTCGATCTGGTTGCCCAGGCGCTCGGAGACCTCGACGCCGAGGCTGTAGGGGCAGACGTCGGTCAGCACCACCTCCTCGAGCGCCTGCTCCCGCGTTTTCAGGGCGGCCTGCACCGCCGCGCCCAGCGCGACGACCTCGTCGGGATGAAGGCTCATCGACGGGAAACGACCGAACAGCGCCGCGACCAGCTTGCGCACCAACGGCATGCGCGTGCTGCCGCCCACCAGCAGCACCTCGTCGAGGTCGGCGGCGCGGATGCGCGCATCCCGCAGCGCACGCTCGATCGGCGCGCGCAGGCGCTCGAGCAGCGGCGACAGGCTTTCCAGCATGTCCTCGGTACGGATCACGCAACTCCAGTCGCGCTCGCCGTGGCGCAGGGTGAAAGTGGCGCTGTCCTGCTGGCCGAGCGCGTGCCGCACCCGTTGTGCCTCGCGCCGCAGGCGCTGACGGATGTTCTCCTGCTCGACCGAGGGAAAGCCGTCCTCGTCCTTGTGCAGCGCGATGAAGCGAGCCGCCAGCGCGTCATCGAAATCCTCGCCGCCGAGGAAGTTGTCCCCGGCGCTGGCGCGAACCTCCATGACACCCTCGAAGAGTTCGAGAATCGAGACGTCGAAGGTGCCGCCACCGAGGTCGAACACCAGGAAGGTGGTTTCCCGGCCCTTCTGGTGCAGCCCGTAGGCCAGCGCCGCGGCGGTAGGTTCGTTGATCAGCCGCTCGACCTTCAATCCGGCGAGTTCGCCGGCGATTCGCGTACCCTTGCGCTGCGCGTCGCTGAAATAGGCGGGAACGCTGATCACCGCCTCGCTGACCGGAACGCCGAACCGGCGCTCGACATCGTCCCTGAGGCTCTTGAGCACCAGTGCCGAGAGTTCTTCAGGACGAAAGCGACGGCTTCCCAGGCGAATCTCGCGGTTGCTGCCCATGTAGCGTTTGAACAGCGCGGCAGTGAGGTGCGGATGGGTCTGCAGCCGTTCCCGGGCGACCTCGCCGACCAGCACGCGTCCATCGTCGTCGAGACCGACGACACTGGGCGTGAGAAAGCTGTCGAGTGCGTTGGCGACCAACTGCGGCTGGCCTTCCGACCAGACCGCCACCAGGCTGTTGGTGGTCCCGAGATCGATGCCGATGATCATGCTGGCCTGAGCTCCTTGCAGCGGCCATGGAGAAATAAGGGAAAAAGCGCGGACGTCCATGTGCCGGGAGGGCCATTAGAACGAAGCCGACCTGGCGAGGTAAAGCGTCCGCGGCGAGAAAAGTCCAACGCAGCCAGCCTGGGCAGACGGACGGAACGACGACCCCGTCATCCCGTCCCGCCACGGCGCTACAACAGCTTGTCCAGCGTGATCGGCAGCTCGCGGATGCGTTTGCCGGTGGCGTGGTAGATGGCGTTGGCCACCGCCGAGGCGACGCCGACGATGCCGATCTCACCGACGCCCTTGGAGCCCAACGCATTGACCACTTCGTCGTTTTCTTCGACGAAGATCACGTCGATGTCGTGGATGTCGGCGTTCACCGGGATGTGGTACTCGGCGAAGCTGTGGTTCATGTAGCGCCCCAGGTTGTGGTCGATCTGGGTCTCTTCCTGCAGCGCCATGCCGATGCCCCAGACCACGCCGCCGAGGATCTGGTTGCGCGCCATCTTCGGGTTGACCACGCGGCCGGCGGCGATCGCGCTGACCACCCGGCTGACCTGGATGCTGCCCAGCGCCTCGTCCACCTTCACCTCGACGAACACCGCCGAATGCGTGGCGGTGGCGAACTTGTCGCGTTTTTCATCCGGCTTGGCGTCGGCCTGGGCTTCCAGCGGGCCGCTGGCGGCGAGCACGTCGGCGATGGCCAGGGCGGTGTCCGGCGACTCGCGCAGGCGCAGCTGGCCGTCGACGAACTCGACCTGCTCCAGCGGCGCCCCGGCGAAGGGCGACTGCGGCAGGCGCTGCGCGACTTCGAGTAG
>DIEE01000029.1:0-3565 GCA_002418465.1 Pseudomonas sp. UBA5782 | reverse complement strand
ACCTGCTCCACCGGCAGACCCATCGCGGCGGCGGCGATCTGCGTCATCACCGTGTAGGTGCCGGTGCCGATATCAGTGGTGGCGCTGCTCACGGTCAGTTTGCCGTCGGCGCCCAGCGCGGCCTTGGCGCTGGCCGGGTTCTGCATCGCTTCCCAGACGCCGGTGGCCATGCCCCAGCCCACCAGTTGGTGGCCGTCGCGCATGCTGCGCGGCTCCATCGAGCGCCGGTCCCAGCCGAAGCGCTCGGCGCCCTGCGCGTAACAGGCGCGCAGCTCCTTGCTGGAGTACGGCTTGCCCTCGTTCTGGTTGGTCTCGGCGAAGTTCAGCAGGCGCAGCTGTAGCGGGTCGATGGCGGCCGCGCAGGCCAGTTCGTCCATCGCGCACTCCAGGGCGAACACGCCCTCGGTGGCGCCCGGCGCACGCATGTCCAGCGGGGTGAACACGTCCAGCGGCACCATCTGGTAGCCCAGGCGCACGTTGTCGCAGTGGTAGAGCATGCCGGACCACTCCACCACGTGTTCGGTGAAATCCTCGAAGCGCGAAGTCTGGGCGAAGGCGTCGTGGGTGATCGCCTGCAACGTCCCGTTCGCCGTGCACCCCAGGCGCAGGCGCTGCAGCATCCGCGGGCGATAGCCGAAGGTGAACATCTGCTGGCGGGTCAGCGTCACCCGCACCGAACGCTTCAACAGCAGCGCCGCCATCACCGCCAGCGGCAACTGGTACTGCGGGCGCAGGCCGGAACCGAAGGCGCCGCCGACGAAGGGCGCGAGGATGCGCACCTTCTCCTGGTCCAGCAGGAACACGTGCTGCACGTACTGCTGGCTGTTCTGCGGGCCCTGGGTCTTGTCGTAGATGAGCAGGCTGCCGTCGTCCTGATAGAGCACCGTCGAGGCGTGCGGCTCCATCGGGTTGTGGTGCTCGATGGGCAGCGCGTATTCCAGCTCGATGCTCAGCGCGGCGCCGAGCAGTGCCGCCTCGGCGTCGCCGCGCGGCTCGGGCAGCTCGGCCGGCGCCGCGTGGCCCTGGTCGAGGGCTTTGAGCAGATCAGTCTGGTGCGCCTCGGCGGCGTACTCGATGCTCACCAGCGAGGCCGCATGCCGGGCGATTTCCAGGTTCTCGGCCACTACCAGCGCCAGTGGCTGGCCGCCGTAGAGCACGCGGTCGTTGAACAGCGGGCGGAAGGCCGAGCCGTCGGCGGAGTCCATGTCCTCGTAGCTCTCGTCGTCGGCCGCCAGGCGCGGGCGGTTCAGGTGGGTCAGCACCAGCTGCACGCCGGGCACCGCCTCGGCGGCGGTGGCATCGATGGACAGCACCCGGCCGCGGGCGATGGTGCTCGACACCACGCTGCCGTAGAGCAGCCCGTCCTGATTGAATTCGCCGGCGTACTGCGCCTTCCCGGTGACCTTCAGCGGACCGTCCACACGATCCAGCGGCCGACCGAGCGGCGAGGAATCTGGCTTGGCTTGAGTGTTCATGGGCGGCCTCCCTGATGCTGGATGGACTGGGCAGCATCGCCCAGCGCGCGGACGACGGCGCGGCGGGCCAGCTCGACCTTGAAGCCGTTGTGCGCCAGCGGACGGGCGCCTTCGAGCAGCAATTCGGCGGCCACGGTGAAGCTCTCGTCGCTGGCCGGCTTGCCGATCAGCGCGTCCTCGGCTTCCTTCCTGCGCCACGGCTTGTGGGCCACACCGCCGAGGGCGATGCGCGCCGCGAGGATGTTGCCGCCGTCCAGCTCCAGCGCCGCGGCGACCGAAACCAGGGCGAAGGCGTAGGAGGCGCGGTCGCGGATCTTCAGGTAGCGGCTGTGCGCGGCGAAGCCGTCGGCCGGCAGTTCGACGGCGACGATCAGCTCGTCGTCGGCCAGCTCATTGTCACGTTCCGGCGTATCGCCGGGCAGGCGGTGGAAGTCGGCGAAATCGATGCGCCGCTCGCCCGCAGGCCCGGCGACGATCACCACCGCCTCCAGCGCGGCCAGCGCCACGCACATGTCCGACGGATTCACCGCCACGCAGCTGTCGCTGGCGCCGAGGATGGCGTGAATACGGTTCAGCCCGTCCTTCGCCGGGCAGCCGCTGCCGGGCTCGCGCTTGTTGCACGGCACGCCGGCATCGTAGAAGTAGTAGCAGCGGGTGCGCTGCAGCAGGTTGCCGCCGGTGCTGGCCATGTTGCGCAGCTGCGGCGAGGCGCCGGCGAGGATCGCCTGGGCCAGCAGCGGGTAGCGCTGCTCGACCTGCGCGTCCCAGGCCAGGTCGGCATTGCTCACCAGCGCGCCGATGCGCAGGCCGCCGCTGGCAGTGGCCTCGATGCCGCGCAGCGGCAGCCCGGTGATGTCGATCAGCCGCTCGGGGCGGGTGATGTTTTCCTTCATCAGGTCGAGCAGGTTGGTGCCGCCGGCGATGAAGCGCGCGTTCGGCCCGGCCAGGCGCAAGGCCTCGTCGACCGCGGCCGGCTTGCTGTAGGCGAAGGGATTCATGCGTCGCCCTCCCCGCGCGTGGCCGGCAGCGCGTCTTCGATGGCATCGAGGATGTTGTTGTAGGCGCCGCAGCGGCACAGGTTGCCGCTCATCAGCTCGCTGATCTCGTCACGGCTCTGTGCGCGCCCTTCGCGGGCCAGGCCGACCGCCGAGCAGATCTGCCCCGGCGTGCAGTAGCCGCACTGGAAGGCATCGTGCTTGACGAACGCCTCCTGCAACGGGTGCAACTGGTCGCCGTCGGCCAGGCCCTCGATGGTGGTCAGTTCGCGGCCGTCGAGCATCACCGCCAGGGTCAGGCAGGCGTTCACCCGCCTGCCGTCCAGCAGCACCGTGCAGGCACCGCACTGGCCGTGGTCGCAGCCTTTCTTGCTGCCGGTCAGGTCGAGCTGTTCGCGCAGCAGGTCGAGGGCGGTGGTCCAGGGCAGCACCTCGAGCTGGCGCGGCTGGCCGTTGAGGATCAGGGAAATCGAATGGGCGGCAGGATCACTGCGGCCATCGCGAAGGGAGGTGGCGCTCATGGTTGCCTCACGGTCTGGTGTGCATTCGCGCCCGGCTGGCGAGCGCTCGCTGCGCGGTGTTCCGCGTCTAGGAGGTACGACGCGGAGCGCTTCGGAAATGTTCAGGGGAACCGAGGAGCGGTCGCGGGAGACCGCCAAGGCACGTTCGATGCGGACAGCACGCCGCAGGGTACGCCGTGCGCACCACGTGCCTCGCTCGGTGCGCGTGGCGCATCCTACGAAAAGACGCGCAGGGTGGATCACGCTTCATCGATCCACCGGACGGTGTGGCCGTGGATGAACAGAGCGTCATCCGCCCTACGGTGTTCGTAGGGCGGATGGATGGAAAACCGTGGGGCTGAAGCCTGTGGCCCGGGCGCTGCGTAGGGCGGGCGGAAGCCGCCCAGACGTCGCCCACGCGGATTGCATCCGCCCTACGCGAGGCGGTCGCCGGGGCGGTCGATGTCGCGCAGGATGGCCGGATCGTCCAGCGCCAGGCGCCGTACCGCATCGCTCTGGAACAGCGCCTGCGCGCCGCGTTCGCCGTCCAGCGCGAGCAGTTGCCCGAGGTAGGCGCTGCCGATGCCGCGCGGAT
>DIEE01000160.1 GCA_002418465.1 Pseudomonas sp. UBA5782 | reverse complement strand
GCCAGCACCGCGCCCACCAGGTCGTCGACGTGCAGCGGCTGCAGCTGCGCACGAGTATCCAGCAGCGGCGCCAGCGGCCATACCGACAGACGCCCGAGCCAGGCGCCGCTGGCGCTGCCCTGGCCGAGCACCAGCGACGGGCGCAGCACCACCGCCGGCACGCCGAGTTCGAGCAGATGTTCGTCGGCGATAGCCTTGCTGGCGAGGAACGGCACGTCGCGCTGGCTGCCGGCGCCGAGGGCGGAAATGTGGATGACCTTCACCGGCCATTTCGCGGCGAGATCGAAGAGTGCGCGGGTGCCGCGGTGCTGCACGCGGTCGAGGTGTTCGGCGTCGGTATCCAGCAGCCCGGCGGCGTTGATCAGCAGCTCGACCTGCTCCGGCCAGGCGAACGCCGCCGGGTCATCCGCCAGCGCGGCGAGATCGAGTGCGCGCCAGGTGACACCGGGCAGCTCAACACCGCGCCCCGAGCGCGAGGTGGCCACCACCTCATGGCNNGCAAGGCTGTCAGCAGGTGACGGCCGATGAAGCCGCCCGCACCTACCAACAGGATGCGCATCGGTCAGCCGAGGAACAGTTTGTAGGCGGGGTTCTCGGTCTCGTCCCAGTAGGGATAGCCGATGGCTTCCAGCGCGGCCGGCACCTGATGACGCTCCTCTGCCGGCACCTGCAGCGCGGCCAGTACGCGACCGTCGGCGGCGCCGTGGTTGCGGTAATGGAACATCGAGATGTTCCAGCGCCCACCGAGCTTGTTGAGGAAGTTGAACAGCGCGCCGGGCCGCTCGGGAAACTCGAAGCGCAGCACCATCTCGTCGTCGACGTGGGCGCTGTGGCCGCCAACCATGTGGCGGATGTGCAGCTTGGCCAACTCGTTGTCGGTCAGGTCGAGCACCGGAAAACCCTGGCCGCGGAGGTTTTCCACCAGCGCCGCGCGCGGGTCGTTCTCCGGGTGCGTCTGCACGCCGACGAATATCTGCGCCTCGCGTTCGCTGTGGTAGCGGTAGTTGAACTCGGTGATCTGGCGCTTGCCGATCGCCTCGCAGAAGGCCTTGAAGCTGCCCGGCTGCTCAGGGATGGTCACGGCGATGATCGCCTCGCGCTTCTCGCCCAGCTCGGCGCGCTCGGCGACGTGACGCAGGCGGTCGAAGTTGACGTTGGCGCCGGAGTCGATCGCCACCAGCGTCTCCCCACGCACGCCTTCGCGCTCGACGTACTTCTTGATCCCGGCCACGCCCAGCGCGCCGGCCGGCTCGGTGATCGAGCGGGTGTCGTCGTAGATGTCCTTGATCGCCGCGCAGATTTCGTCGGTGCTGACGGTGATCACTTCGTCGACGTAGTGCCGGCAGATCTCGAAGTTGTGCAGGCCGATCTGCGCCACCGCCACGCCGTCGGCGAACAGCCCGACCTGCGGCAGCACCACTCGCTCGCCGGCGGCCAGCGCCTGCTGCAGGCAGTTGGAATCGTCCGGCTCGACGCCGATGACCTTGGTCTGCGGGCGCAGGTACTTGATGTAGGCGGCGATGCCGGCGATCAGGCCGCCGCCGCCGACCGGAACGAATACGGCGTCCAGCGGGCCCTGGTGCTGGCGGAGGATTTCCATCGCCACCGTGCCCTGGCCGGCGATCACGTGCGGATCGTCGTAGGGGTGGATGTAGACGTAGCCCTTTTCCTCGACCAGCTTCAGCGAATGCGCCAGCGCCTCGGGGAAGGCGTCGCCGTGCAGCACCACCTTGCCGCCACGGGCGCGCACGCCCTGCACCTTCAGCTCGGGCGTGGTGCGCGGCATGACGATGGTCGCCTCGATACCCAGCTCGCGGGCGGCCAGCGCCAGGCCCTGGGCGTGGTTGCCGGCCGAGGCGGTGACCACGCCGCGCGCCAGCTCCTCGGCGGACAGCTGCGCCAGCTTGTTGTAGGCGCCGCGCACCTTGAAGGAGAACACCGGCTGCAGGTCTTCGCGCTTGAGCAGAATCTGGTTGCCCAGGCGCTCGCTGAGCTGCCGGGCGGGCTGCAGCGGGGTTTCCACGGCGACGTCGTAGACGCGCGAGCTGAGGATCTTCTTGACGTACTGTTCGAGCATCACGGCTTCACTGGCGGGGACTTCGGGGACCCGGAAGTCTACTCCAGGCCCTCCGCCACGGACCACAACGAATGCGCGGTTCTAGCGGTTCGCACGGCTATAATGGCGTCTTTTGACAGCCCCAGCGGCGTGGAAACGGACATGACCCAGGATCAACTCAAGCAGGCGGTGGCCCAGGCCGCGGTCGACTTCATCCTTCCCAAACTCGACGCCAAGAGCATCGTCGGCGTCGGCACCGGCTCCACCGCCAACTGCTTCATCGACGCGCTGGCCCGGCACAAGATGGAATTCGACGGCGCGGTGGCCAGCTCCGAAGCCACTGCCGCGCGCCTCAAGGGCCACGGCATTCCGGTCTACGAACTGAACACGGTCAGCGACCTGGAGTTCTACGTCGACGGCGCCGACGAAACCAACGAGCGCCTGGAACTGATCAAGGGCGGCGGCGCCGCGCTGACCCGCGAGAAGATCGTCGCCGCGGTGGCGCGCACCTTCGTCTGCATCGCCGACGGCAGCAAGCTGGTGTCCCTGCTCGGCGGTTTCCCGCTGCCGGTGGAAGTGATCCCGATGGCGCGCAGCCATGTCGCCCGGCAGATCGTCAAACTCGGAGGCGACCCGGTGTACCGCGAAGGCGTGCTGACCGATAACGGCAACATCATCCTCGACGTACACAACCTGCGCATCGACAGCCCGATGGAGCTGGAGGAAGACCTCAACAACATCGTCGGCGTGGTCACCAACGGCCTCTTCGCCGTACGCCCCGCCGACCTCCTGCTGCTCGGCACGGCAGAAGGCGTGCGGACGCTGACGCGCTGAACGGCGCCCATCGATCCCGACAGGGAAGACAACATCTACCCTAGATGAACGAGCGCC
The DNA here is from genome assembly GCA_002418465.1 of Pseudomonas sp. UBA5782. Classification (GTDB taxonomy): domain Bacteria; phylum Pseudomonadota; class Gammaproteobacteria; order Pseudomonadales; family Pseudomonadaceae; genus Pseudomonas_O. The sequence continues at coordinate 33,152 of DIEE01000160.1, read as the reverse complement.
GGACTACGCCAAGCTCGACCTACCCGGCACCAAGCGAAGCGCACCTCCCCGGTGCGCTTTTTTTATGCCTGTAAAACGAGCCTTACAGACAAATGTAATGATACGGATACAAAGTTGTACAAACACGACGCATCAAGACAGCCAGGCGCCAACCTGTCATAGCTGCCGAGATTGAGGCTCACATCCTGCAAACGGCTCCGCGCCAAACAACAAACCGCAGGAGCGTCTCGTGTCAAAGCTATCGATTTTGAGCCTGGCCCTGGCCAGTGCCATGCTGCCCAGCTGGGCGACCGCCTACGAGTATGGCGAGCATGCCGCCACCACCCTCGATACCCTGATCAACGACTATCCGGGCCGCTATCGGGGGACCGCCAACTTCGCCGGCGCCGCCGACTGGATGGCCGCGCAGATGGGCAGCAGTTATGCCCTCAGCCGACAGGATTTCACCTGGTCCAACGGCACCCGCGCCTCGCAGAACGTCATCGCCTCCGCCGCCGGCACCACGGATAAATACGTGGTCATCGGCGCCCACTTCGACACCTATTACGGTCGCCCGACCCTGCAGGGGCTGGACGACAACGGCTCCGGCGCCGCGGTGCTCACCGAGATCGCTCGCAACCTCGGCGGCCTGGAGCTGGAGAACGGCGTGCAGATCGTCGGCTTCGGCGCCGAGGAAGAAGGCCTGCGCGGCTCGGCCGCCTACGTCGCCTCGCTGGACGCCACCCAGCGCGCCAACATGCTCGGCATGATCAACCTCGACAGCCTGATCACCGGCGACAAGATGTATGCCCACTCAGGCCAGAACAGCGCGAACAACACGGCGCTGGCCGCCTGGCGCGACCAGACCCTCCGCATCGCGGACGAACTCAACATCGCGCTGGAATCCAACCCCGGAGATAACGACGACTACCCCAAGGGCACCGGCTGCTGCAGCGACGGTGAATCCTTCGAGAACCTTGGCGTGCCGATCCTCTACATCGAAGCGACCAACTGGGATATCGGCGATCTGGACGGCTACGAGCAGACCACCAACCCGGCGATTCCGGGCGGCGCGACTTGGCACAACCCGGCGCTGGACAACGAGGAAGTGCTGACCGACGCCTTCGGCGCCGAGCGCATCGAGCAACGCCTGCGCGACTACTCGCGCCTGCTCAGCCGCCTGGTGCTGGAACTAACCAACGCCGACCTGCTGGCCTCCACCGCGTCCGGCGGCGCCGTCGCGCGCAACATGCAGGACAACCTGCAGCGCCAGCACCAGACCCTGGCCAGTCTGCACGAACGTCGCTGGCTGACGCTGCAGAGCATGAGCCGCGAGGCCGGCAGCTTCGACGGAGAGATCGGCGCCGACGGCGAAATCGCCCCCGACCAGGGCTTCGACGAAGCGCCGAACCCCGAGGCGCGTCGCTTCGGCCTGCACATGCTGGGCGACTACCAGCTCAGCGACAGCCTCAACCTGGGTGCCAGCCTGAGCTACCAGAACGGGCGCGACGATCTGGAACACCGCGGCAAGCTGGATAACGACACCTGGCTGGCCGGCGTCTACGCCCTGCTCAACGACGGCGGCCCGGCCTGGCTGGCCGGCGACCTGAGCCTGGGTCACGCCAGCTTCGACAGTGACCGCCACCTGCAGATCCAGAGCGAAGGCGGCCCGGTGCTGCTTGACCAGGAACTCAGCGGCGACACCAGCGCGCTGTTCTGGAGCGCGCGCGTGGAAGGCGGCTACGACTTCACCTTCGGCGAGCTGCGCAGCGGCCCCTTCGCCGGCCTGGACTACAGCCACTACCGCATCGACAGCTTCCACGAACGCGAAGCCCTGCGCACTGCCCTCGGCTACGAGGATCAGACCTTCGACTCGCTCGAAGCCAGCCTCGGCTGGCGCCTGCGCGGCAGCCTGGCGCTGGGCAACGGCATGCAGCTGCAGCCCTACGGCAGCGTGGCGCTGGTCAAGGAACTGGGCGATGGACGGCTCGAGGACATCGATCTGGTCAGCCGTGCCGATGGTCAGGTACGCGTCGCCGAACTCGGCGGCGTGGACAAGCGCTTCGGCCGCGCCCAGCTCGGCAGCCGCCTGCTGGTCAACCCGATGTTCGCCGTGTTCGCCGAAGCGAACAGCCGCTTCGGCCACAGCGAAGGCAGCCAGACGGGCTACTCGCTCGGCGTCAGCCTGCAGTTCTGACGGTGAAAAGCGCCACGCCGCAACGGCGTGGCGTTCACTTGGCGGGCTTCTCGAACCTGTAGAACAGGTTCGGCTCGCTGACGATATAAAGAGCGCCTTTCTCATCCATCGCCAGGCCTTCGGGCTGCGGGATGCTATCGACCAGACCGTTCTGCCCGGCACGCAGCGACAGGCTGCTGATCGGTCGGCCCTCCACATCCAGCTCCAGGATCATTCGCGACTCGTCGGAGAGCACCAGCAGGTGGCCGGTCTTGCGGTCGTATTCGAGGCTGGAGAGATCGCGAACGAACAGTCCGGCATCGCGCTTGCGGTCTTCCAGCACGTGCACCGCGATGGATTCGGGGGCGGCGTCGTAGGGGAAGCCGCGGACCTCGTAGATGCGCACCGGATCGCGTTCCTTGGCGACGAACAGGCGCTTGCCTTCGATGTCGTAGCCGAGGCCTTCGAAACCCTTGTTGCCGTTGGTGCCCAAGCCGAGGGAGAGCTGCTGCGCGGTGCTCGCATCGAACGAGCGGGTGTTCTCGTCCAGTTGCACGCGCACCAGTTGCTGGCGGCGCTCGTCGGCGATCACGTAGACGTTGGGTTCGACGTACTCGACCGCCTCGGGGTCCCTGAAGCCCACCAGCTCGACGCTACGCAGCAGGCGCCCGTCCAGCGACAGCTCGACCAGCCGCTGATGCTTGTTGGTCACCGAGAACAGTGTCTTGCGATCCGGGTCGTAGGTCAGGGCCGAGAGGTCCTCGTCGAGGCCTTCGATCTTCCTGCCCTCCACGGTCACCCGGTAATCGGGCAGCCAGACCGAGCGCGTTTCCCAGTCGGCGGCGTTGCGCCATTCCTGCAGCGCGAACCAGCCGCGCTCGAACAGGCGGAAATGCTGCCCGCCCAGCGACAGCAGAACCAGCAGTACGACCAGCAAGGCTGCCAGGAGGATTTTCGGAGTCAGGGCGAAACGCATTGGAGGCTACTACTCGGGGAAAAGGTGGCGCATGGATATCACGGCGAAGCTTACGCCGAGCTGAACGGCCGGCAGGCTACCTGGCGACGCTTTCGCCAGGCCGTCGAAACCTCGTCATCCGATCGCCACCCGTGGCCCGCGCAACGGCGGGCCGCAGGAGCTTCAGAGTACCTGGCTGTCGAAGCTCGAACGCCCGACCAGCTCCAGTTTCAGCGAGCTGCCGGAGGCGAGCGGGCCGACGCCCACCGGCGTGCCGGTGGAGATGACGTCGCCCGGTTGCAGGCTGAAGTGGCCGGCGATGTGCTGGATCAGCGGCAGGATGGCATTGAGCATGTCACGGCTGTTGCCGTCCTGGCGCACTTCGCCGTCGATCACCAGGCGGATGCCGATGTCGGCCAGGTCGCTGATCGCATCGCCCGGAATGAACGGGGCGAGCACGAAGGCGCCGTCGAACGACTTGGCCAGCTCCCACGGGTAGCCCTTTTCCTTGAGCTTGGCCTGTACGTCGCGCAGGGTCAGGTCGAGGGCCGGAGCGAAACCGGAGATGGCGTCGATGACTTCCTCCTCGCTCGGCGTGCGCGACAGCGGCTTGCCGATCAGCACGGCGATTTCCGCCTCGTAGTGCACCGAGCCGCGATCCTGGGGAATGCTGAAACCGCCGGCGAGCGGCACCACGCAGCTGCCCGGCTTGATGAACAGCAACGGCTCGGTCGGCACCGCGTTGTTCAGTTCCTTGGCGTGCTCGGCGTAGTTGCGACCGATGCAGACCACTTTGCCCATGGGGAAGTGGATATGGGTGCCGTCGACGTATTGATGCTGGTAACTCATGGGGGCGACTCCTTGGGCAATGGTGGAAGGGAAAAGCATTTGTGGCGGGTCGCGGTGAAACCGGCACGACCGCAGGGCGGGTGCAACCCGCGGCTGCGTGTACCGGCAAACAACAGGGCGACGCGGGTTACGCCCGCCCTACATGAAGCGCACCCCGCGTGCCCGCTGCGTTCAGGCGAAAATCTTGCCCGGGTTCATGATCCCGTTCGGGTCGAACGCGGCCTTGATCGCCTTCATGTAGGCGATTTCCGCCGGCGAGCGGCTGTAGGTCAGGTAATCGCGCTTGGTCATGCCGACGCCGTGCTCGGCGGAGATCGAGCCGTTGTACTTCTGCACGGTCTCGAACACCCATTTGTTCACCGCGGCGCACTTGCCGAAGAACTCGTCCTTGCTCAGATCGGCCGGCTTGAGGATGTTCAGGTGCAGGTTGCCATCGCCGATGTGCCCGTACCAAAGCACTTCGAAGTCGGGGTAGTTGGCACTGACGATGCCTTCCAGCTCGGCGAGGAACGCCGGCACCCTGGAGACGGTGACCGAGATGTCGTTCTTGTACGGGGTGAAGGGCGCGATGGTTTCCGAGAGATCCTCGCGCAGGCGCCAGAGGTTGCGCAGCTGGGTTTCGCTCTGGCTCATCACGCCGTCGATCACCCAACCCTGCTCGACGCAATGCTCGAAGGTGGCCAGCGCCTCGTCGGCGCGCTGTTCGGTGATGGCCTCGAACTCCAGCAGCGCATAGAAGGCGCAGCGGCTCTCGAAGGGCGCGGGAATGTCGCCACGGTCGAGGATCTTGCTCAGCGCGTTGTCGGCGAAGAACTCGAAGGCGGTCAGGTCCATCTTGCTCTGGAAGGCGTGTAGCACCGGCATGATCGACTCGAAGTCCGGCGTGCCGAGGACCATCGCGGTGAGGTTGGTCGGCTGGCGTTCCAGGCGCATGGTCGCCTCGACGACGAAGCCCAGGGTGCCCTCGGCGCCGATGAACAGGTGGCGCAGGTCGTAGCCGGTGGCGTTCTTCGCCAGGTCCTTGTTCAGCTCCAGCAGCTCGCCCTCGCCGGTGACGACCTTCAGCCCGACCACCCAGTTGCGGGTCATTCCGTAGCGGATCACCTTGATCCCGCCGGCGTTGGTGCCGATGTTGCCGCCGATCTGGCTGGAGCCGGCCGAGGCGAAGTCCACCGGGTAGTACAGGCCGTTTTCCTCGGCGAAATTCTGCAACTGCTCGGTGATCACGCCGGGCTGGCAGACCACCGAGCGGTCGGTGGCGTTGAAGTCGAGGATGCGGTTCATGTAGTCGAACGCCACCACCACTTCGCCATGCGCGGCGACCGCCGCGGCCGACAGCCCTGTGCGACCGCCCGAAGGCACCAGCGCGACGCGGTGCTGGTTGGCCCAGCGCACGATGGCCTGGACTTCCTCGACGGTCTTCGGGAAGACGATGGCGGAAGGCGCCGGCGCGTAGTGCTTGGTCCAGTCCTTGCCGTAGGTTTCCAGCGAGGCGGCGTCGGTCAGAACCTTGCCGGGCTCGACCAGGGTTTTCAGCGCTTCGATCAGGGCGGGGTCGATCAGGGCAGCATCGCTCATCAGTGCAACTCTCGTGTCGTTCATGCGCTACCTGAGAAGCTTTCAGGTCGCAGCCAAGCCAGGAAAAAGGAGATCATGTTAGCATGCGCTCCCCGTGGATCGCGCCTCCCAGGCGATTCCGGGCGGTTTCACACGCGCAGCCCAGGGCTGCCGTCTCCTGCCACTTTTGCCGGCTTACCGGCTCCGGGACAACGGGTTCAAGCAGATGAGCAAGACCTCCCTCGACAAGAGCAAGATCAAGTTCCTTCTTCTCGAAGGCGTCCACCAGAATGCCGTGGACACTCTGAAGGCGGCTGGTTACAGCAACATCGAATTCATCAAGACGGCGCTCTCCGGCGACGAACTGAAGAGCAAGATCGCTGACGCCCACTTCATCGGCATCCGCTCGCGCACCCAACTGACCGAAGAAGTCTTCGACTGCGCGAAGAAACTGGTGGCGGTCGGCTGCTTCTGCATCGGCACCAATCAGGTCGACCTGAACGCCGCCCGCGAGCGCGGTATCGCGGTGTTCAACGCGCCCTACTCGAACACCCGCTCGGTGGCCGAACTGGTGCTCGCCGAAGCCATCCTGCTGCTGCGCGGCATCCCCGAGAAGAACGCTTCCTGCCACCGTGGCGGCTGGATCAAGAGCGCGGCCAACTCCTTCGAGATCCGTGGCAAGAAGCTCGGCATCGTCGGCTACGGCTCGATCGGCACCCAGCTCTCGGTACTCGCCGAAGCGCTCGGCATGCAGGTCAGTTTCTACGACGTGGTGACCAAGCTGCCGCTGGGCAACGCCACGCAGATCGGCAACCTGCACGACCTGCTCGGCCAGAGCGACATCGTCACCCTGCACGTGCCGGAGCTGCCGTCCACCCAGTGGATGATCGGCGAGCGCGAAATCCGCGCGATCAAGAAAGGCGGCATCCTGATCAACGCCGCCCGCGGCACCGTGGTCGAACTCGACGCGCTGGCCGAGGCGATCAAGGACGAGCACCTGATCGGCGCGGCCATCGACGTATTCCCGGTCGAGCCCAAGTCCAACGACGACATCTTCGAAAGCCCGCTGCGCGGCCTGGATCGCGTGATCCTGACCCCGCACATCGGCGGTTCCACCGCCGAAGCGCAGGCCAACATCGGCCTGGAAGTCGCCGAGAAGCTGGTCAAGTACAGCGACAACGGCACCTCGGTGTCCTCGGTCAACTTCCCCGAAGTCGCCCTGCCGGCGCACCCGGGCAAGCACCGCCTGCTGCACATCCACGAGAACATTCCGGGCGTGATGAGCGAGATCAACAAGGTCTTCGCCGACAACGGCATCAACATTTCCGGTCAGTTCCTGCAGACCAACGACAAGGTCGGCTACGTGGTCATCGACGTCGATGCCGCCTACTCCGACTTGGCGCTGGAGAAGCTGCACCTGATCAACGGCACCATCCGTACCCGCGTGCTCTTCTAAGCCGCGCGGAAACGAAAAAGGGAGGCCTCGGCCTCCCTTTTTCATGCGCGGAGGAAAGCGCTAGCCGCGTCCTTCCAGCTCCGCCAGAGCCTGCGTCACCTCGGCGAACTGGCCCTCGTGAAACACCCGCACGCCGGCCTGGCGCAGCAGCGCGGCGGTCACGCCCTCGCCGTCGACCAGGCTGCCGGAGAAGCTGCCGTCGTAATTCTGCAGGTTGCCGCAGGACGGGCTGCGCGCCTTCAGCACGGCCAGGCGGATGCCGTGCTGGCGGACCAGCGCCAGGGCGATCTCGGCGCCACGAACGAAGGCGGCGGTGAAATCCTCGCCGTCGACGCTGAGCACCGGCAGGCGCCCGTCGAGCACCTCGGCACCGCGTCCGCCGGGGATTTCCGCCGGCGGGCGCGGCGTCGGCAAGCCACCGGCGACTTCCGGGCAGACGGCGATCACGCGGCCTTCGGCCTGCCATTGCTGCAACGCCGAGAACGGCCCGTGGGCGCCGCCGTCGTAGCGCACGCGCTGGCCGAGCAGGCAGCGGCTGACGAGGAGTTTTTCCATGGGATCAGAGCAGGCTGTCGCTGCGCCGGCGGAACCAGCCGGTCAGCGACAGGCGATCGCGGCTGGCCGGCAGCACTTCGTGGGCGAACTCCCCGGAGACGAAGCAGGCCAGGGTGCCGGCCTCGGGCAGCACGTCGAGGCTGCGCTGCTCGTCCAGGTACATGCGCAGCGCGCCGCCGCCAGTCGCGATTTCTTCGCGCGCATGGCGGACGCCTTCCAGGCCCAGCAGGACCTCATCGCCGGGTTGCCGCAGTACCGCGAAAGCGTGCTGGCGCTGCTCGACGCATTGAGCTTCCCGGCGGGCGCCACGGCCATCGAAGTCGGCCCTGGCGATGGCGGTTTCCTGCCCGATCTGGCGCGCCGTTTCAGCCGCGTGACCGCTCTGGACAACAGCCCGGCGATGCTCGATCTGGCCCGCGGGCGCTGCGCGCGCGACGGCCTCGACAACGTCGAACTGCTCCTCGCCGACGCGCTGGTCGAACTGCAGCCGGCCGCCGATTGCGTGGTGCTGAACCTCGTACTGCATCATCTGGCGGCGCCGGCGGATGCACTGAAACACCTGGCGGGGCTGGTGAAGGCGGGCGGCAGCCTGCTGATCACCGAGCTGTGCAGCCATGACCAGAGCTGGGCCAGGACGGCCTGCGGCGACCTCTGGCTGGGTTTCGAACAGGACGACCTGGCCCGCTGGGCCGATGCCGCGGGGCTCGCCTGTGGCGAGAGCCTCTACATTGGCCTGAGAAACGGCTTCCAGATCCAGGTACGGCACTTCGCCAAGCCCGATCACATCACATCCACCGGTAAAGAATAGGAACCGATCGATGAGCGAATATTCCCTGTTTACCTCCGAGTCGGTGTCCGAAGGGCATCCGGACAAGATCGCCGACCAGATTTCCGATGCCGTCCTCGACGCCATCATCACCCAGGACAAACATGCCCGCGTGGCCGTGGAAACCCTGGTCAAGACTGGCGTGGCCATCGTCGCCGGCGAAGTCACCACCAGCGCCTGGGTCGACCTGGAGCAGATCGTCCGCGACGTCATCTGCGACATCGGCTATACCAGCTCCGACGTCGGTTTCGACGGCGCCACCTGCGGCGTGATGAACATCATCGGCAAGCAGTCCCCGGACATCAATCAGGGCGTCGACCGCGCCAAGCCGGAAGACCAGGGCGCCGGCGACCAGGGCCTGATGTTCGGCTATGCCAGCAACGAAACCGACGTGCTGATGCCGGCGCCGATCCGTTTCTCCCACGCGCTGGTCGAGCGCCAGGCCGAGGCACGCAAGTCGGGCCTGCTGCCGTGGCTGCGTCCGGATGCCAAATCCCAGGTCACCTGCCAGTACGAGAACGGCAAGGTGGTCGGCATCGACGCCGTGGTGCTGTCCACCCAGCACAACCCGGACGTCTCGCTGAGCGACCTGCGCGAAGGCGTGATGGAGCTGATCATCAAGCACGTCCTGCCGGCCGAACTGATGCACAAGGGCACCCAGTTCCACATCAACCCGACCGGCAACTTCGTCATCGGCGGGCCGGTGGGCGATTGCGGCCTGACTGGGCGCAAGATCATCGTCGACTCCTACGGCGGCATGGCCCGCCACGGCGGCGGTGCGTTCTCCGGCAAGGACCCGTCCAAGGTCGACCGCTCGGCCGCCTACGCCGGCCGCTACGTGGCGAAGAACATCGTCGCCGCCGGCCTCGCCGAGCGCTGCGAAATCCAGGTCTCCTACGCCATCGGCGTGGCCCAGCCGACCTCGATCTCGATCAACACCTTCGGCACCGGCAAGATCGGCGACGACAAGATCATCGCGCTGGTCCGCGAGCACTTCGATCTGCGTCCCTACGCGATCACCCGGATGCTCGACCTGCTGCACCCGATGTACCAGGCCACCGCCGCCTACGGCCACTTCGGTCGCACGCCGGAACAGGTCAGCGTCGGCGACGACAGCTTCACCACCTTCACCTGGGAAAAGACCGATCGCGCCGAAGCGTTGCGAGCGGCCGCCGGCCTGTAAGAGGTCCCGGCTGCACAGAAGCCCCGCCCCGGCGGGGCTTTTTCATGGCGGCGGAAAAGTGCCGGCGCGCGGGGCGGACGTGAAGCCCCCGCCTCTGGAGGCCGCTGTCGAGTGCATCTCGCCGCTTCGCTGAACTCCGCTGGGGTAGCCCGGTCTGACGCAGCATTGCCCGTCGAGTCGCGCTAAACTGCGCGGGTTTTTCCCCTCTTCATACCTGGAGTATTCCATGTCCCGCGTTTCCCTCAGCCGCTACCTGATCGAGCAAACCCGCAGTCACAACACGCCGGCTGACCTGCGCTTCCTCATCGAGGTGGTGGCGCGTGCCTGCAAGGAAATCAGCCACGCCGTCTCCAAGGGCGCGCTGGGCGGCGTGCTCGGCAGCATGGGCACCGAGAATGTGCAGGGCGAAGTGCAGAAGAAGCTCGACGTGCTCTCCAACGAAATTCTCCTGGAAGCCAACGAGTGGGGCGGCACCCTCGCCGGCATGGCCTCCGAAGAAATGGACAACGCCTACCAGATCCCCGGCCAGTACCCGAAAGGCGCCTACCTGCTGACCTTCGACCCGCTGGACGGCTCCTCCAACATCGACGTCAACGTCTCGGTCGGCACCATCTTCTCGGTGCTGCGCTGCCCGGGCGAATGCTTCAGCCAGAACGAACCGCTGGGCGAGGAAGCCTTCCTCCAGCCCGGCACCAAGCAGGTCGCCGCCGGCTACGCCATCTACGGCCCGCAGACCATGCTGATCCTGACCCTCGGCGATGGCGTGAAGGGCTTCACCCTGGACCGCGAGATGGGCAGCTGGGTGCTTACCCACGACGACATCCGCGTGCCGGAAAGCACCGCCGAGTTCGCCATCAACATGTCCAACCAGCGCCATTGGGAAGCCCCGGTACAGCGCTACGTCGGCGAGCTGCTGGAAGGCAAGGCCGGCCCGCTGGGCAAGGACTACAACATGCGCTGGATCGCCTCGATGGTGGCCGACGTTCATCGCATCCTCACCCGCGGCGGCCTGTTCATGTACCCACGCGATTCGCGCGACCCGTCCAAGCCCGGCAAGTTGCGCCTGATGTACGAGGCCAACCCGATGTCGATGCTGATCGAGCAGGCCGGCGGCGCCTCCACCGACGGCCACCAGCGCATCCTCGACATCCAGCCTACCTCGCTGCACCAGCGCGTCGCCGTCTACCTCGGCTCCAAGGAAGAAGTCGAGCGCGTCACCGGGTATCACCATCAAGCCTGAGTCGGCAACGCCGGCGCCCTGGCAACCGCTGTTGCACTGGTGGTTCGGCGAAGGCGCCACGGCAAGCCGGATCGCCGCGCAGCAGGGTCGCCTGTGGTTCGGCTACCGGCAAAGCCAGGACGCCGAAGCCCGCGAGCGCTTCGGCGGGCTCGCCGGACAGGCGCTGCGCGGTGAGCTGGACGACTGGGCGCAGACGCCCGACGGCTGGCTGGCGCTGCTGATCCTCCTCGATCAGCTTCCCCGGATGATCCATCGCGGTACACCCGGCGCCTTCGCCGGCGACGCCGCTGCCCAGGCACTGCTCGACAGCGGTCTGGTGCGCGGCCTGGCTAGTGCGCTGGCACCGATCCGCCAGGTGTTCTGCTACCTGGTGCTGGAACACGCCGAAGACCTCGGTCGTCAGGAGCGCAGCGTGGTGGCCTTTTCCGCGCTCGCCGACCTGCACAGCGGCGAGGAGCGCGTACCCTTCGACGATTTCCTGAACTTTGCCCGCAGGCACCGCGACGTCATCGCACGCTTCGGTCGCTTCCCCCATCGCAACGAGATCCTCGGTCGGCTGTCCACCGATGAGGAGAACCAGTTTCTGCGTCAGCCCGGTTCGCGCTTCTGAGTCGCGGCGGCGCTTCCAATCAGGAGCATCACCCCATGTCCTTGCGTCATTTCGCCGTGCTGACCTGCCTGCTGGTGGCCGGCTGCAGCAAGATCAACCAGGAGAACTACGCCAAGATCGGCCCCGGAATGAGCAAGCTGGAAGTCGAGGAGCTGCTCGGCGCGCCCACCGAATGCTCCGGCGCCATGGGCATGTCCAGCTGCACCTGGGGCGACCAGAAGACCTTCATCAGCGTGCAGTACGCCGCCGACAAGGTGCTGATGTTCTCCGGTCAGGGTCTCAAGTAGGGAGTTCGCCATGCGCCTGTTGCTCGGTGTCTTCGCCGTCCTGCTGCTTTGCGCCTGCGCGTCCGGCGTGGCGCCATCGCCGCCGCGCACCGTTGCCCAGGTCGACCTGCAGCGCTACCAGGGCACCTGGTACGAACTGGCGCGCCTGCCGATGTTCTTCCAGCGCAACTGCGTGCAGTCCGAAGCCCGCTACAGCCTGCGGGCGGACGGCGCCGTTGGCGTGCGCAACCGCTGCAAGACCGCCAGCGGCGAATGGCAGGAGGCGCTTGGCGAAGCCTTCCCGCAGGTCGAGGGGCGCACGGACAAGCTCTGGGTGCGTTTCGACAATGGGTTCAGCAGGCTCTTCCCCAATCTCAGCCGCGGCGAATACTGGGTGCTCTACCTGGACGACGACTACCGCACCGCCCTGGTCGGCCATCCGAACCGCAAGTACCTGTGGCTGCTCTCGCGCACCGCCGAAGTCGACGCCGCCACCCGCGAACGCCTGCTCGGCGTGGCCCGCGAGCAGGGCTACGACGTCGGCGGGTTGATCTGGCGGCAGCCCTGAACCTGCGAGGTTCGGGCGCTATTTGCGGCGGCTCTGCAGGCGAATGCCCAGTTCACTGTCCGCCTCTCCATGCACGAACAGGCACTGCGCCGGTTTCGGCTTGCCTCGCAGCAGCGACGGATTGCCGGAGAAACCCACCGGCTCCAGCGGCAGCCCGCGCGGGCTGCGGTCGAGCCGGCCGTTGCCGTCGAGATCCTGGTAGACCTGCACGGCGTAGCGGCCCGCCGGTACGTCGCGCAGCAGCAACTCACCGTCGTCGGCCTGCAGCGTGCGCAACGCCGGCTGCGTCCATTCCTGGCTGTCGCCGGGCAGCAGCGCGACATGCACGGCCCCGGCGGGCTGCCTCCCTTGGAGAACGATCCGGATGTCGCCGGCCTGCGCCGTGGCCGCTAGCGTCAATGCCAGCGCAGCGCAATATGTCGCCTGGGTTACGGTCAGAAAAAATCTCTGTGGCATAATTCGCAACATTTTGCAGGGAATTGGCTGGGGCATGCGTCAGGTACTGGTGGTTCATTATTCGCAAACCGGGCAGTTGAATCGACTGGTTCAATCGGTTTGCGCGCCGTTGCAGGCGAGCACCGGTATCCAGGTGGACTTCCTGCCGCTCGAACCCGTCCAACCTTACCCGTTCCCCTGGCCGTTCCTCGGTTTTTTCCGCATCTTCCCCGAAACCGTACTGATGAAGCCGCAGCCGCTGCGGCCTCTGGCGGTGGATGCCGGAAAAGAGTACGACCTGATCATCCTCGCCTACCAGGTCTGGTTCCTTTCGCCGTCGCTGCCGCTGACCAGTTTTCTGGCCACGCCGGAAGCCGCGCAACTGCTGCGCGGGCGCCCGGTGATGACGCTGATCGGCTGCCGCAACATGTGGCTGATGGCGCAGGAAAAGGTCAAGGCCAGGCTCGCCGCGCTTGGTGCGCGGCTGCTCGACAACGTCGCCCTGACCGATGCCTGCGGCACCGCCGCGAGTTTTCTCGCCACCCCTCTGTGGATGTTCACCGGGCGCCGCAAACCCTACGGCTGGGTGCCGCTCGCCGGTATCGAGGATGCCGAGATCAGTGCCGCCAGCCGCTTCGGCGAGGCCATTGCACAGCGTCTCTCGGCCGATGATCTGCCGCTCGAACAACCCATGTTGCGTGGTCTGGGGGCGGTGAAGGTGGACGAAAAACTGATCGGCAGCGAGACCGTCGGCAACCGCAGCTTCCAGCTCTGGAGTCGTCTGCTCAGCGCGCTTGGTCCGCAGCAGAGCCGCCGACGCGGCGCCGGGCTGGTTGTCTACATCGTCTTTCTGATCAGCCTGATCATCACCGTGGTGCCGCTGGGTACACTGCTGAAAAAGGTGCTGGCGCCGCTTTCCAGAGCGCGAACGCAGCGTCAAAAGGATTACTTCGCCGGCCCGTCCGGCGAGTGAATTGACCGAGGACTCCCGTGGTTCAACCTGTATTCATCAATCGCATCAGCGCCTGCCTGCCGCACGACGCCGTCGACAACGAGCAGATGGAGGCGCGCCTGGGACTGGTGGGTGGCAAGCCGTCGCGGGCGCGCAAGCTGGTGCTGCGCAGCAACGGCATCACCCGGCGGCATTACGTGATCGACCCCGCTACCGGCGAGCCGAGCATGAACAATGCGCAGCTCAGCGCCGAGGCGATCCGCGGCCTGGCCGGTGAGGGCTTCGCGCTGAACGAACTCGATTGCCTGGTCGCCAGCAGCTCTTCGCCGGACCAGGTGATGCCCAACCACGCGGTGATGGTGCACGGCGAACTTGGCAATCCGCCCTGCGAGGTGGTGTCCACCGCGGGCATCTGCCTGTGCGGCATGAGCGCGCTGAAATACGCCTGGATGAGCGTTGCCAGTGGAGAGAGCCGCAACGCCGTGGCCTGCGGTTCGGAAGTCGCCTCGACGCTGATGCACGCGCGTAACTTCAACGCCGAGTACGAAAGCCGCGTCGACGACCTGGAAAGCCATCCGGAGATCGCCTTCGAGAAGGACTTCCTGCGCTGGATGCTTTCCGACGGCGCCGGCGCGGTGCTTCTGCAGGGTCGGCCGAACGCCAGCGGGCCGAGCCTGCGCGTCGACTGGATCGACATCTACTCCTTCGCCGACCAGATGCCGGCCTGCATGTACGCCGGCGCCGACATGCAGGACGAGCGTCTGACCGGCTGGAGCCGCTTCGACGCCGATGAGCGTAACCGTCGTTCGGTTATGGCGATCAAGCAGAACGTCAAGCTGCTCAATGAAAACATCGTCAAGTACACCGTCGAGCAGGCGCTGCAGCGGATCATGGCGCGCCGCGAGCTGCGCGTCGCCGACATCGAGCATTTCCTGCCGCACTACTCGTCGCAGTTCTTCCGCGATCGCCTCGCCGTGGGCCTGGCCAACGCCGACCTGCCGATTCCCCAGGATCGCTGGTTCACCAACCTGACCCGCAAGGGCAACACCGGCGCGGCGTCGATCTTCATCATGCTCGAAGAGCTGTTCAATGGTGGTGGCCTGCGCAGCGGCGAGCGGTTGCTCTGCTACGTCCCGGAAAGCGGGCGCTTCTCCAGCGCCTTCATGCATCTGACGGTGGTCGGCGATGAAGCTTGACGAGGTCCCGCAGGATCACAGCTCCACCTACGGCGGGCACAGCAAGCTGGTCTATGCGGTCGATGCCAGCGGCCGTTACCAGCGCGCGCAGAGCGATGGCTGGGAGCCGGAAGCCTATGCCACGCAGCTGGCGGTCGCCGAGCTGGAGGCCCACGAGGCCGACGCGCTGGGCGCCTGGCAGCGTGGCGAGGCGTCGCCGCTGAAGTGCCTGATGTACCGCTACCGGCTGGACGAGTCGGCGCTGGCGCAGATCACCGGACTCTGGCAGTGGCGCATCCGCCGGCACTTTCGCGTCGGCGTGTACCGGCGCCTGCCGGCGTCGATCCTGGCGCGTTACGCGGAGGCTTTCGGTCTGCCGCTCGAGGAACTGCTTGGCTACCAGAAGGATTTGGCATGACCGTTTTCCAACACCGCCAGAGCGCCCATTGCGAAAGCGGCGTGATGGCCAGCCTGCTGACCCACGCCGGCCTGCCGATGAGCGAGCCGATGGCCTTCGGCCTGGCTTCCGGGCTGGCGTTCGCCTACCTGCCTATCGTCAAGCTCAGCGGCATGCCGCTGATCGCCTACCGCATGCCGCCGCGCTATCTGATCAAGACGCTGAGCAAGCGCCTGGGCGCGCGTCTGCACAGCCGCACTTTCGGCAATCCCGAGCAGGGTCGTCGCGAGCTGGACGCGGCGCTCAACGCCGGGCGCCTGGCGGGCCTGCAGAGTTCGGTGTTCTGGCTGCCGTACTTTCCGCCGGAGATGCGCTTCCACTTCAACGCGCACAACCTGCTGGCCTATGGTCGCGAGGGCAACGAGTACCTGATCAGCGACCCGGTGTTCGAGCAGCCGATGCGCTGCGCCGCCGAAGACCTGCAGAAGGCGCGTTTCGCCAAGGGCGCGCTGGCCGCCAAGGGGCTGATGTATTGGCTCGACGACGTGCCGCTGGAACAGGACTGGGAGCGCCTGATCCGCAAGAGCGTGCTGGCCACCACGCGCATCCTCGACGGCATGCCGCTGCCGTGGATCGGCATTCGTGGCATCCAGCACCTGGCCGGGCGTATCGCCCGGCTCGATCCGGCCCAGGCCAAGTACAACCGGCTGTACCTGACCCACATCGTGCGCATGCAGGAAGAGATCGGCACCGGCGGCGCGGGGTTTCGCTTCATGTACGCGAGCTTCCTGCAGGAAGCCGGCGAGCTGCTCGGCGACAGCCGTCTGCGGGAGGCTTCCGCGCGCATGACCGCGATCGGCGACGACTGGCGCCAGTTCGCTTCCGCCTGCGTGCGCCACAGCCGCAACAGGGGGGAGCCGGTCAGCACCGCACCCATCGCGCAAAGCCTGCACGGCATCGCGCTGCAGGAGCGCGAACTGATGAAGGAACTCGGCGCCTGGGCCAAACGCAAGGGTTCGTAGGGTCCGTCGGAGGCCATCGAGCACGCGTCGCGGTGCGCATGGCGCACCCTACGGTCAGTGTAGGGTGGATCGCGTCTCATCGATCCACCAGGCGGGTCTTCGCCGGATAACGAGGCATCCACCCCGCAGGACGCGTGAATTCCTGGCGTTCGAGTGGTCCGGTGCGCACGGTGTACCCTGTGGCGCTGTGCGTAGGGTGCGCCGCGCGCACCGCTGGCCCATGCGATGGGTTCTGCAATGCGCGGGTGCGCGGGGCCTACAGCTCAAGGTGGTGAATCTCGAGCGCGCTCGTCAGGCTGGCGAAGTCCGTGGCCAGCGGCTGTGGTGTCTGGCCTTCGAGCAGCGCCGCCTGCACGCAGAAGTCCCCGCGCTCGTCGCACACCAGCAGCAGGGCCTGGCCGGTCACGCCGTCGTGCAGGTCCAGCGCCGCCAGCGCCAGCAGTTGCGGCCAGACCCTCGGTCCGGCGCCGATGAACAGGTTCGGCCCTTCCAGGCCCAGTTGCTGGGCGACGTGGAATCCTGCCGCATTGCTCACGCTGTTGACGAACTCGAACGGCTTCGGCTGCTTGTGCTGCACGCACACGGCCTCGAGCAGCGCACTCATGGTGGGGCGTGCCGGATAGCGTGACGCCAGGTACAGGCCGCAGTCGCTGCGTGCCCGGTCCCTGAGCAGCGCGGCGCCCAGCAGGGCCTGCAGGATCAGGCGGTCGATGCGTCGCGGCGGGCTTGGTAGCCACTGGCCGAGGGTGGCCTTCAGTGCCTTGTCGGTGGTGTCGGCGCGGCCGTTGACCTGGCTGGCAGCGATCACTTTCATGGCGTTGCTTCCGCGCTGCAGGCCTGCAGCACCAGGCTGGCGTTGTTGCCGCCGAATCCGAAGAAGTTGGCCAGCAGCAGGGCATAGGGTGCCAGGTTCAGCGGCTGCTTCGGCAAGGGCAGCATCGCCTCGGCGGCATAGTCGCTGGCCGGCAGCGGGCCGAGACGCAGGGCCTGCGCGAGTAGCAGGATCTCGCTCAGCCCGCAGGCGCCGAGGGTATGCCCCAGCCAGGGTTTGAGCACACAGAGTGCCGGCAGGTTTTCGCCGAACAGGCGGCGCATGCCGTTGCTTTCGGCGTGATCGTTGGCGCTGGTCGCGGTGCCGTGCAGCTTGACAAGGGCGATCTCGCCCGCTTGGCGGCCGGCGCTGTGCAGCGCTCGCTGCATGACCCAGTCGATATGGCTGCCGTCCTCGCGGGTGGTGGTCAGGTTACTGGTGTCGCAGGCGCTGAAGCCGCCCAGCAGGCAGGCCAGCGGATCGTCGCCGGGCTCCAGCGAGAGCAGCGCGGCAGCATAGGCCTCGCCGAGAATCAGCCCGTCTCGCTGTGGATGGAACGGTCGGTAACGACCGCTCGGGCTGGTCAGGTCGAGCGCGCCGAAGCCCTGCATGGCCAGCGCGCTGGGGGTTTCGAAGGCCAGCACCAGCACGCGTCTGCAACTGCCCGTGGCGAGCAGGCGGGCACCGTAGAGCAGGCCGTTGGCGGCGCTGGTGCAGGCGGTGTTGAGGGTGAAGGCGTCGGCGAAGCCCCAGCGCTGGCGCAACTGCTCGGCGAGCAGGTCGAGCGGCGTCGAATGTTCGTGGTGAAACGCCTGCTCCGCGCGCGCCCTCGCTTCCAGGTCGGCGATGTCGAGGCTGGTACTGGCGACGATCAGCAGGCAATCGCTCAGGTCGGCGGTACCATCGCCGAGCGTCTCGCGCAGCAGGTCGTCAAGGCGCTGCGCGAGGTCTTCGCCGTGGGGCGCCGCGTTCAGATAGGGCCTTGGCTGTTGCAGTTCATGCAGCGTGAACTGGCCTGCACGTGGCAGCGTGCCATCGCTCAGCGCCTGCGCCGCGCTGGTGAGGCTGTTGCCGAGGCCGCTGTGCAGGGCGCCGCACTGCAGATAGGTAGGGATCACTGCTGCTGCCTGATGAAGGCGGCGATGCTGGCGATGCTGTTGAGTATGCGACGGCCATCCTTTGCCCCTTCGATGCGCACGCCGTAGCGCTGCTGGAGGGCCAGCGAGACCTGCAGGGCGTCGAGGCTGTCCATCTGCACGCGGCTTTTCTGGCCGAACAGCGGCTCGTCGTCGCTGATGCCTTGCCAGTCGATGTCGTCTTCCTTGTCGCATTCGACGATCAGCAGGCGCTTGAGCTGCTCTTCTAGTTGTGTGTTGTCCATTGCGTTCGCTGCACTCGTTTGTGGAACAGGAGCAACCCGCTACTGCCCAGCGCCAGCGCGAAGAGCAGCAGGCGCGCACAGTAGGGGGCGACGTCGGCCAGCGAGCCGTGGCCCACCAGCAGGGTGAGGAAGGCGTCCAGCGCCCAGCTCATCGGTGAGAGTTCGGCCAGCTGCCCCATGGCAGCGGGCATCACGCTCTTCGGCACCATGATCCCGCCTAGGGCGGCGAGGATTATATTCAGCCCGCCGCCCAGCAACAGGGCCTGTTCGGTACTGCGTGCCAGCGCGGCCAGGAGAAGGCCGAGGCTGCAGGTGGCAAGGCCGATGCTGAGGGCGAGGAGGGCGTAGGCCAGGAGGCTGCCAGGCAGGCTCAGTGCCGGCAGACCGAGCAGCGGCAGCCCGTAGTGGCCGAGGGCGAGCAGCAGGACGAACTGCAGCAGGTTGATCGCCAGGTACGGCAGCAGCTTGCTCAGGGCCAGCGTGGCGAGGCCCAGGCCGAGGCCGCGAAAGCGCAGCAGGGTGCCGCTCTGCTGCTCGCGCTGGAATCCGCCGGCCATCGGCAGTACCACGAAAAACATGCCGAAGATCAGCCAGGCCGGCACGCTCAGCTGGGTGGCGTTGGCGCGGCCGCTGAGTTCGCCGCTGAGCAACTGATCCTGTTCCTCGATCGTGCTCTGCGTACGCTCCTGGACCAGCTGCAGGCGTTGTGCAGGGGACAACTCGGCGTCCAGCGCGCCGCTGTCTTCCAGATAGGCGAGCAGTCGGGTCTGCGCCAGGGCGATGTTCACCGCGCTGCGCAGGCGCTGGCGCGACAGGCTGTCGACCCGTGCCGGAAAGCTCAGTGTCGGCCCCTGGTGCGGCGTATCCAGCAATGTTGTGTCGAAGCCCGCCGGCAGGATCACCCGGCTAAGCGACTCGTGGCTGTCGGCGAGCAGGTGGCTGTCGGGTAACTGCGCCTGCAGGGCGTCGGCGAAGAAGCGGCTGGAGTCGCTGGCGTTCGGCGCTTCCAGCACCAGGCGCAGCGGCGGCGGGCGGTCCTGCAGGTAGCTGGACATGGCGAAGGCCATCAGCAGGAGGAACAGTGCCGGCATGACGAACAGCACCGCCAGCGCGTGCGGGTCGCTCGCCAGCAGCAGCCATTCCTTGCGGATCAGGGCGCGCAGTCTCATAGCCGTCCCCCGTTGAGGCGCAGGTACAACTGCTCCAGCGAGGGGCGACCGAAGCGCAGCAGGCTGGGCAGCTCGTCCTGCTTGGCGATGAACGCGCTGATGACCTGTAGCTGATGGCCGTCCAGCGCGGCGACGCGGATACCGTTGGGGATTGCCTCGGCCGTCAGTTGCAGCTCCGCGAGCAGGGCATCCAGGCCTGGCGGAACCTGCCGGGGCCACTCCAGCAACAGGCCGTGCTCGTCGCCGAGCAACTGGCGCTTGTCCACATCGAGGCGCACGCGACCTTCGTGCAGCAGGAAGATGCGCTGCGCCACGCGCTCGACTTCCTCGAGGTAGTGGCTGGTGTAGATCACCGCCTTGCCGCTGGCGGTGAGGTTTTCCACGGCGCTGAGGAGCAACTGGCGGCTGTGCGCGTCGACGCCCACGGTGGCTTCGTCGAACAGGTACAGCGAGGCCGGTTGCAGCAGGCCGATGGCGAAGTTCAGGCGGCGCTGCTCGCCTCCGGAAAGGCGTTCGGCGCGGCGTAACAGTTTGTCCTCCAGCGCCGTGCTGGCAATGCTCAAGTCCAGGCGCTCGCGGCGTTCGGCGCCACGCAGGCGGTAGAGGTCGGCGAACAGTTCGAGATTCTCGCGAACCTTCAGTCCCGCATAGAAGGCCAGTTGCTGCGGCACCAGGGCCAGGCTGCGCGGGCCGCTCCAGCGAATCTCGCCCTGTTGCGGTAGCAGCACGCCGCTAAGTAGCGAGAGCAGGGTGGTCTTGCCGGCGCCGTTGCTGCCGAGCAGGCCGAGGCACTGGCCCGGCTGCAGCTGCAGGTCGATGTTCTCCAGCGCCGCCGACTCGGCACCGGGGTAGCGAAAGCCGAGCTGTTTCAACTCAAGCACGGACCAGCACCAGCAGCAGTTTGCCGTCCAGCAGCAGGTGGTCCTCGGCATGCACGGCGAAGGCATACAGCGCGCCGGCCGGGCTCAGCGCCTCCTGCGTGGCGCTCACCTGCAAGGTGCCCTGGCGCTGTCGTGGCTCGTGGTGCAACTGCAGGTGGGAGAGCTTGCCGACCAGGGCCATCTCGATGGAGTCGTCGACGCCATATAGGGCACCATGCGCCGCGCACAGCTGGGCGGCGGCTTCGAACAGCAGGCAGGGAGAGGCGTCTGCGCCGAAGCTTGCGAGATGATGCCAGGCCGTGAGGCCGTGAATGCGCTCGGGACTGTGCTCGATCAGGCGATCCAGCCAGAGTGCGTCGCCCTGATGCGGCAGCAGCGTGTGCAATTGATCGCGGTCCATTGCTTGCGGTCGGAGCGAAGGGGCTGGCAGTGTAACAGAGGGTTCGGCGGCAGCGCGGCAGCACGCGGTCGGTCCCGTGGACGATTCGGGCAGAGAAGGAATAGGGATGATGTGGCAACAATGGTTGGGCTTCGTGCTGGGAAGCCTGGTACTGGTCGGTGTCTCCTGGCAGGCCCTGCGCCGCCCAGATTCGCACGGATTCTATCGTTTTTTCGCCTGGGAGCTGATGCTCGCGCTGTTCGTGCTGAACGCCCCCGTATGGTTCGAGGACCGCTATTCACTGCATCAGGAGGTTTCCTGGATGCTGCTGTTCAGCTCGCTGGCAGTGCTGTTCCTCGGTCTCTATCAGTTGCTGCGCTACGGTCGACCGAACCGTAGCCGGCGCACCGATGCCGAATTGTTCGACTTCGAGCGCACCTCGCAACTGGTCACGGGCGGGGTCTACCGTTTCATCCGCCATCCGCTGTTCTGTTCCCTGCTGCTGCTGACCTGGGGCATCTGCTGCAAGCAAATCGGCCCACTGACGCTGTCGCTCGCCTGCCTGTCCAGCGCGCTGCTGTATCAGGCGGCGCGTCGCGACGAACGCGAGTGCCTGGCCTACTTCGGCGACGCCTACCGCGAATACATGCAGCGCAGCCGGATGTTCATTCCTTACCTTTTCTAACTGTCAAACGGCGGCGGAACTTAATTGAACCGGCGGTCATCCCGCGTTCAGCCATTCATGGTTATGATGCCCGCCAAGGCAGCAAAGCAGTACCCGCCGAGGTCCTGACGTCAACTACGGGAGCGCAGCAATGGAAACGTTGTATCCGGAGATCAAACCTTTCGCGCGCCATGAGCTGGCGGTGGATGACACGCATCAGCTCTATGTCGACGAAAGCGGCTCGCCGGATGGTTTGCCGGTGCTCTTCGTGCACGGCGGGCCGGGCGCCGGTTGCGATTCGCTGTCGCGGCGCTTCTTCGATCCGCGGCTGTACCGCATCGTCACCTTCGACCAGCGCGGCTGCGGGCGCTCGACGCCGCATGCGAGCCTGGAGAACAACACCACCTGGGACCTGGTGGCCGACATGGAGCGCATCCGTGAGCACCTGGGCATCGACAAGTGGGTGCTGTTCGGCGGTTCCTGGGGCTCGACGCTGTCTCTGGCTTACGCGCAGACCCACGCCGAGCGCGTGCATGCGCTGATCCTGCGCGGGATCTTCCTCTGCCGGCCGCAGGAGATTTCCTGGTTCTATCAGGAAGGCGCCAGCCGGCTGTTCCCCGATTACTGGCAGGATTACCTGGCGCCGATTCCGGTGGAGGAGCGCGGCGACCTGGTGCAGGCCTTCTACAAGCGCCTCACCGGCAGCGACCAGATCGCCCAGATGGGCGCGGCCAAGGCCTGGGCCTGCTGGGAAGGGCGCACCCTGACGCTGCGCCCCAATCCGCAGACGGTCGAACGCTTCCACGAGCGCGCACTGTCCATCGCGCGGATCGAATGCCACTACTTCGTCAACGACGCCTACCTCGAACCCAACCAGCTGCTGCGCGACATGCCGAAGATCGCCCACCTGCCGGGCGTCATCGTGCACGGCCGCTACGACGTGGTGACGCCGCTGGACAACGCCTGGGAGCTGCATCAGGCCTGGCCGAACAGCGAGCTGCAGATCATCCGCGAGGCCGGTCACGCGGCGTCCGAGCCAGGCATCATCGATGCGCTGGTGCGCGCCACCAACGAGATGGCCCGGCGCCTGCTCGATCTGCCTCTGGAAGAGGCGTGAAGGCACTGCTGCAGCGCGTGCTTGGTGCACGCGTGGATGTGGCAGGCGAAACCGTCGGCGCGATCGACCAGGGTCTGCTGGTGCTGGTCGGCGTCGAGAAGCAGGACGATGCGGCCAGTGCCGAGCGCCTGCTGCACAGGCTGCTCAACTACCGGGTGTTCGCCGACGCCGCCGGCAAGATGAACCTCTCGCTGGGCGACGTCGGCGGCGGCCTGCTGCTGGTCTCGCAATTCACCCTGGTCGCCGACACCCGCAGCGGGCTGCGTCCGAGCTTCTCCAGTGCGGCGCCGCCGGAGCAGGGCCGCGCGCTGTTCGAGCACCTGTTGGCGCAGGCCCGTGCGCGTCATCCGCAGGTGGCCAGCGGCCGCTTTGGCGCCGACATGCAGGTGCATCTGGTGAACGACGGGCCGGTGACCTTCCTGCTCGAAAGCTGATCTGTCGCACGACGATTGGCTCCTTTCTTGCCTCATCCTGGCTCGCCTTGAACGGCGCCTGCGGTTAGCATGCGCCGCCAGCGAGCGGCCCGTCCGCTCGGCGAGCTTCCATGGAAACTGCCCCCTTCTGGAGATGAAATGAAACGATTTCTCGCGTCATTGCTGTTATCCGCCTGTGCCCTGAGCGGCCTGGCCCACGCCGGCATGGTCGACGATGTGGTCAAGCGCGGCACCCTGCGCGTCGGCATGGACCCGACCTACATGCCCTTCGAGATGACCAACAAGCGCGGTGAGATCATCGGCTTCGAAGTCGACCTGCTCAAGGCCATGGCCAAGTCCATGGGCGTCAAGCTGGAACTGGTTTCCACCGGCTTCGACGGGATCATCCCGGCGCTGCTGACCGACAAGTTCGACATGATCGGTTCGGGCATGACCCTGACCCAGGAACGCAACCTGCGGGTCAACTTCTCCGAGCCCTTCATCGTGGTCGGTCAGACCCTGCTGATCCGCAAGGAGCTGGCGAATGACGTGAAGTCCTACAAGGACCTCAACGATCCGAAGTACCGCATCACTTCCAAGGTCGGCACCACCGGCGAAATGGTCGCCAAGAAGCTGATCTCGCAGGCCAAGTACAGCGGCTTCGACAACGAGCAGGAAGCGGTGATGGACGTGGTCAACGGCAAGGCCGATGCCTTCATCTATGACGCCCCGTACAACGTCGTCGCGGTGAACAAGGCCGGTGCCGGCAAGCTGCTGTTCATCGAGGAGCCCTTCACCTACGAGCCGCTGGCTTTCGGTCTGAAGAAAGGCGACTACGACAGCATCAACTGGATCAACAACTTCCTGGCCCAGGCCAAGAAGGACGGCACCTACGATCGCATCCATGCCAAGTGGTTCAAGAACACCGCCTGGCTCAAGGATATGGAATAACTAGGAGCTGCCGAGGGTCGCCGCGCGCGGCCCTCGGCGCTTTTAGCGCACGTCTGCTTCCACGTTGTACCCGAGATATCCCGTGACCAAGAAGAAACGTCCCCTCTGGCCCTGGCACCTGCTGACCGTTCTGATCCTGGTCGGGCTGGCCGCCGGTATCTGGTATTCCACCTCGCTGATTTCCTACGAGTGGCGCTGGAACCGTGTGCCGCAGTATTTCGCTTATCAGGCCGAGGACGCGCAGCGCGCTGCCGACTTCGGCCGTATCGAGTCCGTCGTCGAGGACGGCGACCGAGCCCGTGTAACCCTGGCCGCCGAGAGCGGCACGCAGCAAGTCGTCGAGATCGCCCGCGACAGCCTGCTGGTCAGCGAAGGCGATGATGTCAGCGAAGGCGATACCCTCGGCGTGAATCGCCACTGGGCTGCGGGCCCGCTGCTCTGGGGCCTGTGGACCACGCTGTGGATTTCCGTCGCCGCTGGCGCTGCCGGGCTGGTCATCGGCCTGTTCACCGGTCTCTGCAGGCTGTCGCCGAACCCGACCCTGCGCGATCTCTCCAGCGTCTATGTCGAACTGGTGCGCGGCACGCCGCTGCTGGTGCAGATATTCATCTTCTATTTCTTCATCGGCACCGTGCTCAACCTCTCCCGCGAGTTCGCCGGGGTCGCGGCGCTGGCGCTGTTCACCGGCGCCTATGTCGCCGAGATCATCCGCGCGGGAGTGCAGTCGATCGCCCGCGGGCAGGCCGAGGCGGCGCGCTCGCTGGGCCTCAACGGCGCCCAGGCGATGCGCCACGTGATCCTGCCGCAGGCCTTCAAGCGTGTGCTGCCGCCGCTGGCCGGGCAGTTCATCAGCCTGGTAAAGGACACCTCGCTGGTCTCGGTGATCGCCATCACCGAACTGACCAAGAGCGGCCGCGAGGCGATCACCACCTCGTTCTCGACCTTCGAGATCTGGTTCTGCGTCGCCGCGCTGTATCTGGTGATCAACCTGCCGTTGTCACAAATCGCCAATAAGCTGGAGCGGAGGCTCGCGCAAAGTGATTGAAGTACGCGACCTGATCAAGGTGTTCGACACCCGCGGGCACGTGGTGCGCGCGGTGGACGAGGTGTCCACGGGCGTGGCCAAGGGCGAGGTGCTGGTGGTGATCGGCCCGTCCGGCTCCGGCAAGTCGACCTTCCTGCGCTGCCTCAACGGCCTGGAGGAGATCGATTCGGGGTCGGTGAGCATCGACGGCCTCGACCTGGCCAACCCGAAGACCGACATCAACGCCTATCGACGCGAGGTCGGCATGGTGTTCCAGCATTTCAACCTGTTCCCGCACATGACCGTGATGGAGAACCTCTGCCTGGCGCAGAAGGTGGTGCGCAAGCGCGGCAAGGCCGAGCGCGAGGACAAGGCGCGGGCGCTGCTGGAGAAGGTCGGTATCGGGCAGAAGGTCAACGAATATCCGTCGCGTCTCTCCGGCGGCCAGCAGCAGCGCGTGGCGATCGCCCGGGCGCTGTGCATGGACCCGAAGGTGATGCTGTTCGACGAGCCGACCTCGGCGCTCGATCCGGAAATGGTCGGCGAAGTGCTGGACGTGATGAAGACCCTGGCACTGGAAGGCATGACCATGGTCTGCGTGACCCACGAGATGGGTTTTGCCCGCGAAGTGGCGGACCGCGTGCTGTTCTTCGATCACGGCAAACTGCTCGAAGACACCTCGCCGACGGAATTTTTTGCCCATCCGAAAGACCCGCGCGCGCAGGCTTTCCTGCGCCAGGTGCTTTAAAGCGCAACGTCCGGTGATTAGCGGTGTTCAGCCGCTTGCCGAGCCCGTTCGTCGTCCCTCATCATTCACACCCCGAAAGGCCACCCACGGGTGGCCTCAGGGAATCATTGCGTAGTAACGCGGTCGTTTATGGGTCATCGCCGTCTAGCTTGCGGCTTATAGAAGCAATCTGACGAGTAAGGGGATTACGTTGGTCTCTCATTCCATTGCAGCAGCTTCCTGGCCCGAAAAGCTTCGCCCGATGCTGCTGGGTTTTGCACTGTTTGCCGCTTGTGGCGCCACCCAGGTCCAGGCCTTCAGCCTCGACGACGTGGGTGCCGAAGCGAAGAATCTGGCCGACAAGGCCTACGAAGCACCGAAGAACAACCTGCCCAAGTCCCTGCGCGACCTCAAGTTCGCCGACTACCAGCAGATCCAGTACCGCTCCGACAAGCTGTTCTGGGCCGATCGCGACACCCCCTTCAAGCTGAGCTTCTATCACCAGGGCATGCAGTTCGACTCGCCGGTGAAACTCAACGAAGTTACCGCCACCAGCGTCCATGAAATCCAGTACGACCCGGACAACTTCAGCTTCGGTTCGCTGCAACTCGATCACAGCCCGGATGCGCTGAAGGACATCGGCTACGCCGGCTTCCGCGTGCTCTATCCGATCAACAAGGCGGACAAGCAGGACGAGGTGATGACCCTGCTCGGCGCCAGCTATTTCCGCGTGATCGGCAAGGGCCAGACCTACGGCCTCTCCGCGCGCGGCCTGGCGATCGACACCGCGCTGCCGTCCGGCGAAGAGTTTCCGCGCTTCCGCGAATTCTGGATCGAGCGTCCGAAAACCGGCGACAAGCATCTGGTGATCTATGCGCTGCTGGATTCGCCACGTGCCACCGGTGCCTACCGCTTCATCCTGCGTCCGGGTGACGACGCGGTGGTCGACGTGAAGTCGCGGGTCTACCTGCGCGATACCGTCAACCGCATCGGCCTGGCGCCGCTGACCAGCATGTACCTGTTCGGCTCCAACCAGCCTTCGCCGCAGCTCAACTACCGCCCGGAACTGCACGACTCCAACGGCCTGGCGATCCATGCCGGCGACGGCGAGTGGATCTGGCGTCCGCTGAACAATCCCAAGCACCTCGCGGTGAGCGCCTTCTCGGTCGAGAACCCCAAGGGCTTCGGCCTGCTCCAGCGCGGTCGCGAGTTCGGCCGCTTCGAAGACCTCGACGACCGCTACGACCTGCGCCCGAGTGCCTGGATCGAGCCCAAGGGCGATTGGGGCAAGGGCCAGGTTCAATTGGTGGAAATCCCCACGCCGGACGAAACCAACGACAACATCGTTGCCTTCTGGACGCCGGCCGAGCTGCCGGCCACCGGTGAGCCCATCGAGCTGGACTATCGCCAGCACTGGACGCTGAACGAGCCGGCGCTTCATCCGCAGGACAACGCCTGGGTCGCGCAGACTCGCCGTTCCACCGGCGACGTCAAGCAATCCAACCTGATCCGCCAGGCCGACGGCAGCGTCGCGCTGCTGGTCGACTTCGTCGGCCCGGTACTCGCCGCGCGCTCCGAGAGCGAGCCGCTGAGCAGCCAGGTCAGCGTTGGCGACAACGGCGAACTGGTCGAGAACAGCCTGCGCTACAACGCCGCGACCAAGGGCTGGCGTCTGACGCTGCGCTTCAAGGTCAAGGACCCGGCGCTGCCGGTGGAAATGCGCGCCGCGCTGGTCGATGGCGAGCGCACCCTCAGCGAAACCTGGAGCTACCAGTTGCCCGCCGATGAATAAACCCCACGAAAGCGCCTCGCCCGTCGAGGCCTACCGGCACCATCTGGGACTGTCCGCCGAGGACAGTGATCTCGCCGACGCCGAAGATACCGACGTGCTGCTCGGTGGCCTGGCCACGCGCGGGCGCTTCAACGGCGCCACCGGCGAGCCGGCGCTGGACTCGGTCGGCCGGCGCCTGGAGCTGGCCTGGCCGGATCTGCTGGACAGCGACGCGATCGGCGTCGACGCCGGCCAGCGTGTCTGCCTCAAGGCGACTCCGCCAGTGCGGCGCACGCGCATGCTGCCCGAACCCTGGATGACCAACCCGCTGGTGCGCGGCTGGCGCAAGCTGTTCGGCGCACCGCCGAAGCGCCTGCGTCCGCCGGCCGAGGCCGACGAATACGCGCACTGGCGTACCGTCGGTGCCTGGCGGCGAATGATCCTGCTGATCCTGATGCTGGCGCAGACCGTGGTCGCCACCTGGTACATGAAGCAGGTGCTGCCGTATCAGGGCTGGGGCATGGTCGACCTGCAGGAAGTCTTCCAGCAGGGCTGGCTCGCCTCGATCCGCCAGGTGCTGCCGTATGTGGTGCAGACCAGCATCCTCCTGCTATTCGCGCTGCTCTGCTGTTGGGTCTCGGCCGGTTTCTGGACCGCGCTGATGGGCTTCCTGCAACTGCTCACCGGGCGTGACAAGTACAGCATTTCCGCCAGTTCCACCGGCGAGGAGCCGATCGACCCGCAGGCGCGCACCGCGCTGGTCATGCCGATCGCCAACGAGGACGTGCCGCGGGTGTTCGCCGGCCTGCGCGCGACCTACGAGTCGCTGGCCGCCACCGGGCAGCTCGAACACTTCGACTTCTTCGTGCTCAGCGACAGCAACCAGCCGGACGTCTGCGTCGCCGAGCAGAACGCCTGGCTCGAGCTGTGCCGCGAGGTGAAGGGCTTCGGCCACATCTTCTACCGCCGTCGCCGCCGTCGTGTGAAGCGCAAGAGCGGCAACATCGACGACTTCTGCCGACGCTGGGGCAGCGATTACCGCTACATGGTGGTGCTCGACGCCGACAGCGTGATGAGCGGCGAATGCCTGGTGCGGCTGACCCAACTGATGGAAGCCAACCCGCGCGCCGGGATCATCCAGACCGCGCCCAAGGCGTCCGGCATGGATACCCTCTATGCGCGCATGCAGCAGTACGCGACCCGCGTCTACGGCCCGCTGTTCACCGCCGGCCTGCATTTCTGGCAGCTCGGTGAGTCGCACTACTGGGGTCACAACGCGATCATCCGCATGCAGCCGTTCATCGAGCACTGCGCGCTGGCGCCGTTGCCCGGCACCGGCTCCTTCGCCGGGGCGATCCTCTCCCACGACTTCGTCGAGGCGGCGCTGATGCGGCGTGCTGGCTGGGGCGTGTGGATCGCCTACGACCTGCCGGGCAGCTACGAGGAACTGCCGCCAAACCTGCTCGACGAGCTCAAGCGCGACCGTCGTTGGTGCCACGGCAACCTGATGAACTTCCGCCTGTTCCTGGTCAAGGGCATGCACCCGGTGCACCGCGCGGTGTTCCTCACCGGGGTGATGTCCTACCTGTCGGCGCCGCTGTGGTTCCTCTTTCTGGTGCTCTCCACCGCACTGCTGGCGATCCACCAGTTGCTCGAACCGCAGTACTTCCTGCAGCCGGGCCAGCTGTTCCCGGTGTGGCCGCGCTGGCGTCCGGAGGAGGCCATCGCGCTGTTCTCGACGACGCTGCTGATGCTGTTCCTGCCCAAGCTGCTCAGCGTGATGCTGATCTGGTTCCAGGGCGCGCGCGAGTACGGCGGCAAGTTCAAGGTGACGGTGTCGATGCTGCTGGAGATGTTCTTCTCCATGCTGCTGGCGCCGGTGCGCATGCTCTACCACACGATCTTCGTGACGGCCGCGTTCCTCGGCTGGTCGGTGCAGTGGAATTCGCCACAGCGCGACGACGATGCCACGCCGTGGAGCGAAGCGATTCGTCGCCACGGCATGCAGACCCTGCTCGGTGCCGCCTGGACCGCGCTGGTCGCCTGGCTGAACCCGCAGTTCCTCTGGTG
This sequence comes from Pseudomonas sp. UBA5782, assembly GCA_002418465.1. Taxonomy (GTDB): domain Bacteria; phylum Pseudomonadota; class Gammaproteobacteria; order Pseudomonadales; family Pseudomonadaceae; genus Pseudomonas_O. Next base: position 3,593 of record DIEE01000160.1, on the reverse strand, counting down.
GCTGTCGCCGATCGTGGCGTCGCTGATGCTGTCGATCCCGGTCTCGGTGCTTTCCAGCCGGGCGCGGCCGGGTATCGCCACGCGCAACGCCAAGCTGTTCGTGATTCCCGAGGAGAGCAACACGCCGCGCGAGCTGAGCGCTACCGACGAGTACACCCAGCTCAATCGCGACAATCAGCTCAAGGACGGCTTCCGCAAGGCGGTGGTCGACCCGTCGCTGAACGCGCTGGCCTGCGCCCTGGGAACCGCCCGTCACGGCCACAGCGAGATCATCGAGCGGCAGCGCGAGCAGCAGATCGAGCGCGCCCTCAGCGAAGGGCCGAAGGCGCTGGATGGGGCGCGCAAGATGTTCCTGCTCAGCGATCCGGTGGCGCTGTCGCGCCTGCACGCCAAGGTCTGGCGTGATGGTGTCGCGCCCTGGCTGGCCGGTTGGGAAAAACTGCCCGGTGCATCGGCTGCTCGGCCGGCGCCCAGCAACATCCTCAACGACGGCTTGCCGCACCCGACAGCCTGAAACGACGGCGGCGATCCGTGATTCGGTGATCCGGATCGCCGCTCGGTTTCCCTACGGTCTCACGCCCTCAGCAGTCGCCTGCGGATGCCTTCCGGGATCTGCGTCTCGGCCTGTGCGGCCTCCGCCGCCGGCTCCAGCCCCAATTCCATCAGCCAGTTCAGCGCCAGCTCGTGCAGCCGTGCCTTTTCGTAGATCGGCCAGGCGCGACGTGCCGCGGGGAACTGTTCCAGCTCATAGCCGAAGGTGCGCAGCGGTCGGCGGCTCTGCAGCGCGGCGGCCAGTAGCGGATGGGCGTGCGGGTCGTGCAGGTCGAAGAGGAAGGCCTCGCGCATGGCGATGCGGTCGGCGCTGTCCAGCGGCAGGATCGCGGCGTAGCGCTCGGGATCGCCTTCCAGTTCATGCAGGACCTGCAGGTCCGGCGCTTCGGCGTCCAGTGCGATGAGCTGGCCGCTGTGCAGATCGAGGTAGTGCTCGAACGCTCCCGGATCGTTCAGCGCCCGTTCCAGGCGGTGCATGTCGATGGTCAGTACGCGCATATCGTCGGCCTTCTGGGTTTCCACCCGCAGTAGACCATAGCCGGGCCGAGCTGTGCGGCGCCCTGACGCGGGCGCCGACGGCGCGCGCGTCAGACGCGGAAGCGTGCCACTCGCTGCTGCAGCTCGGCGCCCAGGCGCGCCAGCTCGACGCTGGAGGCGGCGGTCTCCTCGCTGGCCGAGGCGGTTTGCTCGGAGATGTCGCGCACCCTGATCACGCTGCGGTTGATCTCTTCGGCCACCGCGCCCTGCTGTTCCGCCGCCGCGGCGATCTGCTGGTTCATCGACTGGATGTTCGACACCGTGCCGGTGATGTTCTCCAACGCACCGCCGGCCTTGCGGCTCAGCTCCACGCTGGTGTCGGTGACCGCGCGGCTGCCCTGCATGATGACGGCAACCTTCTGCGTGCCCTGCTGCAGGCTGGCCACCAGCACCTCGATCTCCTCGGTGGACTTCTGCGTGCGCTGCGCCAGCCCGCGCACCTCGTCGGCGACCACCGCGAAACCGCGGCCCGCCTCGCCGGCCCGCGCGGCTTCGATGGCGGCGTTGAGCGCCAGCAGGTTGGTCTGTTCGGCGACCGCCTTGATCACGTCGACCACGCTGCCGATCTTGTTGCTCTCTTCCTGCAGCACGCCCATGGCGTCCGAGGAGCGGGCGACTTCCTGAGCCAGCCGCTCGATCTGGGCGATCGCCTCGATCACCACGCGATCACCCTCGCGGGCTTCGGCATCGGCCTGCGAGGCGGCCTGCGACGCCTGCTCGGCGTTGCGCGCGACTTCCTGCACGGTGGCGGACATCTCGTGCATGGCGGTGGCGACCTGGTCGGTCTCGACCTTCTGCGTGTTGACCCCGGCGGCGGTCTGCTCGGTCACCGCGGACAGCTCCTCGGCGGCGCTGGCGATCTGCGTGACGCCGTCGCGAATCCCGCCGATCAGCTCGCGCAGGGTCGTGCCCATGCGCTGGATGCCCTGCTGCAGCACGCCCAGTTCGTCGCGGCGCTCGACCTTGAGGGTTTGCGACAGGTCGCCGGCGGCGATGCGCTCCACCGCTTCCAGGGTGTCGCGCAGCGGACGGGTGATCTGCCGGGTGATGATCCACGCCGCGAGCACGCCGAACAGCACTGCCAGCAGCGCGGCGATGATCTGCACGCTGCGCGCCTGGGCGCTTTCGGCGTCGCGGCGGTCGAGCTGGATCTGCGTCAGCTGCTCGTCGTACTTGACGATGGCCTGGCCCTCCTCGGTCATTTCCTTGCGCGCGGTGACGATGTCGTTGCTGGCCTGGGTGAAGGCCAGCACGGCGGCGCGGTAGGCGGTCATGGCGGCGTCCATCTGCACGATGCGCTGCGGATGGTCGACGCCGAACACCGCCTTGAACGCGGCCAGCGCGCGCTGGGTGTCGTCGAGCTGGGTCATCGCCGTGCGCTCGGACTCGGCGTTCGGATTGCCGGTGTAGCCGCGCACCTGGTAGCGCACCAGTTGCCAGTCTTCCTTGGCGCGGGTGATCGACTGGAATTGCGGGAAGCGGCTCTCGTCGTCGGTCGACAATTGCTGCACCTGAGCGTTGATCTCGTCGATCGCCTGACTGACCTTGAGCGCGTTGTCGGTCATCGTCTGGCGCGCCTGGTTGGCGACCTTGTAGGCCTCGCGCATCTTGTTCAGCGAGCGCTGGTAGTCGTCGATCTGCGCACGCTGCTCCTTCAGCAGACGCACGTTTTCCGGGCTGACGAAGACCTTGAGGACTTCGTCGTGCTGGCTGCGATAGGCATCCAGAGCGGTCTGCACGGTTTCGGCGACCTTGTCGTCGCCGTTGGCCAGCATGTATTGCAGGCGGGTGATGCGCAGCACCGTGAGCGAGTCGCCGAGCCGGCTGATCTGGCTCATCCAGTTGCTGCGTTGAATCACGCTTTCCAGGCTGTTCCAGCCCGCCGTGGCGAGAATGACGGTAAGGATCAGCACCACGCCGAAGCCAAGCCCCAGCTTGCGCGTGACGCTCAGGTTATCGAGCCAGCTTTTCATGAACGCTCCAAATATCGATTTTTGATTGTCGCTAATCGCTGGAATTGTTCTTGTAAGCCAGCACGCAGGTGGCCGCTTTAGCGGCCGTTTGTTCGACAACTGAAGTCAGGCCGGGTCGAGCACCTGTTGCATTCTGTTGCCGGCGGTCAGCACCGCCTCCATCCATTCCTCCACCGCCGCGGCGTCCACGCCCAGGCAGACGTCCACCAGAGGCGTGTTGCTCCAGCGTTCGCTGACGAACTCGCGACCGGCCTCGGCGAACACCGTCTGCCCTTCGGCAAGCCCCTCGGTGACCACGTTGAGATGGCCGCGCACGCTGCGGAACAGCTCGGGCCGGCGCAGCCAGGCCACCGCGCAGCTGTCGTGCGGGCAGCAGCCGTCGCGGCCGAGGAAGGTGCGGTAGAAACGCGCGTAGAACTCGAAGGCATGCGCCAGCAGCGGCCCCAGGCGCGGCTGCGCGGCGGCGATGCGCGCCATGCGCGGCGGGTCGATCAGGGTGCGATGGGTGACGTCTAGGCCGACCAGGGTCAG
>DIEE01000030.1 GCA_002418465.1 Pseudomonas sp. UBA5782 | reverse complement strand
AACGCCGGAGCCGCCTCGATCTTGCCGCTGGCGGTCTTCAGCCGCGCCGCCAGGTTCGGCTTGAGCGCGCCCAGGTCAAGCCCGTGCGGGTGTTCGCGCAGGCGCGCGAGGCTGAGCTGGCGCGGCGAGCGATCGCCATGCGGGCCGTAACGCAGGCCCAGGTCGATCATCTGTTCAGGCGGCATGGNNAGATTTCCCAGTCGTCCAGTGCTCCTTGCGGCTTGGCCAGCACCGCCTCGTTGAAGCGGGTGACATTGCGCACCGCGAGCAGGTTGAAGGTGGCGTCGTAGTGGTCGTGCTCCAGCGGCGAGGTCGGCGGCAGGATCAGATCGGCGTAGCGGGTCGACTCGTTGATGTACAGATCGATGCTGAGCATGAACTCCAGCCCGTCCAGCGCCTGCTCCATCTGCCGGCCGTTGGGCGTGGAAAGCACCGGGTTGCCGGCCACGCTGATCAGCGCGCGGACCTGGCCTTCGCCGGCCGTGAGCATTTCTTCGGCGAGCGCCGAGACCGGCAGCTCGCCGCCGTATTCAGGCAAGCCCGAGACGCGGCTCTGCCAGCGATTGAAATGCCCGCCCGAGGTGGTTGCCACCAGATCGACCGCAGGCTCCGTGCAGAGCACGCCGCCCTCGCGATCCAGGTTGCCGCTGACCAGATTGATCATCTGCACCAACCACTGGCAGAGGGTACCGAAAGCCTGGGTGGAAACCCCCATCCGCCCATAACACACCGCCTTGTCGGCACCGGCAAAATCACGCGCCAGCTGGCGGATCTGCCCGGCGGCGATACCGCAACGCGGCGCCATGCTTTCCGCGGTGAACGGTGCGACGGCGCGGCGCACGTCGTCGAGGCCTTCGACCGGCAGATGGGTGGCGCGCGTCAGGTTTTCCTCGAACAGCGTATTGAGCAGACCGAACAGCAGCGCGGCGTCCTGGCCGGGGCGCACGAACAGGTGCTGATCGGCGATCGCCGCCGTTTCGCTGCGTCGCGGGTCGACCACCACCAGCCGGCCGCCGCGGCCTTTCAGGGCCTTTAGACGCTTCTCGACGTCGGGCACGGTCATGATGCTGCCGTTGGACGCCAGCGGATTGCCACCAAGGATCAGCATGAAGTCGGTGTGATCGATGTCCGGGATCGGGATCAGCAGACCGTGGCCGTACATCAGGTGGCTGGTGAGGTGGTGCGGCAGCTGGTCGACCGAGGTGGCCGAGTAGCGATTGCGGGTTTTCAGCAGGCCGAGGAAGTAGTTGCTGTGAGTCATCAGCCCGTAGTTGTGCACGCTGGGATTGCCCTGGTACACCGCCACCGCATTGCGCCCGTAACGCTCCTGGATGCCGGCCAGGCGTTCGGCGGCGAAGGCGAAGGCCTCGTCCCAGCCGATCGGTTGCCATTCGTTGCCGACCCGGCGCATCGGCTGGCGCAGGCGGTCGGGATCGTCCTGGATATCCTGCAGGGCGATGGCTTTGGGGCAGATATGGCCGCGGCTGAAGCTGTCTTCCGGGTCGCCCTTGATCGAGAGGATGCGCTGCGAACCGTCGGCCTGGATTTCGGTTTCGATGTTCAGGCCGCAGATGGCTTCGCACAGGTGGCAGGCACGGTGATGGAGGGTTCGGCTCATGGGCACGCCTCGTCTTATTGTTCTAGCCGACCGGTCGGGTCGGCGCAGATTCGGACTATGGCGCTAAACCGACAACTTCACCACGAGCCTTTGCGGCATGAATCGAACGGCATCATGCACGCCGATTCCGCAGCGGAGTCCTGAAGGCGGGAAGCTTACTCGGCAACCGCGAGCAGCTCGTCGATCGAATGATCCAGCTGGTCGAGCATGAACGGCTTGCCCAGCAGCAGCGCATTCATCTGCTTGAAGCTCTCCGCTTCCCAGACCTCGTAGGGGTGGCCGCTGATGAACAGCACCTTGATGTCCGGCAGCGAACGCAGCGCCGCCTCCGCGACCATCAGGCCGTTCATCCCGTCGTTCAGGCGAAAATCCGAAATCAGCAGATCGACCGGCTGCTGACCGTCAAGCAGCGCGATCGCCTGCTGCGCGGTGCCCGCGCCGAAGGCGTCGTAGCCACTCCCCTCCAGGTGCTCCACCAGCAGGGAAAGGATCGACGGCTCATCATCTACAATCAGGATGGACTTAGGCAAAACGGACACCGCTAGAATTCGTTGGCATTTTTATCGGTAACGAGCACCGCTCCTGTAACAAAAGACCGAGCCGTCCGCGGTTAATTCCGGCAATTTGCAAATGCAGACCAAAGGAGGAAATCGCCGGTTCGCGCGAGCTTGCTCAACGTCGGCTGATTCTGTCGAGAATCTGCGCGGTGGTGCGTTCGGCCTTCGACTCGGCGGAAAGCTCCTTGGTCAGGATGCTCAGCACCAGCATCAGATTGCCGCGCACGCCGGGGCTCAGCTCGTCCCAGTTGGCCACCAGGGTCTCGAACAGCAGCGCGCCGGTGATCGACGGCGTGAAGTCCGGAAGATCCTCCGTGGCGACCATCTGCGTGAGGGTGGCGAGCAGCTCTTTTTCCGTCACTTCAGGCTCCGAAGTCCGGTGTCGACGGATCTTCCATGCGCAGTTCCCGGCGCACCAGGTTGAGCATGTTCTGCAGGTCCACCGGCTTGAGCAGGAAATCGATGACGTTGAGATGCATCGCTTCGATCGCGTCCTGCATGTCCGCCTGCCCCGACATGATCACCACCGGCAACGCCGAGCGCTCCGATTCGCGCACCCAGCGGACCAGCTCGAGGCCGCCGCTCGGCCCCATGCGCAGATCGGTGATGATCAGCGAAATGGTCGCCCGCTTCTTCAGCAGACGGATCGCCGATTCGACCCCATCGGCCGGAAAACAAAGGATCCCGTGAATATGGAAGACCTCGGCAAGCAGCTCACGGAACGCTTCGTCGTCGTCGACCAGAAGTACGGCCGGCCGCGAGATATCCGGCTCGTGGACCGCCTCGGCCAACGCTTTCTGCTCCTCCTTGCTCAATAAATCTTCGTCCATACATCTCTCTTGATATCTGTGGGATCGCCGCTTCATTGCGTAATTTCGCTTAAAATAGCGGCATCGATAACCGCTTACACTACGTGGCGATTGGCCACTTGGCGTGGCGTCGGCGACGAGCGGCAGGTCTTGATCGCGGCAGCGCGAAACGATGAGAGGCAGACCCGCGCATCCAGGTTCCGTTTGACCACCTGTCCGGGCTTACACAACCTTTACCTATGACCACTCCACGCCGCGCTGGTTTAGCGGTCTGATACATCGCCCCGGACCCTACTCTCCGGGCAGGAGGAACACATGTTTGGTCGCATCCCTCAGGTTGCTCTCTTGGTCGGCAGCCTCGTGCTCAGCGGGCAGGCCGCGGCGCGCGGGCATGGCGCGGACAACGCGGTATTGGGAGCTGTAGTCGGGGCGGTGGTCGGCGGGGTATTCGTCGCCTCGCAGCGCGCGCCGGAACGGGTCTACGTGCAGTCGGCACCGATCGCCTACTATCCGCCCCAGCCGGTCTACTACCCGCCACCGCAACCGGTTTATTACCAGCCGGCACCGGTCTACTACCAGGCCTATCCGGTGGTCGGAATGCCCCCGCCGCATTACGGCCCGCCACCGCCTCCATCGGGCTACTACTACGGCCCGCCCCGGCCGCGCTGGTAACAATCGGTAAAGCAAAAGCCCGCCCCGCGCGGGCTTTTCGTTGCTCCGCCTCTGCGTTAGCATCGCCCCGTCTCTCAAAGGAGCGAACGCCATGGCGATCAGCCTTTCCCGCACCTTCAAGATCAGGGCCCTGGGCCTCGCCAGCGTGCTGGCGGTCGGCATCACCGGCTACCAGATCAGCCTCTCCCTGATCGACAGCTATACCGCGCGCCAGGTGGCCGAAGCCCAGGCCGCTGCCGAACGCGTGCGGACGCTGGAATCCGAGCGAATTGCGCTGGAGAAGGCCCTGCAGGAACAGAAGGCCCACGACGAAAAGCTCGAAGCGATGGTCATCGCGGTTTCCGAGATGCGTCGCGAAGCCGAGCGCAAAGGTCTGCAGGAGACCTCCTGGTAGGTCGAAAGCCCCCGCCATCCCTGCCCCGGCGTTTCATTGCCAAGCGGTGCAGGCGCAGTGTACAAAGCTCCCTTCCCCGCTTCTGCTGGCTGCCCTCTTCGATGAACGGCCAGCTGTCGATCCCGTCGGGATCGGCAACCGGGATTCACCAGCAGCCTCACCGAGTTTCCCGCAGCAAAGCCGCAAGCCCGGCGGTAACTGGTACCAACATGGCGTGTAGCGACATTTTTTTATAACATCGCGCCTTCCCCGTTTCGTCGTACCGTGCGGTTTTCAGCCGTAGGTCGTCGTATTTTTTCGTGAAAACAGGATGTCTCCGGACACAGTTCCGGTGCAGTCAAGGTAATGAACATGAGCGTCAGGCACTTTCTCTCGATGATGGATTTCACCCCCCAGGAACTGGTCGGGTTGATCCGCCGCGGCAGCGAGCTGAAAGACCTGCGCAACCGCGGCGTGCTCTTCGAGCCGCTGAAGAATCGCGTACTGGGGATGATCTTCGAGAAAGCCTCGACGCGTACCCGGCTGTCCTTCGAAGCCGGCATGATCCAGCTCGGCGGCCAGGCGATCTTCCTCTCGCCGCGCGACACTCAGCTCGGCCGCGGCGAACCGATCGCCGACAGCGCCATCGTCATGTCGCGGATGCTCGACGCGGTGATGATCCGCACCTTCGCCCACGACACCCTGATCGAATTCGCCGCCAACTCGCGGGTACCGGTGATCAACGGCCTCTCCGACGACCTGCACCCCTGCCAGCTGCTCGCCGATATGCAGACCTTCCACGAACACCGCGGCAGCATCGCCGGCAAGACCGTGGCCTGGATCGGCGACGGTAACAACATGTGCAACAGTTACATCGAGGCGGCCCAGCAGTTCGACTTCCAGCTGCGCATTGCCTGCCCCGAAGGCTACGAGCCGAGCGCCGCGCTGCTGGCTCAGGCCGGCAACCGCGTGCAGGTGCTGCGCGACCCGCGCCAGGCGGTTGCCGGCGCACACCTGGTGTGCACCGACGTCTGGGCCTCGATGGGCCAGGAAGACGAAACCGAGGCACGCCTGGCGCTGTTCCGCCCCTACCAGGTGAATGCCGAGCTGCTTGCCGGTGCGGCCGCGGACGTGCTGTTCATGCACTGCCTGCCGGCACACCGTGGCGAGGAGATCAGCGAAGAGCTGCTCGACCAGCCCTGTTCGGTCGCCTGGGACCAGGCGGAGAACCGGCTGCACGTGCAGAAGGCGCTCCTCGAATTTCTCGTCGAACCGGCTTATCACTACGCATGACACACGACATCCTGCTCGACCTGCGTGACCTCGCCTGCGGCTACCAGGAGCAGCGCGTGGTGCAGACCCTCAACCTGCACCTCAACGCCGGCGACATTGGCTGCCTGCTCGGCCCGTCCGGCTGCGGCAAGACCACCACGCTACGCGCCATCGCCGGCTTCGAGCCGGTGCAGGAAGGCGAGATTCGGCTGGGAGGCGAGGTGATTTCCCGCCCCGGCTTCACCGTCGCGCCGGAAAAACGCCGCATTGGCATGGTCTTCCAGGACTACGCGCTGTTCCCGCACCTGAGCGTGGCGCAGAACGTCGCCTTCGGCATTCGCCAGAATCCCGACCGCGAACGCATCACCGCCGAGCTGCTGGACATGGTCAACCTGGGCGCGCTGGCCAAGCGCTTCCCCAACGAACTGTCCGGTGGCCAGCAGCAACGCGTTTCGCTGGCCCGCGCGCTGGCGCCGGAGCCGCAACTGCTGCTCCTCGACGAACCCTTCTCAAACCTCGACGGCGAGCTGCGCCGGCGCCTCAGCCATGAGGTGCGCGACATCCTCAAGGCACGCGGCACCAGCGCCATCCTGGTCACCCACGATCAGGAAGAAGCCTTCGCCGTCAGCGATCAGGTGGGCGTGTTCAACCGCGGCCATCTGGAGCAGTGGGATACGCCGTTCAACCTCTACCACGAGCCGGCGACGCCCTTCGTCGCCAGCTTCATCGGCCAGGGTTATTTCATCCCAGGCCAGATGACCGGCCCGGACAGCGTGCGTACCGAGCTGGGCGAGCTGCGCGGCAACCGTGCCTACGCCTGGGAGAACGGTACGGCGGTGGACGTGCTGCTGCGCCCGGACGACATTACCCTCGATCCGAGCAGCGCGCTGAAGGCGCGCATCCTCGGCCGTACCTTCCTCGGCGCGGCGACGCTGTACCGGCTGCAACTGGCCACCGGCTGCCAGCTGGAATCGATCTACCCCAGCCAGACCGAGTTCCTGCCCGGTCAGGACGTCGGCATCCGCGTGGCCGCCGAGCATCTGGTGCTCTATCCGACCCAGGGCGAAACGCCGACCGAGCAGATCGGCGTACGCCGCTGCGCGGGCATGGCCTGATACAGCCATCGCCCGACGCTCTCGTCGGGCGAACGCGTTACCTCCAGAGTCTCAGCCGATATGCAGCTGCCCGCTGGCCACCAGCGTCGCATAGCCGCCGATCTTCACCCGCTCGCCTTCCAGCCGGCACCATAGCCGCCCGCCGCGCGCACCGCCCTGGTACGCCTGCAGGACGTTCTTGCCGAGCCGTTCCGCCCAGTAGGGAATCAGGATGCAGTGCGCCGAACCGGTCACCGGGTCCTCGTCGATGCCGATTGCCGGGGCGAAATTGCGCGAGACGAAATCGAAATCGCTGCCTGCGGCGGTAACGATCACGTTCGGCCAGTCCCGACTTGCCAGTGCCTTCAGGTCGGGTGCGCAGGCGCGTACCGACGCTTCGGATTCGAGCAGCACCAGTAATTGCGGCGCGTCGAACACGGCCAGTACTTTCTCTCCGAGGATGTTTTCCAGACCTTCGGGAATGTCCATCGGCGTCGCCGCCTGAACGGGAAAGTCCAGCACCAGCCGCCCTTCTTCGCGGATCACCGCCAGCTTGCCGCTGCGACAGGTGAAGTCGATGCGCTCGCCCGGCTCGCCATAGATTTCGAACAGCACGTGGGCGCTGGCCAGGGTCGCGTGGCCGCACAGCGGTACCTCGGCGCTCGGGGTGAACCAGCGAATGTGCCAGGCAGCACCCTCGCGAACCACGAAGGCGGTCTCCGCCAGGTTGTGTTCCGCGGCGATGCGCTGCATCAGCGCATCCTCGAGCCAGTGATCGAGGCGATAGACCATCGCCGGATTGCCGGCGAAAGGCTGATCGGAAAAGGCGTCGACCTGATGGAAAGCGAGGGTCATGGCGGGCTCCATTGATGAAAACGATGGCGCAAAGCATGCCTGTTTGGCCCGATTGGCGAGCGATACAGTTTGTATTTTTTATCAGGATACAAGGAGTTGTACGGATGACTCCGTGAGTGAGCTTCCGCCCCGGGCGATACGACCATGCCCGGGCGGCGGTGGGCTGAAGCCCGTCCCGCAAGAGCCAGCAGGGCTCTCCGAGGAATGGAATCAGCCGATTGGGGTGGAGAAAGACGGCCGCGACATAACTCTGGAATCGCTGGTGCCGGGCGTGACCAGCGTCGATCGCAGCATCCCCGGCGCCGCCGGCGACCTCAAGACACGCGTGTTCGCCCCAGCGGCAGCGGGCCGTTCCCGGTGATCGTCTGCTACCACAGCCACGGCTGGGTGATCGCCGACCGCACGGCGTACGCCGGCCAGCGACTGAAGCATCGCGGCAATAACGCAGGCGAAATCAGAAATGCCCGCAGGCCTGAGCCTGCGGCTTTTTTTTAATGCTCGGGATTTGCCCCCGTCGAGCTCAGCACCAGAGCTTGCCCACCTCGCGCATGAAGATTTCCACGGTCTTCGGGCCGATGCCCTCGAAGTCGGCGAGGCGCTTTTCCAGCGCCTTACGGTTCTCGCTCTACGCGTGGATGTTGCCGACCTCGCCGCCATAGTCATCGATCAGCTTGTTACAGAGCTTGAGCAGGCGCTCGGCGGTGGACTCGTCGTAGCGCACGTAATGGCCCTCGCCGAGCATATCGACGATCTGCTGCCAGCTGCAGTTGCACAGCTTGCGCGGGGTGTCGCGGCCGTGCTTCTCGACGATCACCCGATAGGCGTCCGCCGCGATGTCCTGCTGGATGCGTTTGCCGAACAGGAAGCTGGCGACGAACCACTTGAACAGCGCGTGCTCGTCGCCTTTGCAGAGGTCGATATCCAGCTGTTTGGCGCTGATTTCCGCGGTCATGGGCTGCCTCCAGAAAAAACCAGACGGTCAACGGATGACGCGAACATACCCCGACGGGTTCGCCCAAGGCGCCGAATGGACGCGGCGATTCCACAAGCAAAAAAAACGGCCCGACCTGTTCAGGCCGAGCCGCGCATGCCCGTGAAGGCCAACTCGTTTTGCCGGGTGTCGCCCCTTCAGCCGGAACTCGGTGCGCCAGTGCAACACCTGCAGGGGCGAAGGAGTTCGCCAGATCCGGTTGCGTTGGCGAATGAATTCGCCCCTACAAGAGCCGCTCGGCGTTCCAGCGCAATACCTATTGGGGCGCCAGCCGCCTCAGATGTGTGCGTCCTGATATTCCTTCTCGGCGGCCGCGAAGCGCTCGAGCATGTCGGCACTGGGGCCGTTGCCGAGCTTGCTGAAGATCAGGATTGCCAGGCTGGCGAAGACGAAGCCCGGAATGATCTCGTACAGGCCCAGGCCGATGTACTGCTTCCACACCACCACGGTCACCGCGCCGACCAGCATGCCGGCCAGGGCGCCGTTGCGGGTCATGCCCTTCCACAGCAGCGAGAAGATCACCACCGGGCCGAAGGCCGCGCCGAAACCGGCCCAGGCGTAGGACACCAGGCCGAGCACCTTGCTCTCCGGGTCACGTGCGACGAGGATCGCGACCACCGCGATCAGCAGCACCATGCCACGGCCGACCCAGACCAGTTCGCGCTGCGAGGCGCCCTTGCGCAGGAAGGCCTTGTAGAAGTCCTCGGTCAGCGCGCTGGAGCAGACCAGCAACTGGCAGCTCAGGGTGCTCATCACGGCGGCGAGGATGGCCGAGAGCAGCACGCCGGCGATCCACGGGTTGAACAGCAGCTTGGCCAGCTCGATGAACACCCGCTCCGGGTTTTCGCTGACCGCACCGGCGACGTCCGGGTGGGCCGAGAAGTAGGCAATGCCGAAGAAGCCCACGGCGACCGCGCCGCCCAGGCAGAGGATCATCCAGGTCATCGAGATGCGCCGCGCGGCGGGGATCGATTTCACCGAGTCGGCGGCCATGAAACGCGCGAGGATGTGCGGCTGGCCGAAGTAGCCCAGGCCCCAGGCGAGCAGCGAGATCACGCCGACGACGCTGGCGCCCTTGAGCATGTCGAAGTTGGTCGCATCCTGGGCTTCGATGGCCAGGAAAGTGGTGTCCACGCCGCCGGTGGCGAGCATCACCACGATCGGCGTGAGGATCAGCGCGAAGATCATCAGCGTGGCCTGCACGGTGTCGGTCCAGCTCACCGCGAGGAAGCCGCCGACGAAGGTGTAGGCGATGGTCGCCAGCGCGCCGGCCCACAGCGCGGTCTCGTAGGACATGCCGAAGGTGCTTTCGAACAGGCGCGCGCCGGCGACGATGCCCGAGGCGCAGTAGATGGTGAAGAACACCAGAATCACCAGCGCCGAGAGCACGCGCAGGATGCGGCTGTTGTCGTCGAAGCGGGTGGTGAAGTAGTCCGGCAGGGTCAGTGCGTTGCCGTTGTGCTCGGTCTGCACGCGCAGGCGGCCGGCGACGAACAGCCAGTTGAGCCAGGCACCGGCGATCAGGCCGATTGCGATCCAGCTTTCCGAGAGGCCGGACAGGTAGACGGCGCCCGGCAGGCCCATCAGCAGCCAGCCGCTCATGTCCGAAGCACCGGCGGAAAGCGCGGTGACGAAACTGCCGAGGCTGCGACCACCGAGTATGTAGTCGGAGAAATTCTTGGTGCGCA
>DIEE01000023.1:13548-13731 GCA_002418465.1 Pseudomonas sp. UBA5782 | reverse complement strand
GGGGGTCGCCAGCGTCGATTACTGATCGCCGCGCTCTCCGCCATGCCCGTTCGCTTTGTCAGGTGCTGGACGTCGCTGCTTGCGCTGACGTTCAGCCTGCCGCTGCTGGCCGCGCCGCCTTCCGTACAGATCGTGCCGATCGGCCAGCAACTGGCGGCCGGGCAGCGTTCGGCCAGTTTCACC
>DIEE01000023.1:228-13267 GCA_002418465.1 Pseudomonas sp. UBA5782 | reverse complement strand
GTGAGGACGCCGGCACCGTGCTGGTCGCCGAGAACGCCGGTTCGCGCCACGCCACGCTCGCCGGCGTGCAGCTGACCACGGCCGACGGCGCCGCGCTGAAGCTGGCCGTGCAGGGCTTGCCCTATCTGCTCGCCGGCAGCCAGCGGCGCTGGCGGATCGGCGGCGCCGGGTCGCCGCTGCAGCCCGGTGCGCGCGTGCATCTTCGATTGCCGGCGCAGGCCGGTGGTGGCGAACAATGGCTGGTAGTCGGTGCGCATCGCTAGGCGCCTGTGGCTGTTCGCCCTGCTGTGCCTGTTGTCCGACGCCGTGCAGGGCGCCGCGGCCAGCGAGCCGGTGCCGCTGTTGCTGGCGCTGTTCGTCAACGGGCGCGATATGGACCGGGTGATGGCCGTGGACGAACTGGACGGCCGGCTCTTCGTCGAGCGCGCGCAACTGCTCGACCTGGGGCTACGGCTGCCGGCGCAGGCGAGCGCAGCGCGGCTCGAGCTGGGCACCTTGAGTGGCTGGCACTACCGCCTCGATGCGGCGAGCCAGACGCTGTATCTGCAACTGCCGAACCAGGACCTGGCGCTGCAGCAACTGAGCCGGCGGCGCTCGCGCGAAGCCGGCGAGCCGATGCCCAGCGCCAGCGGCGCGGTGCTCAACTACGACGCCCAGGCGACCCGCTCCAGCGAACTCGACAGCAGCAACCTGCTCGCCAGCCTGCGCCTGTTCGGTGGCGCCGGCGTGTTCGAGAACAGTGTCGAGCAGGCCAGCGGGCACTTCGACCGGCGCGTCCGCCTCGACAGCACCTACAGCCACTCCGACCCGCAGAGCATGCGCACCTTCAATGCCGGCGACTTCATCAACGGCGGCCTGGGCTGGACGCGCCCGGTGCGCCTGGCCGGCGTGAAACTGGCCACCAACTTCGGCCTGCGCCCGGACCTGGTCACCTTCCCCCGGCCCAGCCTTTCCGGCGAGGTGGCGGTGCCGTCCTCGGTGGACATCTACGTCAACGGCATCCGCCAGCTGTCCAGCCGTGTGCAGCCCGGTCCGTTCGAGGTCAACCAGTTGCCGGTGGTCAGCGGCGGGGGCGACATCTCGATGATGATCAAGGACGCCAGCGGCCGGCAGACCAGCGAGACCCTGCCGTTCTACAGCAGCTCGCAACTGCTGCGTCCCGATCTGGACGCGCTCTCGCTGGAGCTGGGCGCGGTGCGTCGCCACTATGCCTCGCGCTCCAACGACTACGCCGGTGGCGCCGCCTCGCTCAGCTACCGGCGCGGGTTGTCGGCGCGGGCAACCCTGGAAAGCCACGCCGAAATCGCCTCCGGGCTGGCCATGGGCGGGCTTGGCGGCAACTGGCTGCTGGGCGATTTCGGCGTGCTTTCGGCCTCCTTGGCGGCCAGCCGGCATGACGGGCGCGCGGCCGGCCAGTACGGCCTGGGCTTCTCGCGCAACATGCCGGGCTTGAGTTTCGGCGCGAGCATCCTCCAGGCCGGCGACGGCTTCGCCGACCTCGCCGCCGCCAATGGCGACAACCTGCCGGCCACCACGCTGCGCGCCAACCTCGGCGTGCCGTTGGGACGCTACGGCACCTTCGGCATGGTTTTCGCCAAGACGCGGACCCACCTCTATCGCCTCTACGACGACTACCGCGATTCGGACGACTACCGCGATCTGGACGAGCAGCCGCGCTACATCGACAGCGCGATTCTCTCGGCCACCTACAGCACTCGCCTGGTCGGCAGCCTGTCGGCCTTCGCCACCGCCTTCCACGACTTCGAAGGCAGCCAGAGCAACGGCTTCTTCGTCGGCCTGTCGCTGCCGCTTGGCGAGCGCAGCACCCTCAGCGCAAGCAGCAACAGCAGCGGTTCGCGCACCTACAACCGGGTGCAGGCGGAACAGACCGCCGTGCAGCGCGGCGATATCGGCTGGCGCCTGGCGCGCCAGGGCGGCGAGCGCGAACAGCAGGACGTCGCCCTCAGCTACAAGTCCGACTGGGGGCGCATCGGCGCTGAGGCCGAGCGAACGGACCACGACAGCGCCGTGCGCGCCACCGCCAGCGGCGCGCTGACGCTGATCGGCGGACACCTGTTCGCCTCCAACCGCATCGACGACAGCTTCGCTTTGGTGGATACCGACGGCGCGGCCGGGGTCGGCGTGAGGCAGGAGAACCGCCCCGTCGGGCACACCGACAAGGACGGCCTGCTGTTCGTCGAAGACCTGCGCGCCTACGAGTCGAACCGGCTGTCCATCGCACCGGGCGACGTGCCGATGAACGCCGATCTGACGCAGGTCGAGCAGCAGGTGAGGCCGACCGACCGCGCCGGCGTGCGGGTTCGTTTCGCCATCGTCCAGCGCCACGGCGCCACCCTGCGGCTGGTCGATGCCCAGGGCAATCCACTGCCGATCGGCAGCCAGGCGACGTTGCTCGGCAGCACGATGCCGGTGCCGGTGGGTTACGACGGCGAAGCCTTCATCGAAGGGCTCGGCGCGCACAACCAGCTGCGGGTCAGCCGCGAGGGCGAGTCCGACTGCCAGGTGCGCTTCGACTACCAGCCCGATGCCGAGCGGATTCCCGAGATCGGCCCGTTGCGCTGCCAGCAGGAGACGCCCTAATGAATGTCGCCAGGATTGCTGCGCTGCTGGCCGCCGCATTCGCCCTCGGCGCGCCGGCGGCGCAGGCCTACGAGTGCTCGATCAGCGCCACGCCACTGGTGTTCGGCGAGGTGGAAGGCGGCGAGCGGGCGCAATCGAGCAGCGCGACGCTGACCGTGGTCTGCCACAGCGCCGCCCGCGCGGCGAACATCGACTACCGGATTCTTCTCGACAGCGCGGACGCCACCTCGCAGCGGCTGCAGGGCGCTTCCGGCGAAGTGGTCTACCAGCTGTTCGTTTCCGCCGACGGGCGCCAGCTCTGGGGCGACGGCAGCGGTGCCGGAACGGCGATCAGCGACAGCATCAGCCTGGCGCCTTACTCGACCTCGACGCGCAGCTACCGGGTCTACGCGAGCATCCGCCCGAACCGCCTCTACCGGCCGGGCAACTACACCAGCCTGCTCGACGTGCGGCTGGTCTACTGACCCGGCTCGGCCCGCAGCACAAGCTCGGCGTCGTGGAGGCGTCAGCGCTGGCTGACGATGAAGTCCGCCGCGCGCTCGCCGATCATGATGCAGGGTGCGTTGGTGTTGCCGCTGATCAGCGTGGGCATGATCGAGGCGTCGGCCACGCGCAGGTTGTCCAGGCCGCGGACCTTGAGCTGCGTATCGACCACGGCCATGGCGTCCGTGCCCATCTTGCAGGTGCCGACCGGGTGGAACACGGTGGCCGCATAGTCGCGCAGGTGCGCCAGCAGCTGCTCGTCGCTCTGCACCTGCGGGCCGGGGAGCATCTCGGCGCCGCGCAGACCGTCGAACTCCGGCTGGGCGAGGATGCGCCGGGCGAGCTTCACGCCCTCGACCAGCACTTTTGCGTCCTCCGGGTCGTCGAGGAAGTTGAAGTCGATCTCCAGGCTGCGGCCGGCGCCCAGGCGCACTTCGCCGATGCTTTTCGGGCGCAGCACGCAGGTGTGGATGGCGTAGCCGTGGCCCCACTCGAACAGCCGGCCGCGGTGGCTGCGGTAGCCGGGCACGAAGTGCATCTGCACGTCCGGCAGGGTTTCCGACAGCGGGGTGCGGGCGAAGCCGCCGGCCTCGACGTAGTTGGTGGTCAGCCAGCCCATCTTCTGCCCCAGATAGCGGAACGGCGCGGCGACGATCTTCGGCAGCGAGCCGAGGGAGAAGCCGAGCGACAGCGGGCTTTTGGAGCGCACCGTGACCAGGCCGTCGATGTGGTCCTGGAGGTTCTTGCCGACGCCGGGAAGGTCCAGCTTGCAGGCCACGCCGGCCGCTTCCAGCTCGGCCTTCGGGCCGATGCCGGAATTCAGCAGCAGGTGCGGCGAACCCAGCGCGCCGGCGCAGAGGATGGTCTCGCGGCTGCAGTGCAGGGTGCGCCACTGGCCGTTGTGCTGCAGCTCCACACCGCTGACGCGGCTGCCGTCGAGGATCAGCCGGCCGACCTGGCAGCCGCTCAGTACGCTGAGGTTCGGCCGGTCGAGGATCGGGTGAACGAAGGCGCGGTAGCTGGACAGGCGCTTGGCGTCCTTCTGCGTGACGTTGTACAGGCCGACGCCTTCCAGGGTGCCGCCGTTGAAGTCGTCGTTGCGGCGCAGGCCGAGGTGCTCGCCGGCGCGGATGTAGATTTCGGAGAGCGGGTTGGGGTCGCGCGGGCGGTCCACCAGCAATTCGCCCCCGGTGCCGTGATACAGCAGCGACTGGCCGAGGCGGTTGCCTTCGGAGCGCTTGAACCAGGGCAGCACGTCCTGCCAGCCCCAGCCGGGGCAGCCGGCGCTTTCCCAGCGGTCGTAGTCGCTGGCGTCGCCACGGATGTAGATCATGCTGTTCATCGCGCTGGAGCCGCCCAGCGCCTTGCCGCGCGGGGTGTGCAGGCTGCGCCCGGCGAGGTTCTTCTGCGGCGCGGAGAAGTAGTTCCAGCTGAAGATCTTGCTCTTGTACAGGGTGATGGTGCCGGCCGGGGTCTGCACCCGCGGGCTGGCGTCGCTGCCGCCGGCCTCGATCAGGCACACGCGCACGCTCGGGTCGGNNCGACCGTAGGGGGCGCCGTGCGCACCGGTTTGCAGGGGTGGGGGTTGGTGCGCATGGCGCACCCTCCGAAAAGCCGCTGTACGACGCGTTGGTGGACGACGGTGGCCGAAACCGATCGCCGCCCTCAGTGCATCTCTTCCAGGTCGTCGTGCAGCAGGCCGAGGATGTGCCGTTTCATGCGGATGAACTCCGGCTCCATGACCACGTCCAGGTTGCGCGGGCGTTCGATCGGCACGTCGAGGATTTCCTTGATCCGGCCGGGGCGCGCGCCCATCACGTAGATGCGGTCGGCGAGCAGGATCGCCTCGTCGATGTCGTGGGTGACGAACACCACGGTCTTCTTGCTGTTGCCCCACACCTGCAGCAGCAGTTGCTGCATCTGCAGGCGGGTCTGGCTGTCGAGGGCGCCGAAGGGCTCGTCCATCAGCAGGATCTGCGGGTCGTTGGCCAGCGCGCGGGCGATGGCGACGCGCTGCATCATGCCGCCGGAGAGCTGCTTGGGATAATGCCCGGCGAACTTGGCCAGGCCGACCTCGCCCAGGTAGAACTCGACGATGGTGCGGATTTCGTCCTGCGGCAGGCCGCGGCGCTTGAGGCCGAACTCGATGTTCTGGCGCACGGTCAGCCAGGGGAACAGGGTGTAGCCCTGGAACACCATGCCGCGGTCGGCGCCGGGACCGTCGACCTTCTGCCCGCCGACGTAGATGTCGCCCTCGCTCGGCTCGTTGAGGCCGGCGGTGAGGTAGAGCAGACTCGACTTGCCGCAGCCGGAAGGGCCGACGATCACCGCGAACTGCTGGTCCGGCACCTCGAAGGAGACGCGGTCCAGCGCGGTGAAGGTTTCGCCCTTGGGCGACTGGTAGCGCAGGCTGACGTTGTCCACCCGCAGGCGCGCGGCGACCTCGGCGTACGCGCTGAGCGGCGGCATGATGTAGGGCTTCTTGGTCGTTACTGCGCCCATGCGGCAATCCTCAGTCTGAGCAGACGGAACAGTTGATCGGTGATCAGCCCGAGCAGGCCGATGATGGCGATGGCGAGGAAGATCACGTCGACCTGGAAGCCACGCATGGCCTTGAGGCTGATGTAACCCAGGCCACTCGATGCGGCGACCAGTTCGGCCACCACCAGGTAGGTCCAGGCCCAGCCCATGGTCACCCGCAGGGTGTCCAGAATGCCGGGCAGCGAAGCCGGGCCGAGCACGTGCAGGACCACGTCGCGGCGACTGGCGCCGAGGGTGTAGCTGGCGTTGATCAAGTCCTTCTGCACGCCCTTGGAGACGTCGGCGATCATCACCAGTTGCTGGAAGAACACGCCGAAGATGATCACCGCCACGCGCTGCTCCAGGCCGATGCCGATCCACAGGATGAACAGCGGCACGAAGGAGGTCACCGGCAGGTAGCGGATGAAGTTGACCAGGGGTTCGAGGAACGCCTGGACGATGCGGAAGCTGCCCATCAGCAGGCCCAGCGGCACCGACACCAGCGACGACACGACGAAGCCGATCAGCACCACTTCCAGGCTGGCCAGCACGTGTTTGCTCAGGGTGCCGTCACCGGCCAGACGGGCGCCGGCGGCGAGCACGTCGCCTGGCGTCGGCAGGAACATCGACGGCACCACGCCGCCGTAGGAAAGCCCGGCCCACAGGCCGAGGACCAGCAGCCAGCACAGGGCGCCGGCGCCGAGCACGAGCTTGCCCGGCAGTTCGATTTTGGGTGTCAGGCAGCGCTGCAACCAGGATTTTTGCGTGGCCATGAACCACCTCGTGTTGCGGATATTGAAGAAGCGGGAAAGCGCGTGACGCGGCTCACCGGACGAAACGGTCGAGCGCGGTCGCTCCCCTCACCCACGCGGGGGGAGGGGAGCAGAACGCCCATCTGCGATGAGCGGGAACGCTTAGGGTTTGACGAAGGTGGTATCGACCAGGTCTTCGTACTTCACGTCGTACGGTTTGCCCTGCAGGCTGCTCCAGGTCTCGTTGGCCAGGCTGATGATGCCGGCGATGTCGCCGGACTTGCCGGGCACGCCGAGCAGCTTCTCGCTCATCGCCTGGTCGTAGAACTTCACGCCCTTGGCGGCTTCGGCCAGGTCCTCGGGTTTCGACAGGTAGCCGCCGACGCCCTTGGCCATGATTTCGTAGGCTTCCTTCGGGTGAGTCTTGGTGTACTCGACCGCCTTGTACAGGCCGGCGACCAGCGCCTTGACGTCTGCCGGCTGCTTCTCGATCACGTCGCAATCCAGCGCCACCACGTCGACGATCACGCCGGGGGTGCTGCTGCTGTCGACCAGCACCTTGCCGGCGCCTTTCTGCTTGACCATGGTCAGGTTCGGTTCCCAGGTCACGGCAGCGGGCACGCGGCCGGCGATGAAGGCGGAAGCCGCGTCATCGGCGGTCATGTTCTGCACTTCGACGTCGGCCATGCTCATGCCGGCGTTCTTCAGCAGGTAGGACAGCCAGAACTGCGACACCGAGCCCTCGTTGACCGCCACCGACTTGCCTTTCAGGCCCTTGATGTCGGCGATGTCCTTGCTCACCACCAGGCCGTCGCCGCCGTGGGATTCGTCCAGCGCGGCGACCGCCTTGAAGCAGAAATCCTTGGAGCGGTACTTGAGGATCTCGTCGATGGTCGAGGCCGAACCGGAAAGCTGGCCCGAGGCCTGGGCGGCCATGTACATCGAGGCTTCCTCGATGGTGGTCAGTTCCACGTCGAGGCCGGCGTCCTTGAAGTAGCCGAGGTCGCGGGCCAGGTACAGGGTGCCGTAGCCGACCCAGGTGGTGTGGCCGATGGACAGTTTGCCGGCCTGGGCGCCGGTGGCGACGCCCATGGCCAAGGCCAGGGTGGCGAGGGACAGCGAGGTGCGCTTGAGCAAGGACTTGTGCATGAAAAACTCCCACAGACGGTTGGCTTTCGAGGTCGGGGCAGGGGTGGCCAATGGCCCAAGGGTTCCGTGACCCGCACCTCTGTCGGGTGGGGTTCATGTTCGGCGGTGCAGCGTTGGTCCGGTGTTTCGGTGCGCGCGGCGCCCCAACGGCTGCATGGCCGTAGGGTGCGCCGTGCGCACCGAGGGCATCTCAGAGCAAACCCAGCTCCTTCGCGGTGCGATCCACCGCGCGCCGGGTCTTCTCCACCAGTTCGTCCAGTTCGGCGTGGCTGGCGACCAGCGCCGGCGCCATGATCATCCGCCCCAGCGTGGAGCGGATGATCAGCCCCTCGTCGAAGCCGACGGTGCGGCAGTGCCAGGCGATGTCGTTCTCGTTGGCGAAGCGCTTGCGCGTCGCGCGGTCCTCGGCGAACTGCAGCGCGGCGACCAGGCCGGTGCCCTGGATCTCGCCGATCAGCGGGTGCTCGGCGAAGGTCTCGCGCAGCAGCTTCTGCAGGTAGGGGCCGCTGTCGTGCTTCACCGTCTCGACGATCTTCTCGTCGCGCAGCGCCGTGAGGTTGGCGATGGCCACCGCGGCGGCCACCGGATGCCCGGAATAGGTCAGGCCGTGGGCGAACACGCCGCCCTGCTGCACCAGCACCTCGGCCATGCGCGCGCTGAACACCAGGCCGCCCATGGGGATGTAGCCGGAGGTGAGGCCCTTGGCGATGGTCAGGGTGTCCGGCTCGAAACCGAAATGCTGGTGGGCGAACCACTCGCCGGTGCGGCCGAAGCCGCCGATCACTTCATCCGCGCACAGCAGCACGTCGTACTGCCGGCAGATGCGCTGGATTTCCGCCCAGTAGCTGGCCGGCGGGAAGATCATCCCGCCGGCGCCCTGGAAGGGTTCGGCGACGAAGGCGGCGACGTTTTCCGCGCCCAGTTCGAGAATCTTCGCTTCCAGCTCACGCGCGGCCTTGAGGCCGAACGCCTCTTCGGAAAGATCGCCGCCCTCGGCGAACCAGTACGGCTCGCCGATGTGGGCGAAGTCCGGCAGCATGCCGCCCATCTCGTGCATGAAGCCCATGCCGCCGAGCGCGGTGCTGCCCAGCGTGGAGCCGTGGTAGCCGTTCCAGCGGCCGATCATCACCTTCTTCTGCGGCTGGCCGAGGATCTGCCAGTAGCGCCGCACGCTGCGGATCAGCACCTCGTTGGCCTCCGAACCGGAGTTGGTGTAGATCGCATGGCTGTAGTGCGCCGGCAGCAGGCTGAAGAGCAGCTCGGACAGCTCGATCACCCGTGGGTGGGTGGTCTGGAAGAACAGGTTGTAGTACGCCAGCTCTTCAAGCTGGCGCGTCGCCGCGGCGTTCAGGTCGGCGCGGCCGTAACCCAGCGCGGTACACCAGAGGCCGGACATGCCGTCGAGGTAGCGCTTGCCGTCGCTGTCCCAGAGGTTCAGGCCCTGGCCCCTGGTGATGACCAGCGCACCCTGTTCGTTGAGCGTCTTCTGGTCGAGGAAGGCGTGGATGTGATGCGCCGCATCCAGTGCCTGGTATTCCTTCGTCGTGTGCTTGGCAGGCATCGCAAGGTCTCCGCCAGTGGCGTGCAGGGTGCGCCGTGCGCACCGTTAATAATTCGATCAACTCCGCTTGGTGCGCACAGCGCACCCTACGGACGGAGCTGGAACCAGGTGGTCTTCAACTGGGTGTACTTGTCGAACGAGTGCAGCGACAGGTCGCGGCCGAAGCCCGACTGCCTGCCGCCACCGAAGGGCGTGCTGACGTCCAGCGCATCGACGGTGTTCACCGACACGGTGCCGGCCTTGAGCTTGCGCGCCACCCGGTGCGCGCGGTTGAGGTCGTCGCTCCACAGCGAGGCGGCGAGGCCGTAGATGCTGTCGTTGGCCAGGTGCACGGCCTGTTCTTCGCTGTCGAAGGGCGTCACCGCCAGCACCGGGCCGAACACTTCGTCGCGGGCCAGGCGGCTGTCCGGCGCCACGCCGGTGAAGATGGTCGGTTCGATGAAGTTGTCCGAGCCGTTGAAGCTCAGCTGCTTTCCACCGAAGGCCAGCCGCGCGCCGTCGGCCTGGGCGCTGCCGATGAATTCCATGATCCGCGCGGTCTGTCGCTGTTCGACGATGGCACCGGCGCGGCTGGCCGGGTTCAGCGGATCGCCCGGTTGCCAGTCGCGCGCCTTGGCGATCACCCGTTCGACGAATTCATCGTGGATCGAGCGCTCGACCAGCAGCCGCGAGTTGGCCGAGCAGACCTCGCCCTGGTTGAAGAAGATGCCGAAGGCGGCCTTTTCGGCGGCCAGGTCCAGGTCCTGGCAATCGGCGAACACCAGGTTGGCGCTCTTGCCGCCGCATTCCAGCCAGACCTGCTTGAGGTTGGATTGCGCCGAGTAGCCCATGAAGTATTTGCCCACTTCGGTGGAGCCGGTGAAGGCCAGGCAGTCGACGTCCATGTGCCGGCCGAGGGCCTTGCCGGCGGTTTCGCCGAGGCCGGTGACGACGTTGAACACGCCTTCCGGGATGCCGGCTTCCAGGGCCAGTTCGGCCAGGCGCAGGGCGGAGAAGGGCGACTGCTCGGCGGGCTTGAGGATCACCGAGTTGCCGGCGGCCAGCGCCGGGGCGAGTTTCCAGGCGGCCATGTCCAGCGGGAAGTTCCACGGCACCACGGCTGCGACCACGCCCAGCGCTTCGCGGGTGATGGTGGCGAGCACGTTGCGCGCGCTCGGCGCCACTTCGTCGTAGAGCTTGTCGAGGCTTTCCGCGTACCAGCGGAATACCCCGGCGGCGCCGGGCACGTCGATGTTCCAGGCATCCATCACCGGCTTGCCCATGTTCAGCGAGTCGAGCAGCGCCAGTTCGTCGCGGTGAACGAGGATCAGCTCGGCCAGCTTGAGCAGCACCTGCTTGCGCTCGACCGGCGAACGCTGCGACCAGACACCGGCCTCGAACGACTGCCGCGCGGCGCTCACCGCCAGGTCGACATCGGCGGCATCGCAAGCGGCGACGTTGGCCAGCAGCGCGCCGCTGGCCGGGTTGATCGAGGCGAAGGTGGCGCCCGACTGCGCGCCCACCAGGCGACCGCCGATCATCGCGCGGTCGATGAAGCGTTGCTGCTGCGCGCGTTGCTGCCAGTCGCTGAGTTCGTACACCGCCATCCCCTTTTCGTTCGTCGTGAACGTTGCTGTGAGTGGATGGTGGCGCATGGGCGAGGCAAGGAAAAATATTAAAAATATCTTCGGGACATACGAAAAAGCTGGCTTGGCGCGCACCGCAAAAGCGCTTTACGCACGCTCGTGGTGCGCTAGCTGGCACCGCGTCGGGGCCAGCGCGGCATGGGCGGTGATGGGCGCTGGCTGGCGTTCGTTTCGGGCTGGTCTGAGGCCGAAGCAAGCGCTCCCTTCAGGCGTCCGACGCTTCATTTCGGTGCCGCCTGATGGCGCGGACAAGGCGCAACCGTCCTGCGGCTCGCGGATGGCGACGCGTCGCCTGCCAATGGCGGCCGGCATCTTGCAAAGCCCGTTATCAACCGGCGCGCGCGGGCCATCGAAAAAAGCTGCTCATGAGCGAGCAAAATGCTGGTGCGGCGTGGCGCCTCTGCGGCGCGCCGACACGTTATGGTAAGCGCCGCAACCGTCACCCCGAGGTAACCCGTGGCTTCCTACACCCTGCGTCAGATCCGGTATTTCGTCACCACCGTGGAATGCGGCAGCGTCGCCGAGGCGTCGCGCAAGCTGTACATCGCCCAGCCGTCGATCTCCACCGCGATCAAGGGCCTGGAAGAGAGCTTTGGCGTGCAGCTGTTCATCCGCCACCACGCCCAGGGCGTCTCGCTGACCCCCAGCGGCGCGCGCTTCTACCGCAAGGCGCAGGAACTGCTGCGCATGGCCCACGAATTCGAGCAGAACGCCCTGGCCGACAACGACGTGGTCGCCGGGCAGATCGACATCGGTTGCTTCGAGACGGTGGCGCCGCTCTATTTGCCCAAGCTGATCGCCGGCTTCCGCCAGCTGTATCCGGGGGTGGAAATCCGCCTCCACGACGGCGAGCAGCAGGAGCTGGTGCAGGGCCTCACCGGCGGCCGCTTCGACCTGGCTATCTTCTACGAGCACGACCTCGACGGCACCATCGAGACCGATCCGCTGATGCCGCCGCAGCGTCCCTATGCACTGTTGCCCGAAGGCCATCGCTTCGCCGCGCAGGAGCGCGTGTCACTGCGCGACCTGGTGCTGGAACCGATGATCCTGCTCGACGTGCTGCCCAGCCGGACCTACTTCGTGAGCATCTTCGAGGAGCTGGGGTTGAGCCCGAACATCGCCTTCAGCTCGCCCTCCATCGAGATGGTCCGCGGCATGGTCGGCCAGGGTTTTGGCTTCTCGGTGCTGGTCACTCGCCCGCACAGCAACGTCACCTACGACGGCCAGCGGGTGGTCTGCGTCGACATTACCGAAGACGTCACCGGCTCCGGCCTGGTCGCCGCCTGGCTGAAGCGCGCGCAACTGACCAAACCGGCGCAGCTGTTCGTCGACTACTGCAAGGAGCAGTTGGGGCCGAAGGCGGAGTGAGCCTTCGCCCACTCCATCGCTCCCCCTGATTCCCTCACCCCAGCCTTCTCCTGGAAGGAGAGGGGAGCGAGTTCCCTATGCGCGCATCCATCCCGCCAACCGCTCCAATAGCGCATCGCACTGCGCCAGCTGCTCGAGGCTGACGAACTCGTCCGGCTTGTGCCCCTGGTCCATGCTGCCGGGGCCGCAGACCACGGTGGCGATGCCGGCCTCGTCGAACAACCCGCCTTCGGTGCCGAAGGCCACGGTGGAGAAATCCTCGGACTCGCAGAGCAGCGCCAGCAGGCGCGCGGCGTCGCTGCCCGGCTCGGTGAGCAGGCCCGGATAGCTGGACAGTTCGCTGAAGCGGATGTCGCTGGCCTCGCTCACCGCGCGCATGCGCGGCAGCAGCTCGGCCTCGGCGTAGGCGCGTAGATCGGCGGCGACCTGCTGCGGGTCGTCCGCCGGCAGCGCGCGCACCTCGAAGTCGAAACGGCATTCGGCGGGGACGATGTTCAGCGCACGGCCGCCCTGGATCAGCCCGGTCTGCACCGTGGAGTAAGGCGGGTCGAAACGCGCGTCGTGTTTCGCCGGCTCGGCCAGGCGCCGGCCGATCTCGCCGAGCTGGCCGATCAGCCGCGCGGCGTATTCGATGGCGTTCACGCCCTGCGGCGCATAGGCCGAATGGCAGGCGGCGCCGTGCACCTCGCAGCGCATCGCCAGCTTGCCCTTGTGGCCGAGCACCGGGCGCATTTGCGTGGGCTCGCCGATCAGGCAGATCGCCGGACGATCAGGGCCGGCGCGCAACTGTTCGACCAGGCTGCGCACGCCGAGGCAGCCGATTTCCTCGTCGTAGGAAATCGCGATGTGCAGCGGCAGGCGCAGCGGCCGTTCGAGAAAACGCGGCAGGCTCGCCAGCACGCAGGCGAGGAAGCCCTTCATGTCCGCCGTGCCGCGCCCGTAAAGGCGGCCGTCGCGTTCGGTCAGCCGGAAGGGCGGCA
>DIEE01000023.1:0-208 GCA_002418465.1 Pseudomonas sp. UBA5782 | reverse complement strand
CGCCCGGAGAGCATCACCCCGCCGGGGCCGGGCGGGCCGAGGCGCGCGTGCAGGTTGGCCTTGGTCCGCTCGGCGTTGAAGATCAGCTGGCTGTAGATGCCCAGGCCGGCCAGGTAATCGCGCACATGGTCGATAAGCGCCAGGTTCGATTCGCGGCTGGTGGTGTCGAAGGCGATCAGTGTTTCCAGCAGGGCGCGGCTGTCGGGCA
>DIEE01000022.1 GCA_002418465.1 Pseudomonas sp. UBA5782 | reverse complement strand
CCGCCGAGGCGGCGCAGACGCCGCCGGACTTCGCCTTCGGAACGCTGCAATGCCCGCCGCGCGGGGCCGCTCGAGGCGCCGTGCAGTTGCTGGTCGATGCCGCCCAACTGCGCCCAGGCACGTGCGTTGTCCGGGTGCGCGGCGTGCCAGTGGGCGAAGGCCTGCTGCTGGCCGTCGTCATCGCCGGCGCCGAGGTTCAGCTGCCAGGCGATGGCTTCGTCGAGGATGCGTGCGCTGACCGGGCGGGCGTCGATCATGTCGGCTCGCCGTACAGCGCGATGTAGCACTGGCGCAGGCCCTGGGCCAGATACTGGCGCACGCGCGGCACCGAGACACCGAGGCGCTCGGCGATTTCCGCGTGGCTCATGCCGTCCAGGCGGCTGTGCAGGAAGGCGGCGCGGGCGCGACTGGACAGCGTGGCGAGCAGGCGCTCGACCTCGCGCAGGGCCTGGAGGATCTGCAGCTGCTCCTCGGCGCTGGGCTGCAACTCCTCGGGTTGCGCGGCGAGTTCGTCGAGATAGGCCCGCTCCAGCGCGCTGCGGCGGAAGTGGTCGATCAGCAGGCCCTTGGCGATGGTTCGAAGCAGCGCACGGGGCTCGCGCGGCGCCTGCAGGTCCGGGCGGGCGAGCAGGCGCAGGAAGGTGTCCTGGCTGAGGTCCTCGGCGCGCTGCGGGCAGCTGAGGCTGCGCCGCAACCAGGCGAGCAGCCAGTCGCGGTGACCGCGATACAGCAGTCCGACCAACTCATGGTTCGGCGATTGCCCGGTCGACACGACCAGCCTCCAGTGCGCACGCTGCGGCAAAACGAGAATTATTCGCACATGATCGCAAATGTCGTTCGCGCCCGCAATGCTGGAGCCTGATCGTCGGATTAAAGGGCGTGCGTGCTTCTCAGAGGGAGTGTGCGCGTTGCCGGCGGCGCCAGCTGGCCAGCCGCTGTTCGAGCTGGACGAAGCTGTCCAGCCCCTGGCGCCGCGCGTGGCTGAACAGGATCAGCGCCAGCTCCGCGGTGGCCAGGGCGTCGGCGCTGGCATTGTGGCGTTGCTGCACCTGCAGGCCGAAGTGCGCGATCCAGTCGTCCAGCCCGCCCTGGCGGATGTTCGCCTGGGGAAACAGCAGCGGCGCCAGCTCGGCGAGGTCGATGAACGGATGCACGAGGCGATGGCCGAGGCTGTGCTTGAGCGCGCGGGCGAGCATGCGCTGGTCGAACGGCGCGTGGAACGCCAGCAGCGGGCTGTCGCCGAGGAACTCGAGGAAATCCAGCAGCGCGCCGGCCGGATCGCTGCCGGCGGCCACGGCGCCAGGGCCGATCCCGTGAATCAGCACGCTTTCGCTGACCTGATGGTTGTCGCGTTGCAGGGTGCGTTCGAACTGCTGGCCGAGCTGGATCGCGCCGTCGTCGATGACCACCGCGCCGATCGCCAGCACCAGGTCGCGGCTGGTGTTGAGCCCGGTGGTCTCCAGGTCGAGGACGACGAAACGCTGCTCGCGCAGCGGCGCCTCGCCGCCGGCCATGCCGGGCAGCGCATCGAGGCGCTGGCGCTGGACGTCATCCAGGCTCGGCGTGCGGCGGTTAAGCCAGGAAAACCCCTTCACAGCTGATACCTCAGCGCCAGGCTGCTCTGCAGGCGCTGCGCCTGGCGGAAGGATTCGCGCAGGATGCGCCGGTCGAGGTGATTGAGGGTGTCCGGGTCGAGGCGGTTGGAATAGGGCAGGTTCTGCCGCGCCTGCTGCTGGTGCTGCTGCATGCGGATCAGCTGGATGATGTGATACGCCTCTTCGTAGGCGCCGCCGTCCTGCACGTCGATGACGCCCTGGGCGACCAGCTGGCGCAGGCGTTCCAGCGTGTTGCCGGCCTCGATGCCGTGGGCCAGGGCGAGCAAGCGGGCGCCGTCGACGAAGGGCGTCAGGCCCTGCACCTTGAGGTCCAGGGTGTCCTTCTCGGCGCCCTTGCGGGCCACCACGAAGTCGCGGAAACGGCCCACCGGCGGGCGCTGGCGCAGGGCGTTCTCGGCCATCATGCGCTGGAAGATGCGGTTGTCGTCGATCTGCCGCAGCAGCTCGCGGCGCAGCTGATCGCAGCCTTCCGGCGGGCCCCAGACCGCGCGCAGGTCGAAGTAGATGCTCGAGCCGAGCAGGTTCTCCGGGGTCGCCTCGCGGACGAAGCCGGCGAAGCGCCGCGACCACTCGGCGCGCGACAGGCACAGCTCCGGGTTGCCGGCCATGATCCGTCCCATGCACAGGGCGAAGCCGCACAGCGCCAGGGCCTCGTTGATCCGTTCGGCCAGTGGCAGCAGGCGCCCGCGGATCGCCGCGGCGGCAGCCGAATCCTCGGCGTCGAAGAGGATGCCGTTGTCCTGATCGGTGTGCAGGGTCTGCTCGCGACGGCCCTCGCTGCCGAAGCACAGCCAGGTGAAGGGCACGCCGGGGTCACCGCATTCCTCCAGCACCAGCTCGATCACCCGGCACACGGTGTGGTCGTTGAGCAGCGTGATGATGTGGGTGATCTGCGTCGAACTCGCGCCGTGGGCGAGCATGCGGTCGACCAGCAGGTGGATGTCGCGGCGCAGCGCCGCCAGCGTCTCGATGCGCCCGGCGTGGCGGATGGTCCGCGCCAGGTGAACCAGGTCGACGCGCTGCAGGGAGAACAGGTCGCGCTCGGAGACCACGCCGCGCAGACGGCCGTCCTCGACCAGGCAGACGTGGGCGATGTGCCGCTCGGTCATGGCGATGGCGGCGTCGAAGGCGCTGGCGTCGGGCGACAGGTGGAACGGCTCGCGGATCATCAGCGCCTCGATCGGCTGGTTCATCTCGCCGCCGCCAGCCACCGCGCCGCGCAGATCGCGCAGGGTGAAGATACCCAGCGGGCGCTGTTCGGCGTCGACGATGACGATGCTGCCGACGCTCTGCTCGTCCATCAGCCGCACCGCCTCGCGCAGCGAGGTGCCGGGCGCGCAGCTCACCGGCTGGCGCATCGACAGCTCGCCCAGTCGGGTATCCAGCGAATATTGCGCGCCCAGGGTTTCCGCGGCGCGCAGCTGGATCTGCTGGTTGACCTGGTCGAGCAGGCTGCTCACCCCGCGCAGGGCGAAATCGCGGAACACACTGGATACGCCGAACAGCTTGACGAACGCCGGCTTGCCCAGCTGCAGGCAGAAGGTGTCCTCGGCGGCCAGGTGTTCGGTGCGCGTGGCGCGCTCGCCGATCAGCGCGGCCAGCGGGAAGCACTCGCCGGCAGCGATCTCGAAAGTGGTCTCGGTGCCGCGCCGGGCGCTGTGCGGGCGCTCGCCATGCACCCGGCCCTGCTTGACGATGTAGAAGTGCTGCACGGCGCCATCGGCCGGTTTGATGATCGACTCGCCGGCGCCGTAGAAGCGCAACTGGCAGTTCTCCACCATGAACGCCAGGTGGGCGTTCTCCATCTGGTTGAACGGCGGGTACTTCTGCAGGAATTCCATGGTGCCGTGGATGTTCTGCAGCACGGCGGTCTTGCCCGCCTGGGCGAAGGCGTCGGCTTTGCTCATGGCTGGCTCGCTCTTGTTGTTCAGCGCGCATGGTCGGCCGCACCCGGCGCGCTCGACATTGGACGTAAGTCTAGTCAGCCCCCGGCAACCTCCGGTAACAGAAGCGGCGCGGCGCCATCGGGCCCTCGGCATCCGGCGTGGACCCGGCGCGTCGCAGCTTTCGCGCCGCAGCGCGGCGATGCGTCTAGCCGGGCATTTTTGAACCTCGTCGGGGTATCCGGGTCGCTTGTGGTCAAGGGAATACATGGCGAGTTCCCATCGGACCGGAGATGAACCCATGAAGAGCGCTTCGACCCTACGGGGCAAGCTGTGTGCGCTGCTGTTCGCGAGCCTGCTAACGGGCGCCGCCCAGGCCCAGGAGGCGCCGCCGCAACTGGTCGGCATCAACGTCGCCGGTGCGGGCTTCGCCGGCGGCACGCTGCCGGGCAAACACGGCACCAACTACTTCTTCCCGCCGCCGGACTATTTCGTCCAGTGGAAGGAGCGCGGCATCACCTGGATTCGCTTCTCGATCATCTGGGAGCGCCTGCAGCCGCAGCAATTCGGCGATTTCGACAGCGACTACGCGGCGCGCATCGACAAGACCCTCGAGGACGCCAAGGCCAACGGCATCCGCGTGATGCTCGACGTGCACAACTACGGGCGCTACTACGGCAAGATCATTGGCGACGCCGACGTGCCGATCAAGGCCTACCAGGACCTGATGGAGCGCATCGCCGAGCGCTGGGCGAACAACGACACGCTGTACTCCTACGACATCATGAACGAGCCCTACGGCGACGCCGAGCGCTACTGGTTCGATGTCGCCCAGGCCGGCATCGACGGCGTGCGCAAGTACGATAAGAGCAAGACCATCTACGTCGAGGGCCGCAGCTGGTCGTCGGCGCAGCGCTGGCCGGGACTCAACGACGACCTGCTGAAACTGGTCGACCCGGCGGACAACCTGGTGTTCTCCGCGCACATCTATGCCGACAAGGACAGCAGCGGCCTCTACAAGCAGGCGATGCCGGACAACTACGATCCGATGGTGGCGGTAAAGCGCGTCGAGCCGTTCGTCGAGTGGCTGCGCAAGCACGGCAAGCGCGGCCACCTGGGCGAATTCGGCGTGCCCAACAACGACCCGCGCTGGCTGCCGATCATGGACAACCTGCTGAGCTACCTGCAGGAAAACTGCATGCCGATGACCTATTGGGCCGCCGGCCCGTCCTGGGGCCGCAACTACCACATGTCCATCGAACCGCTCGACGGCAAGGACCGCCCGCAATGGCCGGTGCTGCAGAAGTACCTGGGCAGCGGCAGCTGCGAGGCGATCGGCCCGAAGAAATCCTGAGGCCCGCGCGCGGCGGTCGCTCTTGGCACGTACCGAAAAAGGTACGTTCGTCCGAACGCCCGCCGCGCGCGGAACCCGCCGATTTTTCCGTGCTCAAAGTTGGGCCCTTGATGGGGTTGCGAAATCAATCTCCTGAGGAGACGCCGGTCGGCAGCGACGATGCCGCGTACTCGGCGCTCCTTGCGGAAGTGATCGCAGAGTGAGTGCGCCGCCCCTCGTCAGGCGTCGCGCCAATTCCGCCAAGCCCTGGTTCGTGACACGCCACGGGCGCTCTCGAGGAAAAGGACGTCATGAACAATCGCAACCTGTGGGTGGACTACGGCAAGGCCATCGGCATCGTCCTGGTGGTCTATGGTCACGTCGTGCGCGGGTTGCTGGCTGCCGGCATAATCGACGACCACATCCTCTTCCACAGGCTGGTGGACAGCGTCATCTACAGCTTCCACATGCCGCTGTTCTTCTTCCTTTCCGGGCTGTTCTTCTGGCATTCGATGAACAGCCGCGGCGCCAGCGGGGTGTTCTTCAGCAAGATCGACACGGTGTTCTATCCCTTCGTCATCTGGTCGATCCTGCAGGGTTCGATCGAGGCGCTGCTGTCCAGCTACACCAACGGCGACGTCAGCTTCGCCCAGGTGTTCTCCCTGCTCTGGTCGCCGCGCGCGCAGTTCTGGTTCCTCTACGCGCTGTTCCTGATCTTCACCCTGAGCGTGCTGCTCTACCGGCGCAGCGTGATGTTCCTGCCGCTGCTGGTGGCCGGCGCGGTGATCTACATCTTCCAGAGCCGCGGGCCGAACTTCTTCGTCTTCAACTTCATCGCGCAGAACTTCGTGTTCTTCGCCTTCGGCGTCTGGTTCAACAGCATCCGCGAAAGCGTCGAAAGCCGCGCCGGGGTGGTCGCGGCGTTCAGCGGGCTGGCTTTCGTCGCGCTGGAATACTGGTTCCACGGCGTGCTCGGCATGCGCTACGAGGAGCGCGGCGCGGCCTCGCTGCTGGTGGCGATGAATGCCATCCTGTTCGTCGTCAGCGCCTGCATGGTGCTGGCGCGCAAGCCGGTCGCCTGGGTAGTGACGCTGGGCGCGCTGTCGATGCCGATCTACCTGATGCACATCCTCGCGGGAAGCGGCATCCGGGTGATCCTCAGCAAGTTCTTCGGCATCGACAGCGTCTTCGTGCACATCCTCGCCGGCTGCCTGATCGGTCTGGTGCTGCCGGTGATCGCGGCGAAGATCCTGCAGGCGATGGGCATCAAGTGGCTGTACGAGGCGCCCGCCTGGATGTCGCTGGACAAGCGCCGCCAGCGGCGCCTGGCGATGACCCCGCGCACGCTCTGAGCGGCGCTCGCGGCGGGGCGATCTTTTTCCCCGGATTACCGCTATAACTAGCGCCTCTCCCGCCCCAGCGAAGCCGCGATGCTGCCGATCCTCTCCGCCCATCCGTTGATCGCCGCCGTGCTGCTGGTCGCCATCGACCTGCTCGCCTGGCAACTCCTCGACGCGCGCCACAAGCCCTGGAAGATCGCCCTGCGCCTGGGCATCTTCCTGCTCTACAGCGTGCTCATCTTCGAGGCCGGGCTGAGCCCGTTGCAGGCCGCGCCCTGGGCGGAAGACGTGCCGCTGCACCTGCTCGCCATCGCCCTGGAAATCATCTGGTGGCTGTTCTGCGCGCGGACCCTGACGGTGGTCATCGGCCCGCTGCTGATGCCGCGCGGCGGACATACCGGGCGCCTGCTGCAAGACGTGCTCGGCGCGATCATCTTCCTGGTCGCCATCGTCGCCGCCGCGGCCTACGTCATGGAGCTGCCGGTGCGCGGCCTGCTGGCTACCTCAGGCGCGGTGGCGATCATCGTCGGCCTGGCGCTGCAGAGCACCCTGGGTGACGTGTTTTCCGGGATCGTGCTGAACACCACCAAGCCCTATCAGCTGGATGACTGGATCTCCATCGACGGCACCGAAGGCAAGGTGGTGGAGATCGACTGGCGTTCCACCCACCTGCTCACCGCCCAGGGCAGCATGGCGGTGGTGCCCAACTCGGTGGCGGCCAAGGCGAAGATCCTCAACTTCAGCCGCCCGCGCGACGTGCACGGCGTGTCGATCCGCCTGGAACTGCCGCGCCTGGCGCGCCCGCGCACGGTGCTCGACGCCCTCGAGCGCGCGTTGCAGGGTTGCAGCGCGCTGCTGCCGACGCCCAGGCCGAGCGTCGGCATCAAGAATTCCGGGGTCGACGCCGTCGAGTACGAACTCACCGGTTTCGTCGATGCGATGGCGAAGAAGGCCGCGGTGCGCAACCAGCTCTACGACCTCGCCTACCGCCACCTGGAGGCCTCCGCGGTGCTGCGCGAGGACACCTCGGCGCAGACCCAGCGGGAGATGTCCCGCGCCCGCGCGCTGCTCGACGAGGTGAAGATCTTCCGCACCCTGAGCGGGCCGCAGAAGGACGAGCTGAGCAGCCACCTGATGCGCCAGGACCACGCTGCCGGCGAGGAGGTGATCGCCATCGGCGACCTCACCGAGGACCTGCTGATCATCGGTTCCGGGGTGATCGAAGTGTCGGTGGCCGATGGCGCGACGCTGATCGAGGCGGGACGCATGGGCCCCGGCGAGATCATGGGCGAGGAGAGCCTGATTGCCGATCAGCCCTCGCAGGCGCGTTTCGTCGCGCTGACCGCCTGCGTGCTCTACCGGCTCGACAAGGTGCACATCCAGGCATGCCTGGAACCGGGCGGCGAGGTCGCCGAGGCGATGTCGCGGCTGCACCGTTTCCGCCTGCAGGCCAGCCAGTCGCTGCTGCTGCAGAAGCCGGCGGCGGTGCACAAGGCCGGTTTCCTCAGCTGGCTGCGCAAGCGCTGAGGCGCGCCGCGTCCAGTTCCTCCAGCAGCACCCGCAGCAATTCCGCCGCCGGCAGCGCCCGCGCCAGCGGTGCGCCCTGGCCGGCCCACTGCGC
>DIEE01000307.1 GCA_002418465.1 Pseudomonas sp. UBA5782 | reverse complement strand
AGGCGCTTGAGGTTGGCTTGCAACGCGGGCAATTCCGGCGCGGCGGAGAGGGTTTCGATGTGCAGCCCGGCGGCCTTGAGCTGCGCCAGCACCGTCGGCGGTCCCATTTCCTCGCTGCCCAGCAGCAGGTCCGGTTTCAGCGCGAGGATGCCTTCCGCCGCCAGTTGCCGTTGGTAGCCGATGCTCGGCAGCGCGCGCAGGCTGTCGGGATGCTGGCTGGTGCTGTCGACACCGACCAGCTTGCGCTCGCCGCCGAGGGCGACCACCCATTCGCTCAGCGAACCGCCGGCGCTGACCCAGCGCTGCGGCAGGCTCGCAGCGCCGGCCAGACCTGGCATCGCGCTNNGATGGACAGCGCCAGCGCGGCGAAGAGATGCCGCATGCTCATGCTTCCTCCAGCACCGAGGCCTGCTCGGCCAGGGCGCGCCAGTCCTCGCGTTCCGGCGAGCCGGGCTTGCGTTCGCCGAACAGTTGCAGCACCAGTTCGCCGTCGGCGTCGAAGGCTTCCAGGCTGGTGACCATGCCGTCACTGCTGGGCTTGCGCACACGCCACAGCTCGCTGACGCCGCTGGTTTTCAGGTGCAGGTTGAACAGCGGGTCAAGCACGTTGAACCAGTCGCCCATCCAGCGCAGGTTGCGCACCGGGCCGGTATGGATCTGGATGCAATGGCGGTTGCCGACGAAGACCATCACCGGCACTTCGCGCACGCCGGCCACATCCAGCGTGCGCGGCAGCTCGCCCAGTTGCAGCGGCTCGGCCCACTGCGCGCCCGCCAGGCGCAGCGCCTGGGTACGTGCGACGCCGTGCTTTCTCAGCATGGCGTGGAAGTGGTGGGTGTCCTTGAGTTCGGCCCAGTCGGCACGCAGCGCGGCGACGTCGATCGCCTCGTCGGCCGCGGGTGGCGCCGGCTCGGCGGCGGCCTGCAATTCCAGTTCGGCGCTCTGTTCATCGGCGCGGAAGCGCTCGATCAATGGTTCCCAGGCCGAAGCGTCGCTGGCCTCGGTAAGGAACACCTTGTGCACCGCCGCGCCCTGGCGATCGAAGATCTGCAGGCTGCGGTGGGTGCCGTGCTCGGTCTGCTCGGCGATGGCGAAGGCGAATGCCCAGCCGGAGAGGAAGAAGCGCAGGTCGATGTCCGGCGACACTACCAGGCCCATCTGCCCGTTCGGCGCAATGCTCACCTCGCGGTACGGGCCCTTGCGCTCGTGCACGCAATGCTCGTTGCGGGTCAGCGCCATGATCTGGCCGAGTTCGCCGAGCGCCGGCAGCAGTGCGGCCCATTCCGGGCGCAGGCGCACGGCATCCAGACCGATCCGGCTGGCGATCAGTTCGGCTTCGCTGACACCCAGCGCCGCTGCGGCATCGCGCGCGCGCAGATGCGGCTGCTGCTCGCGCAGCGCTTGCCAGGCCTGATAAAGCGGGGTGGGCGACGGGGCGGCGGAAGGGGAGAGGTTCATCTCTGCGAGGTTCCTTTGGACGATCTGAAATGCGTTGGACCATACCGCGCGGGTTTTGCGCTGGCCATGCAAACTTACACGTAATTTACCATCATTCTCAAATGATAATGATTTACATCAACATGCGAGCTGAATAGGATGCGCTGCGTTAGAAACGCTCAGGAATGCGCCTCCCATGAAGTTCAAGCCCATTTTCGCCTTGCCGCCATACCTCGCCCTTTCACTCCTCACCCCACCTTTTGCCCTCGCCGACGAAGCCCTGCAACTGCAAAACGTCACCGTCAGCGCGACGCGCAACGAAGCCGCCACCGACGAGGTGCCGAGCAGCGTGAGCGTGCGCAGCCGCGAGCAGCTAGACCGGCAGAACGTCAACGACATCAAGGATCTGGTGCGCGACGAACCGGGCGTGTCGGTAGGCGGTACCGGGCACTCCTCGGGGATCACCGGCTACAACATCCGCGGCATCGACGGCAACCGCATCCTCACCCAGATCGACGGCGTCGCGGTTCCCGATGCCTACGCCTTCGGCCCCTACGCCAACACCCGGCGCAACTACGTCGACCCGGAAATCCTCAAGCGCGTGGAAATCCTCCGCGGCCCGGCCTCGGCGCTCTACGGCAGCAACGCCATCGGCGGCACGGTGAGCTATTTCACCCTGGACCCTGAAGACATCCTGCGCGACGGCAAGGATTTCGGCGCACGCCTGAAGGCCGGCTACAGCTCGGCCGACCGCAGCTGGCTCAGTTCCACCACCGTCGCCGGCCGCCAGGGCGACCTCGCAGGCCTGCTGCACTACAGCCGGCGCAACGGCGAGGAAACCGAGACCCGGGGCAATGTCGGCGGCAACGGCACCAGCCGCAGCGAAGCCAACCCGGAAGACAACGACGCCTACAACATCCTCGCCAGGCTGGCCTACGACTATGGCGACGGCAACCAGCTCAAGCTCGGCTACGAGCACTACCGCTCACGCCTGGATGGCGACATCAAGAGCGCGCCAACGGCGATCTTCGGCTTTCCCACCTCGGCGTATCTCGGCCGCAACATCGTCGACGAAATCGAGCGCGAGCGTTACAGCCTGGAAAACCGCCTGACCCTGAACATGCCGTGGGCCGACAGCTGGTCAACGCGCCTGAGCTACCAGAACGCCGGCACCGACCAGCGCACCTACCAGCCGAACAGCGGCACCAGCCGCTACCGCAAAACCACCTACCAGGAGCAGAACTGGGCGCTGGATAACCAGTTCGACAAGCAGTTCGCCATTGGTGCCACCGAGCACCAGCTCACCTACGGCCTGAGCTACGAACACAGCGACGTCACCGGCCTGCGCACCGGCACCAACAACAGCCTGTACGCCAGCGACTTCCCGGACCCGACCATCCAGAGCTGGGGTCTGTTCGCCCAGGACCAGATCCGCTACGGCGCCTGGACCTTCCTGCCCGGCCTGCGCTACGACTACGAAGTGCTCGACCCGGAAGGCACCGATGCCTACCTGTCCACCGTCGCCTCCGCCGACGAAGTCGATCTGAGCGACAAGAAATGGCACCGCGTGTCGCCGAAGCTGGGCATCACCTACGACTTCGACGATCACTACAGCGCCTACGGCCAGTACGCCGAAGGCTTCCGCACACCGACGGCGAAGGCGCTGTACGGCAACTTCACCAACGAGAGCGCCGGCTATCAGGTGCTCGGCAATTCCGACCTCGATCCGGAAACCAGCAAGGGCATCGAGCTTGGCCTGCGTGGCAAGTTCGACGCCGGTCGTTTCAGCCTGGCGCTGTTCTACAACCGCTACCGCGACTTCATCGAAGAAGATGCGCTGGGTGGTGGCGGCTCCTTCGTCCAGTTCATGTCCACCAACATCGACAAGGCCACGATCAAGGGCGCCGAAGCCCAGGGTCGCCTCGAACTGGGCGCCTTCGGCCTGCCGCAGGGGCTCTACACCCAGGGTTCGGTGGCCTATGCCTGGGGCAAGAATGAAGAAAGTGGCCAGCCGCTGAACAGCGTCAACCCGCTGACCGGGGTGTTCGGCATCGGCTACGACGAGGTCGGCGGCAGCTACGGCGCGCTGCTCAACTGGACGCTGGTGAAGCGCAAGACCCGCGTCG
The DNA here is from genome assembly GCA_002418465.1 of Pseudomonas sp. UBA5782. Classification (GTDB taxonomy): domain Bacteria; phylum Pseudomonadota; class Gammaproteobacteria; order Pseudomonadales; family Pseudomonadaceae; genus Pseudomonas_O. The sequence goes on along the minus strand of DIEE01000307.1, from coordinate 19,454 downwards.
ACGACAGCACCTACTACGCCGCCGACGGCAGCACCCAGTTCCGCACGCCGGGCTTCGGCCTGATCGACCTCAGCGCCTACTACAAGGTCACCCGCGACATCACGCTCAACGTCGGCCTCTACAACCTGGCCGACAAGAAGTACTGGCTGTGGGACGACGTGCGCGGCTACGACAGCACCGGCGAAGCCGGCTTCCTCGCCCCGGCGAACATCGACCGCCTCAGCCAGCCGGGGCGCAACGCCTCGGTCAACGTGGTCTGGAACATCTGAAGCATCACGCGGCGGGCGGCCCCGAAAGGCGCCGCTCGCCGCGCCGGTTTTGACTTGTCTGCATTCGGGCCAATAATGCGCAGCCCGAATGGAGACCGCCGTGCACCTGCTCTGCACATCCGACCAACTGGCCGAAGGCCAGAGCCGCAGCTTCGCCTGCGCCGACCTGCAGCTGCTAGCGGTGCGCCGCGACGGCCGCGTGCACCTCTACCGCAACCGCTGCCCGCACCGCGGCGTGCGCCTCGACTGGCAACCCGATCAATTCCTCGACAGCAGCGGCAGCCTGATCCGTTGCGCCGTGCATGGCGCGCTGTTTCTCATCGACAGCGGCGAATGCGTGACCGGCCCCTGCGAAGGCCAGGCACTGGACGCGCTGGACTGCCTGGAAGACGAGCACGGCATCTGGTTGAGCGCACAACCGTAGGGCGGGTGAAACCCGCGGAAGCGCCCTCGCCGCGGTCGCCAACGCGGGTTGCGTCCGCCCTACGCGAACGCCTGCCCCGACCCCACGACCCACATCAGCCGCGCGGGTTGCGACCGCCATACGTAGGAAAGCCCCGTGCATCGGCTTCTCTCAGCGCCGCCCCAGGCGCTCCGCCGCTTCGCGCAGCGCCCGCTCGGTGCCGTCCCAGCCGAGGCAGCCGTCGGTGATCGAAACGCCGTAGCGCAGTTCGCAGGACAGCGACTGGCTGCCGTCGAACAGGTGGCTTTCCAGCATCACCGCGCGCAGCGAGTCGTCGCCGGCCAGGCGCTGGTCGATCACCGCGCGCAACACGTCGGGCTGGCGCAGCGGGTCCTTGCCGCTGTTGGCGTGACTGCAGTCGACCATGATCCGCGCGGCGATGCCCTGGCGCTGCAGGTCGGCGCGGGCGCTGGCGATGCTGGCGGCGTCGTAGTTCGGCCCACGGTGACCGCCACGCAGGACCAGATGGGTGTCCGGGTTGCCCTGGGTATGCACGATGGCCGGACGGCCCTGGGCGTCAACGCCGAAATGCTGGTGCGCGTGGGCGGCCGAGCGCATGGCGTCGCAGGCGATGCCGAGGCTGCCGTCGGTGCCGTTCTTGAAACCCACCGGCAGGTCCAAGCCGCTGACCAGCTCGCGGTGAACCTGGGACTCGCTGGTCCGCGCGCCGATCGCCGCCCAGCCGAGCAGGTCGTCGAAGTAGCCGGCGAGCAGCGGTTGCAGCAGTTCGTTGGCCAGCGGCAGGCCCATTTCCGCGAGCCGCAGCATCAGCCCCCGCGAGCGCTCCAGCCCGGCGTGCATGTCGCCGCTGCCGTCCAGGTGCGGGTCGTAGACCAGGCCTTTCCAGCCGACCGTGGTGCGCGGCTTCTCGACGTAGGCGCGCATCACCAGCAGCAACTGCTGGTCGACCTCCCCGGCGAGCCCGGCGAGGCGCTCGGCGTACTCGAGCACGGCCTTCTCGTCATGCAGCGAGCACGGACCGACCACCACCAGCAGGCGCGGGTCGCGGCCGTCGAGGATGGCGCGAATGGCCTGGCGCTGTTGCTGGACCTGCTGGGCCAGGAGGGGAGAAAGCGGCAGTCGCTCGCGCAGCGCCAGTGCGCTGGGCAGCGGCGAGCTGTCCGCCGCCGCGGGCACCGCGATCGGCAACAACGCGGTGCTCACCGTCGCCAATGCCATCGACATTACCGGCGCGGTGACCTTCCTCGGCAGCAACGACCTGACCCTCGATGGCGTGATCAGCAACGGCGGCAGCGCCGGCACCCTGATCAAGGACGGCCCGGCCACCCTGACCCTGAACGGCGCCAACACCTACTCCGGCGGCACCCTGCTCAACGCCGGTACGCTGATCGTCGGTAACGACAGCGCCCTGGGCAGCGGCGCGCTGACCACCGGCGCCGGCACCACGCTGGGCAGCAACACCGCGGTGAACCTACTCAACGATATCGGCCTGGGCGGCCTGCTGACCCTCGCCGGCAATGCCGAACTGGTCCTCTCCGGCGATATCAGCGGCAGCGGCCCATTGGTGAAAGACGGCAACTCCAGCCTGACCCTCGGCGGAAACAACAGCTTCAGCGGCGACACCACGCTCAACGCCGGCACCCTGGTGGTTGGCAGCGACAGCGCCCTCGGCATCGCCGGCAACGTCCTGCACGTCACCGGCGACGCCAGCCTGCAGAGCGACCCGAGCGTCACCCTGGCCAACGCCATCGACCTCGGCGCGCTGCTGAGCCTTTCCGGCAATCCGTCACTGACCCTCGACGGCGCCATCACCGGCAGCGGCGGCCTGTTCCTCGGCGGCCCGGGAAGCGTCACCCTCAACGGCGCGAACGCCTACTCCGGCGGCACGCAACTCAATGGCGGCACCCTGATCGTCGGCAACGACGATGCGCTGGGCGCAGCCAGCGGCAACCTCACGGTCGGCGGCGCGGCGACGCTGGACAGCAACGTGGCTGGCATCGACCTGGCCCAGGACGTGTTGCTCGGCGCGGCGCTGAGCATCGGCGGCAGCAACGACCTGACTCTTTCCGGCGACCTCAGCGGCACCGGCAGCCTGATCAAGAACGGCCTGGCCGACCTGATCCTCACCGGAAGCAACAGCTACAGCGGCGGCACCCAGCTCAACGCTGGCAGCCTGATCGGCAACAGCGACAGCCTGCAAGGCAACATCGGCAGCGGCGCCAACACCCAGGTCGAATTCCAGCAAGGCAGCGGCGTGACCGGCACCTATTCCGGTGTGCTGAGCGGCGGCGCCGAACTGATCAAGAGTGGCGACGGCACGCTGATTCTCGCCGGGGCGAATACCTACAACGGTGGCACCGACATCCAGAGCGGAACGCTGGTGGGTAGCAGCACCAGCCTGCAGGGCAACATCGCCAACAGCGGCACGCTGATCTTCCAGCAACTCATGGACGGGACCTATGCCGGCCAGCTCAGCGGCAACGGCACGCTGGTCAAGGACGGCGCCGGCAGCCTGACGCTCTCCGGCAACAGCAGCGGCTTCGGCGGAGTCACCAACGTCAACAATGGCCTGCTGCTGGTCGAAGGTTCGCTGGGCAGCGCCAGCAGCCAGATCAATGTCGGCGCCAACGGCAGCCTAGGAGGCGGTGGGCAGATCGGCGGCAACGTCACCCTGGCCGACAACGCCCACCTGGTGGCCGGCACCAACATGACGCCGCTGCGGCTCAATTCGTTGCAGCTGTCCAGCGGCAGCATCCTCGACTTCCAGTTCGGCCTGCCGAACGCCGCGATGACCATGGTCGAGGTCGCGGGCGACCTGACCCTCGACGGCACTCTGAACATCGCCGACGCCGGCGGCATGGGCACCGGCATCTATCAGATGTTCAGCTACGGCGGCACCCTGACCGACAACGGGCTGGTCTACGGCAACATTCCCAGCGCCTACACCGCCGCCCAGCTGCGCCTGCAGAGAAACCTCGCGCAGCGGCGGATCAACCTGGTGGTGCAGAGCGTTCCCGGCGAAATCCAGTACTGGAACGGCGACAACAGCACGCCCCTGGGCAGCGTCGGCGGCGGCAACGGGACCTGGACCGCGGCGGCGAACAACTGGACCGACGTCGAATTCAGCCAGCGCGAAACATGGGCCGGGCACTTCGCCGTGTTCGATACCCTCGGCGGCACCGTTACCCTGGACGGCGTGCAGAACATCACCGGCATGCAGTTCCTGGTCGACGGTTACCGGCTGGTGGGCGACAACGCCGCGGCGCTGAACACCGGCGTGCCCGCAGCCGGCGGCAACACACTGTTCCGCGTCGAGAGCGGCGCGACCGCGCAGATCGACGTGGCAATCACCGGCAACGGCGGCCTGGACAAGCGCGACGGTGGCACCCTGGTACTCACCGCGAGCAACAGCTACAGCGGCGGCACCACGGTCGGCGGCGGCGTATTGCAGGTCAGCGCCGACGACCAGCTCGGCCAGGCCAGCGGCCCGCTGACCCTCAACGGCGGCACCCTGCGCATCGCCGGCGACGATTACTCCAGCACCCAGCGCGACCTCACCCTCGGCAGCCTGGGTGGCGGCATCGACATTCAGTCCGCCAGCAACCTCTTCACCCTCGACCAGGGCATCGACGGCAGCGGGGCGCTGATCAAGTACGGCAGCGGTGTGCTGCAACTGACCGGCGACAACACCTATACCGGCGGCACCCTGATTGCCGCGGGCACCCTGCGCGGCGACAGCAGCAGCCTGCAGGGGCTGATCGACAGCGAAGCCGGTACCCGCCTGGAATTCCAGCAGGACAGTGACGGCCAGTTCACCGGCTCGATCGGCGGCGACGGCACGCTGGTGAAGAACGGCAGCGGCTCGCTGACGCTGTCCGGCGCCAACACACACAGCGGCGGCACCGAGCTCAACGGCGGCACGCTGATCGGCGACAGCAGCAACCTGCAAGGCGCGATCAGCAGCGCCAGCGGCACTCGCCTGCAATTCAACCAGACCCAGGAAGGCACCTTCGGCGGCATCTACAGCGGTGCCGGGCAACTGGTCAAGAACGGCAACGGCGCGCTGACCCTGAGCGCCGGCAGCAGCTACAGCGGCGGCACCCAGGTCAACGGTGGCAGCCTGATCGGCGACAGCGCCAGCCTGCAGGGCGACATCGAGAACAACGCGACGCTGGTGTTCGACCAGTACGTCAACGGCCTCTTCGGCGGCGCCCTGACCGGCAACGGAACGCTGATCAAGCAGGGCACCGGCGATCTGCTGCTGACCCAGGAAAGCGACTTCAGCGGCAACGTCATCGTCGCCGACGGCGGCCTGTTCGTCGGCTCCGGCACGAACTCGCGCTCGACCCTGGCCAATGCCAGCCTGCTGGTCCAGCAGGGCGGCCAACTGATGGGCGCGGGAACCGTCGGCTCGGTGACCAACGCCGGGATGATCAGCGCCAACCGCTTCAACCGCCTGCGCATCGCCGGCAACCTGACCCAGCAATCCAGCGGCTGGACCAGCATCGAGCTCGACCCGGATGGCAACGAGGCGCTACAGGTCGACGGCACTGCAACGCTGGCCGGGACCCTGCAGGTACTGGGCGGAATCGATTACAGCGGCCCGGCCACCTACACGCTGCTGAACGCCGACCAGGGCATCGTCGATACTTATCAGGACGTGCTGCTGCCCAACACGCCCCTGCTCAACCTGAACCTCAGCTACACCGCCAACCAGGTGAACCTGGCCGTCAGCCGCAGCAGCCTGTCCTTCCGCGTGCTGGCCAGGACGCCGAACCAGCGCGGCGTCGCCAGTGCGCTGGACAGTCTGCCCAGCAGCAGCATTGCAGGAGCGGTTGCCGGGCTCAGCGCCGATGAGATCCGCGACGCCTACGACGCCTTGACCGGCGAGATTCACGCCAGCACCGCCAGTGCGCTGATCGAGGAAGCGCAGATGATCGCGTCGGCGGTCACCGATCGCATGCGTCAGTCCTGCTCCAGCGGCGGCCGGATGGACGCGCGTGCCCTACTCTCGCCCTCCAGCCTGGACCGTAACCTGAACGAACCGTGCAGCGAGCAGATGTCCAGCTGGAGCATGGCCATCGGCGACGATCAACCGGCGGTGGGTGACGAAAGCCTGTGGGGCCAGACGCTGGCGAGCCGCGGCAAGCTCAAGGGCGACAGCAACACCGCCGAACTCGAACGGCGCAGCTCCGGAATCATGTTCGGCTTCGACCAGAAGCTCGACGACCAGTGGCGGGTTGGCGTGGCGGCCGGCTACACCGAAACCAAGCTGGAAGCCAGCGAACGCGGCTCGAAGAGCGACGTCGACACCTATCACCTGGCGGCCTACTCGTCCTACCGCGAGGGCAACTTCAACGCCCGCTTCGGCGCCTCCTATGCAATGCACGAGATCGACAGCCGCCGCGATGTCGCCTTCAGCGGCTTCTCGGAACGCGCCAAGGCCGATTACGACGCCCGAACCGCGCAGGTGTTCGGCGAACTGAGCTACGTGATCGACACTGAAATGGTCGCCCTGGAGCCCTTCGTCGGTCTCAGCCACAGCCGCTACAAGAGCGACACGATCAAGGAAAAAGGCGGCGACTCGAGCCTGCGCTCGGACGGCGACCAGTCCCTAACCCAGTCGACCGCCGGTCTGCGCGCAGCCAAGCACATCGACCTGGGCCAGGAAGCCGATCTGATCGTCCGCGGCTCCGTTGGCTGGCAGCACGCCTTCGGCAGCACCCAGGCCGATGCCAGCGTGCGCTTCACCGCGGGCGGTGACAGCTTCAAGGTGGAAGGCGCGCCCATGGGTCGGGACGCTGCGTTGGTCGGTGCCGGTGTGGACATGGCGATCTCCGAGCGCAGCCGTCTCTCGGCCAACTATGCCGGCCAGTTCTCCGACAAGAGCCGCGACCACGCCGTCAGCCTGACCTATTCCTACAACTTCTGAAACCTCTGAACAGGTCGCCGGAACCACCAGCGACCTATCTCCGGCAAGAATCGCAGACACAAAAAAGGGCGACCGAAGTCGCCCTTTTTCTCTGGATCGCTAGAACTTAGTTCTGGCTTTCCATCTGAGCGCGGATCAGATCACCAATGGTGGTCGGACCGGTGCTTTCAGTTTCCTGCTTGGTACGCAGCTCTTTCATCGCGTCTTTTTCGTCTTCGACGTCTTTGGACTTGATGGAGAGGCTGATTACGCGGCTCTTGCGGTCGATGCTGATGATCTTGGCTTCGACTTCGTCGCCTTCCTTCAGCACGTTGCGCGCATCTTCGATGCGGTCGCGGCTGATTTCGGACGCCTTCAGGGTCGCTTCGATATCGTTGCCCAGATCGATGATGGCGCCTTTGGCGTCAACTTCTTTCACGGTACCGCGAACGATGGTGCCTTTCTCATTGAGCGACGCGTAGTTGGAGAACGGATCGTCTTCCAGCTGCTTGATGCCCAGGGAGATACGCTCGCGCTCCGGATCGACCGAGAGGATGACGGTGTCGAGCTCGTCGCCCTTCTTGAAACGGCGAACGGCTTCTTCACCGACTTCGTTCCAGGAGATGTCGGACAGGTGAACCAGACCATCGATGCCGCCTTCCAGGCCGATGAAGATACCGAAATCGGTGATCGACTTGATGGTGCCGGAGATCTTGTCGCCCTTGTTGAAGCGGCTCGAGAAATCTTCCCACGGGTTGGATTTGCACTGCTTGATACCCAGGGAGATACGACGACGCTCTTCGTCGATGTCGAGAACCTGAACTTCCACTTCGTCGCCAACCTGAACGACTTTGGACGGGTGGATGTTCTTGTTGGTCCAATCCATCTCGGAGACGTGCACCAGGCCTTCCACGCCCTCTTCCAGCTCGGCGAAGCAGCCGTAGTCGGTGAGATTGGTGACCTTGGCGGTGACACGGGTGCCTTCCGGGTAACGGGCTTTGATGGCAACCCATGGGTCTTCGCCCAGTTGCTTCAGGCCCAGCGAAACGCGATTGCGCTCGCGGTCGAACTTGAGAACCTTGACGTCGATCTCGTCGCCAACGTTGACGATCTCCGACGGATGCTTGATGCGTTTCCAAGCCATGTCGGTGATGTGCAGCAGGCCGTCCACGCCACCGAGGTCGACGAATGCGCCGTAGTCGGTGAGGTTCTTGACGATACCTTTGACTTGCTGACCTTCTTGCAGGGATTCCAGCAGAGCTTCACGCTCGGCGCTGTTCTCGGCTTCCAGGACACTGCGACGGGAAACGACAACGTTGTTGCGCTTCTGGTCGAGCTTGATGACCTTGAATTCGAGTTCCTTGCCTTCCAGGTGAGTGGTGTCGCGCACAGGGCGGACATCCACCAGGGAGCCAGGCAGGAACGCACGGATACCGTTGACGTCGACGGTGAAACCGCCTTTGACCTTGCCGTTGATGACGCCCTTGACAACTTCTTCCGCTGCGAAAGCCGCTTCCAGAACGATCCAGCACTCTGCACGCTTGGCTTTTTCGCGGGACAGCTTGGTTTCACCGAAGCCATCTTCAACCGCGTCCAGCGCAACGTGAACTTCGTCACCCACGCTGATGGTCAGCTCGCCCTGCTCGTTGTAGAACTGCTCGACCGGGATGACGCCCTCGGATTTCAGACCGGCATGGACAGTGACCCAGTCACCATCGATGTCGACCACGATGCCGGTGATGATGGCGCCCGGCTGCATGTCGAGGGACTTCAGGCTTTCTTCAAAAAGTTCTGCAAAGCTTTCGCTCATGTTGATTCCTGTTGGTTCAAGGGCGGAGAAAACGCCCATCTGCCACATTCCAGACAATGTGGGATACGTTCATGTAAAAAGAGGCCTGCGGGACTAGGACTGGTCTCCCGCACGCCTCCTTGTCGGGCCTTCAGTGCCGGCGCTTTCGCGGACGGCTGCTGCGGCCTGGTTACTCGGCGAGATCGCGGTTGGCGACTTCGCCGAGAATCTTTTCAAGCACCTGCTCGATGGAAAGCACCGTGGAATCCAGCATGATCGCATCATGCGCCGGCTTCAAAGGCGCTACCGCTCGTTGGGTATCGCGTTCGTCGCGCTCACGTATCTCATCAAGAAGACTCGCAAGACTAACATCATCACCCTTGGCCTTCAACTGCATGTACCGGCGACGGGCACGTTCCTCGACGCTGGCGGTGAGGAATATCTTCAGCGGCGCGTCTGGAAACACCACTGTTCCCATGTCGCGGCCGTCCGCCACCAGGCCCGGACTTTCCTGGAAAGCGCGCTGCCGCTGCAGCAGCGCATCGCGCACCGCCGGCAGCGCGGCGACCTGCGACGCTGCGGCACCGATCTGCTCGTTGCGGATCGCCTGGGTGACTTCCTCGCCTTCGAGAATGATGTGCTGCTCCTGCCCCGGCGCGGCGACGGCGAACTGCACGTCGAGGTGCGCGGCCAGTACCTTGAGCGCTTCCTCGTTGGTCAGATCGACGCCGTGATTGCGCGCGGCGAAGGCCAGCAGGCGGTAGAGCGCGCCGGAATCCAGCAGATTCCAGCCCAGTTGTCGGGCCAGCAGGCCGGCGATGGTGCCTTTGCCCGAACCGCCCGGTCCGTCGATGGCGATGACTGGTGCCTGGGTGTTCATGATGCGCCCTCTTCACTTACTCGGATGCCGACTTCCGCCGCCAGGGCGAGGAAGTTGGGGAAAGATGTCGCCACATTGGCGCAGTCGTGGATGCGGATCGGCGCGCTGGCGCGCAGCGCGGCCACGCTGAAGGCCATGGCGATGCGGTGATCGCCGTGGCTGTAAAGGTCACCGCCGCCCAGCGCCCCGCCGTCGATGATGATGCCATCGACCGTCACTTCGGTCTTCACACCGAGGGCGAGCAGACCATCGGCCATCACCTGGATGCGATCGGATTCCTTGACCCGCAGCTCCTCGGCGCCGCGCAGCACGGTGCGCCCGCAGGCCACTGCGGCAGCGACAAACAGCACCGGGAACTCGTCGATGGCCAGCGGCACCAGGTGTGCGGGAATCTCGATACCGTGCAACTGCGCGGCGCGCACGCGGATGTCCGCCACTGGCTCGCCGCCGACGTCACGCGGGTTCTCCAGGGCGATGTCGGCGCCCATCAGGCGCAGGATGTCGATCACGCCGGTGCGCGTCGGATTGACCCCGACATGCTGCAGCAGCAGCTCCGACCCTTCGGCGATGCTGGCCGCGACCAGGAAGAACGCCGCCGAGGAAATGTCCGCCGGCACTTCGATGGCGCAGGCCTGCAGCCTGTGGCCGGGCTTGACGGTCACCGTGGAGCCATCCACCGCCAGCGGATAACCGAAACCGCGCAGCATGCGCTCGGTGTGATCGCGGGTCGGCGCCGGCTCGGTCACCGAGGTGCTTCCCGCGGCATACAAACCGGCGAGCAGCAGGCAGGATTTGACCTGGGCGCTGGCCATCGGCATCGCATAACTCAACCCTTGCAGCGGCTGGCCGCCGCGAATGTTCAGCGGTGGACGGCCGTCGGTGGCGGTTTCGATCACCGCGCCCATCTGCCGCAGCGGATCGGCGATACGGCCCATCGGGCGCCTGGACAGCGACTCGTCACCGGTCAAGACGCTATCGAATGGCTGCGCTGCGAGCAGCCCGCTGAGCAGGCGCATGGAGGTGCCGGAATTGCCCAGGTACAGCGGCCCCGGCGGCGCCTTCAGACCGTACAGGCCGACGCCGTGGATGGTCACCCGGCCGTGGTGCGGCCCCTCGATCACCACGCCCATGTCGCGGAACGCCTGTAGGGTCGCCAGTGCGTCCTCGCCTTCGAGGAAGCCGTCGATCTCGGTGGTGCCTTCGGCCAGCGAGCCGAGCACGATCGAACGGTGGGAAATGGATTTGTCGCCCGGCACGCGAATGCTTCCGCTGACGCGCCCACCGGGCTGCGCGAGGAACACCAGGTCGCCGTTGGCCTGCATCGAGTCGACGTAGGCACGCCGGGCGAGGATCTTGCCGAAATGTTCGCGGGCGACCCGGGCGCGGGTGAAGACGCCGAGCAATTGGCGGCCGTCGCCGCTGTCGATGGCCTCGCGCAGCGCGTCGAGATCGCCGCGGAAGGCATCCAGCGTGCGCAGCACGGCGTCGCGGTTGGCCAGGAAGATGTCGTGCCACATCAGCGGATCGCTGCCGGCGATGCGGGTGAAATCGCGGAAACCGCCGGCGGCATAGCGGAAGATTTCCAGGTTCTCACTGCGCTTGGCCAGCGAATCCACCAGGCCGAACGCCAGCAGGTGCGGCAGGTGGCTGGTGGCGGCGAGGACTTGGTCGTGGTGTTCGACGTCCATGTGCTCGACGTCCGCGCCCAGTTCGCGCCAGAGGCGGTCTACCAGCGCCAGCGCCTCGCCGTCGGTCGAGGCCAGCGGCGTGAGGATGACCTTGTGGCGGCGGAACAAGCCGGCGTCGGCCGCCTCCACGCCGCTGCGCTCGGAGCCGGCGATCGGGTGGCCGGGGACGAAGCGCGCCGGCATCTCGCCGAAGGCCTCGCCGGCAGCGCGTACCACGTTGCCCTTGGCGCTGCCGACATCGGTCAGCACCGCGCCGCCGAGGTCGAGCCTGGCCAGCTCGCCGAGGAGTTTTTCCATCGTCAGGATCGGCACCGCCAGCTGGATCACGTCGGCGGCGCGGCAAGCCGCGGCCAGATCGGTCTCGCAGCGGTCGACCACGCCCTGCTCCACCGCCAGGCGCCGCGATTGCGGATCGAGGTCGAAACCGACGACCTCGTCGAACAGGCCTTTCTCGCGCAGGCCCTTGGCGAACGAGCCGCCGATCAGGCCGAGGCCGACCACCACCAGGCGGCCGAGCGCGCGCCCGGCGTGTGGAGGCGGCGTCATATCAGCCACGGGCGAGGATCCGTCCCAGTGCATCCAGGCAGCGGGCGTTCTCTTCGGCCAGGCCGATGGAGATGCGCAAGTGGTTCGGCATGCCGTAGGCGCCGACCGGGCGCACGATCACGCCTTCGCGCAGCAGCGCCTGGTAGATCGGTGCGGCGTCACGGCCCAGGTCGACGGCGATGAAGTTGGCCTTCGATGGAATCCACCGCAGGTCCAGCGCGCGGAAACCCTGCTCCAGCTGCTGCATGCCGGCGTCGTTCAGCGCGCGACTGCGAGCCAGGTACTCGGCGTCGTCGAGGGCGGCACAGGCGGCGCTCAGGGCCAGGCTGTTGACGTTGAACGGCTGGCGCACACGGTTCAGCACATCGGCGATTTCCACCGTCGACAGCGCATAGCCGACCCGCAGCGCGGCCAGGCCGTAGGCCTTGGAGAAAGTCCGCGAGACCAGCAGGTTGGGGAACTGCGCCAGGTAATCCAGGCCATCGGGCAGTTCGTCGCCCTCGGCGTACTCGATGTAGGCCTCATCCAGCACCACCAGCACCCGCTCGGGCACCCAGGCGAGGAAGTCGGCGAGCGCCGCAGGGCCGAACCAGGTGCCGGTCGGGTTGTTCGGGTTGGCGATGAACACCACGCGGGTGTTCTCGTCGATCGCGGCGAGCATCGCCGGCAGATCGTGGCCCCAGTCCTTCGCCGTGACCGAACGCCCTTCGGCGCCGACCGCCTGGGTGACGATCGGGTAGACCGCGAAGGCGTGCTGGCTGAACACGGCGTTCAGGCCCGGCGCCAGGTAGGCGCGCGCGACCAGCTCGAGGATGTCGTTGGAGCCGTTGCCCAGGGTCACCTGCGCGGCGCTTACCTGGCAGCGCTCGGCGAGCTTGCTCTTCAGCTCGAAGCCGTTGCCGTCGGGGTAGCGGGTCAGTTCGGCGAGTTCGGCGTGAATCGCCGCCAGCGCCTTGGCGCCGGGGCCGAGGGGGTTCTCGTTGCTGGCCAGCTTGACGATACCCGCCGGCTCCAGACCGAGCTCGCGCGCCAGTTCGTCGACCGGCTTGCCCGGCACGTAGGGAGACAGCTTCTGTACGCCGGGCTGGGCCAGACGAAGGAAATCACAACTCATGCAAACCTCTGTTCAAGCGGCGCCGGGCGCCGGTCAACTGATTGCCGAATAGCGGCCTGGCCGGTGATTGACCGCCAGCACCATGTTCAATACCACCGCGCCGACGATCGACAGCGCGATGGCGTGCAGGTCGACGACGAACAGCGCGACCAGCAGGATCAGGCAGTCGATGACCATCTGCACCTTGCCGGCGCGCCAGCCGAAATGATCCTGCAGATAGAGCACCGCGATGTTCACCCCACCGAGGCTGGCGCGATGGCGGAACAGGATGAGCAGGCCGATGCCCATCAGGATGCCGCCCAGAATACTGGCATACAGCGGGTTGAGCGCCTGGAAAGCGATCAAGCGCGGGGTGAGGTCGGCGAACGCCGAGACCAGCGTGACCGATGCCAGCGTGCGCAGCGTGAACGGCCAGCCCATACGGCGGATCGCCAGCCAGTAGAACGGCAGGTTGATCAGGAAGAAGGCCACGCCGAAGCTGACCACGCCGGTGTACTGGGTGAGGAACGCCAGCCCCGCAGTGCCGCCGGTGAGCAGGCCGGCGGCGCGGTAGAGATTGATCGCCAGGGCGATCATCAACGTGCCGCTGATCAGCGCCTGGGCATCCTCGAACAGGCTGTGACGGTCGGCAGGTGTGCTTTCCAGCGTCATGCCGTCACTCCGCACGGGCATGCCAGGTGCCGCGAGCCGTTCAGAGCACGGCCTTGGGGTAGGAGCCGAGCACTTTCACCGCGACCGCTTCCTGGCTGAGGCGTTCGAGCACGTCCTTGATCAGCGGGTCCTTGTGGTGGCCGACGAAATCGATGAAGAACACGTAGGTCCACTTGCCGCTGCGCGACGGGCGCGTCTCGATGCGCGTCAGGTCGATGCCGTTGCTGTGGAACGGCACCAGCAGTTCGTGCAGCGCGCCGGGCTTGTTGCGCATGGAGACGATCACCGAGGTCTTGTCGTCGCCGGTCGGCGGGACTTCCTGGTTGCCGATGATGAGGAAACGCGTGGAGTTGTCCGGGCGGTCCTCGATCTTCTCCTGCAGCTTGGTCAGGCCGTAGAGGCTGGCCGCCATGTCGCCGGCGATGGCCGCCGAGCTCCACTCGCCCTTGACCCGCTTGGCGGCGTCGGCGTTGCTGGAAACCGCCACGCGCTCGACGTTCGGGTAGTGCGCGTCGAGCCATTTGCGGCACTGCGCCAAGGACTGGGCGTGCGAGTAGATGCGGCTGATGTTGTCGGTCTTGGTGTTGTCGCCGACCAGCAGGTGATGGTGAATGCGCAGCTCGACTTCGCCGCAGATCACCATGTCGTGTTCGAGGAAGCTGTCCAGCGTGTGGTTCACCGCGCCTTCGGTGGAATTCTCCACCGGCACCACGCCGAAATTGACCGCGCCCGCGGCGACCTCGCGGAACACCTCGTCGATCGCCGCCATCGGCGTGCTGATCACCGCGTTGCCGAAATGCTTGATCGCCGCGGCCTGGGTGAAGGTGCCCTCGGGGCCGAGGTAGGCGACCTTGAGCGGGTTTTCCAGGGCCAGGCAGGACGACATGACCTCGCGAAACAGCCGCGCCATCTCCTCGTTGCTCAGCGGCCCCTTGTTGCGTTCCATCACGCGCTTGAGCACCTGCGCCTCGCGCTCGGGGCGGTAGAACACCGGCACCTCGCCTTCGGCCAGCGAGGCCATCTTGACCCGCGCGACCTCTTCGGCGCAGCGCGCGCGGTCGCTGATCAGCTCGAGAATCTTCTCGTCGAGGTTGTCGATGCGTACCCGCAGCGCCTTCAGCTCAAGCTCGGACATTAGCCGCGCTCCTTCTCGAACTCCGCCATGTAGCCGACCAGCGCCTCGATGGCGTCCAGGCCGACGGCGTTGTAGATGGACGCACGCATGCCGCCCACCGAACGGTGTCCCTTGAGGTTGAGCAGCCCGCGGGCGTCGGCGCCGACGAGGAAATCCTTGTCCAGGCGCTCGTCGGCGAGGCGGAACGGCACGTTCATCCACGAACGCGCCTCGCTGGCGATCGGGTTGCTGTAGAGGCCGCTGGCGTCGATGAAGCCGTACAGGCGCTCCTTTTTCGCACGGTTGCGCTGCTCCATGGCGGCGACCCCGCCCTGCTCCTTGAGCCACTCGAAGACCAGTCCGGAGAGGTACCAGGAAAAGGTCGCCGGGGTGTTGTACATCGAGCCGTTATCGGCGGCGATCTTGTAGTCGAGCATGGTCGGGCAGGCGCTGCGCGCGCGGCCGAGAAGGTCTTCGCGGACGATCACCACGACCAGGCCGCTGGGGCCGATGTTCTTCTGCGCGCCGGCATAGATCAGGCCGAACTTCGACACGTCGATGGGGCGCGAAAGGATGTCCGAGGACATGTCCACCACCAGCGGAACGTCACCGGTCTCGGGAACCCAGTTGAATTCCAGCCCGCCGATGGTCTCGTTGGAGGCGTAATGCACGTAGGCGGCATCCGCATCGAGCTGCCACTCGCTCTGCGGCGGGATGGCGAAGTAGTCGTAGGGCTTGGCGCTGGCGGCGAGGTTGACCTTGCCGTAACGGCGCGCCTCTTCGACCGCCTTGCGCGACCAGATGCCGGTGTCGATGTAGTCGGCCGAAGCGCCTTCGGGCAACAGGTTCAGCGGGATCTCGGCGAACTGCTGGCTGGCGCCGCCCTGGAGGAACAGCACCTTGTAGTTGGCCGGCACCGAGAGCAGATCACGCAGATCCTGCTCGGCCTTGACCGCGATCGCCGTGTAGTCGTCGCTGCGATGGCTCATCTCCATCACCGACAGGCCCTTGCCGTTCCAGTCGAGAAGTTCCGCCTGGGCACGTTGCAGTACCGCTTCGGGAAGCGCGGCCGGGCCGGCGCAGAAGTTGAAAGCGCGATTGCTCATCGTTGATGTCTCTCAAAAAGGCAGGGCGTAGCCCTTCACTCGTTCGAACCAACCGTTGCCGGCGAAGGCCGGAGCGTTGCCGCCCGGCCCTCTGCCCGCACTGAAGCGACGCCGACGTTATTCGTCTTCGCCGTCACCCGGAACCACGTCCGGCGACACGTCGCCGCCGCCACCGAGCAGTTCATCCTCGTCCGGCTCGGCGCTGACCACGGGCAGTTCCTTGTCCAGCACCTCGTCACCCAGAGCCGCTTCGTTTTCCTCGAGGTCTTCCTCGACCGAAGGCTCCTGCACCCGCTCCAGACCGACCAGGGTTTCGTCCTTGGCCAGCTTGATCAGGGTTACGCCCTGGGTATTGCGGCCCAGCGAGGACACTTCGGAGACGCGGGTACGCACCAGCGTGCCCTGGTCGGAGATCAACATGATCTCCTCGCCTTCCTGAACCTGGATGGCGCCGACCAGAATGCCGTTGCGCTCGTTGCTGACCATGGCGATCACGCCCTGGCCGCCACGCCCGCGCCGCGGGAATTCGTCGATCGAGGTGCGCTTGCCGTAGCCACGCGCCGAGGCGGTGAGAATCTGCGCGTCGCTCTCGGGAATCAGCATGGAAATGATGTGCTGGCCTTCCGGCAGGCGCATGCCGCGCACGCCACGGGCGTTACGGCCCATGATGCGCACCTTGCTTTCCTTGAAGCGGATCACCTTGCCGCCGTCGGAGAACATCATCACGTCCTGCGCACCGTCGGTGACGGCGGCGGCGATCAAGGTGTCGCCCTCTTCCAGCTTCAGCGCGATCAGGCCGACGCTGCGCGGCTTGCTGAACTGCACCAGCGGGGTCTTCTTCACGGTGCCGTTGGCGGTGGCCATGAAGATGTAGCTGCCGGTGGGCTCGTCGGCACCCTCGTCGTCGCCGTCTTCGTCCTCGCCGATCTCTTCGATTTCTTCCGGCTCGACGACCACGCCTTCGATGATGTCATCGGCGTCCTCGCCTTCCGGCAATTGCTGACGCACGGCTTCGAGATCGACCTGCAGCATCGCGGTGATGCGCTCGCCCTCGCCCAGCGGCAGCAGGTTGACCAGCGGCCGGCCGCGCGCGGTACGCGAGGCTTCCGGAATCTCGTAGGTCTTCATCCAGTAGACCTTGCCCTTGCTGGAGAACAGCAACAGCGTGGAGTGACTGTTGGCGACCAGCAGGTGCTCGACGTAGTCCTCTTCCTTGACCCCCGTCGCCGCCTTGCCACGACCGCCGCGGCGCTGGGCCTGGTAGGCGTGCAGCGGCTGCGACTTGGCGTAACCGCCGTGGGAAATGGTCACCACGCGGTCTTCTTCGGTGATCAGGTCGGCGATGGTCAGGTCGACCTGCGAGGCGACGATTTCGGTGCGACGCTTGTCGCCGAACTCGGCCTTGACGCCTTCCAGCTCCTCGCGGATGACTTCCATCAGGCGCACGGGGTTGGTCAGGATGCGGATCAGCTCGCCGATCAGGGTGAGGATTTCCTGGTACTCGGCCAGCAGCTTCTCGTGCTCCAGGCCGGTCAGGCGATGCAGACGCAGGTCGAGGATCGCCTGGGCCTGTTCGGGCGACAGGTAGTACTTGCCGTCGCGCAGGCCGAACTGCGGGTCAAGGTCGTCCGGACGGCAGGAATCGGCACCGGCGCGCTCGACCATCGCTTCCACGGCGCTGGATTCCCAGGCGCGGGCGATCAGGCGTTCCTTGGCATCGCTGGGCGTCGGCGAGGCCTTGATCAGCTCGATCACCGGGTCGATGTTGGACAGCGCGACCGCCTGGCCTTCGAGGATGTGCCCGCGCTCGCGCGCCTTGCGCAGCTCGAATACGGTACGCCGGGTCACCACTTCGCGGCGGTGACGGATGAATACCTCGAGCATGTCCTTGAGGTTCATCGTGCGCGGCTGGCCGTCGACCAGGGCCACCACGTTGATGCCGAACACGCTCTGCAGCTGGGTCTGCGCGTAGAGGTTGTTGAGGATCACCTCCGGCACTTCGCCGCGACGCAGCTCGATGACCACGCGCATGCCGTCCTTGTCGGACTCGTCGCGCAGTTCGGTGATGCCTTCGATCTTCTTCTCTTTGACCAGCTCGGCGATCTTCTCGATCAGCCGCGCCTTGTTCAGTTGGTACGGCAGCTCGCGAATGACGATCTGCTGGCGGCCACCGACCTTGTCGATGTCCTCGATCTCGGCGCGCGCACGGATATAGATGCGCCCGCGACCGGTGCGATAGGCCTCGATGATGCCCGCGCGGCCGTTGATGATCCCCGCGGTGGGGAAATCCGGGCCGGGGATGTAGTGCATCAGCTCGTCGACGGTCAGTTCCGGGTTGGCCATCAGCGCCAGGCAGCCGTCGATCACTTCGCCGAGGTTGTGCGGCGGGATGTTGGTGGCCATGCCCACGGCGATGCCGGAAGAACCGTTGACCAGCAGGTTCGGTACCTTGGTCGGCATCACCGCCGGAATCATCTCGGTGCCGTCGTAGTTCGGCACCCAGTCGACGGTTTCCTTCTGCAGGTCGGCCAGCAGCTCGTGGGCCAGCTTGGACATGCGCACTTCGGTGTAGCGCATGGCCGCGGCGTTGTCGCCATCGACCGAACCGAAGTTGCCCTGGCCGTCGACCAGCAGGTAGCGCAGCGAGAACGGCTGGGCCATGCGCACGATGGTGTCGTACACGGCGGTGTCACCGTGCGGGTGATACTTACCGATCACGTCACCGACCACACGGGCGGATTTCTTGTACGGTTTGTTCCAGTCGTTACCCAGCTCGCTCATGGCGAACAGCACGCGCCGATGCACGGGCTTCAAGCCATCGCGCGCATCCGGCAGGGCACGCCCGACGATCACACTCATCGCGTAGTCGAGGTAGGACTGCTTCAGCTCGTCTTCGATATTGACCGGGAGGATTTCTTTGGCCAGTTCACCCATGAGAAGCCTGGTTCCTTTTGTCTGCGAGGTGCTGCGAATAAGCGCGGGATATTAACACAAGGCGGCGCTCGAAGGCCGCCTAAGAAGCGCTTCGACCTCTGCTGCGCGTCTTCGCTCGGACGCCAAAATGGCTGGCAGATGAAGGCGTTGCCTCAGTGCAGGCGCTTGCGGCTCATCAGCGCGGCCATCTTCGTCGCGTCCGGGCGCTCGACCACGCCCTTTTCGGTGACGATGAAGTCGATCAGGTCCGCCGGGGTGACGTCGAACAGCGGATTCAGCGCGTCGACCTCAGCGGCGACGCGCACGCCGCCGACCTCCAGCAGCTCGCGCCCGTCGCGCTCTTCCAGCGGGATGTCATCGCCGCTTTCCAGACTCATGTCGATGCTCGAACTGGGCGCCACGACCATGAAGCGCACGCCGTGGTGCATGGCGCAAACGGCCAGCTGATAGGTGCCGATCTTGTTCGCCACGTCACCGTTGGCGGTGATCCGGTCGGCGCCGACGATGACCCAGGTGATGCCCTTGGTCTTCATCAGGTGCGCGGCGGCGGAATCGACGTTGAGGCTCAGCGGAATGCCTTCGCAGGCCAGCTCCCAGGCCGTCAGCCGCGAGCCCTGCAGCCAGGGCCGGGTTTCATCGACATAGATGCGCTCGACCAGCCCTTCAAGGTGGGCCGCGCGGATCACCCCGAGCGCGGTGCCGAAGCCGCCGGTGGCGAGTGCGCCGGTGTTGCAGTGGGTGAGCAGGGTCTGCAGGTTGCCCTGCTGCTTGCGGATCAGCTCCATGCCGAGCTGGGCCATGGTCAGGTTGGCCTCGCGATCGCTGAGGTGGACGGCGACGGCTTCGGCTTCCAGCACCTTCAGCGGATCTTCGCCGCCCTTCAGCTTGTCGAGGCGTTCGCGCAGGCGATTCAGCGCCCAGGCCAGATTGACCGCGGTCGGCCGTGCCCCGACCAGCACGGCGAAATCCTCCTCCAGGGCCGCGCGCCAGTCGCCGCCCTGCGCCAGGCGTGCGCGCGCGCCGAGCAC
>DIEE01000306.1:27852-28008 GCA_002418465.1 Pseudomonas sp. UBA5782 | reverse complement strand
GAAGAACAATCCACCCAGCGGCGACGAGGCGTCGCCCAGCGTCCGCCGCGGCATGCGCCCGGCCAGGTAGCCCTCGCGCCCGGCCTGCACCGCCTTGCGCATCGCCGCGGCCATCAGCAGCGGATCGCGCGCCCTGGCGATGGCGGTGTTCATCAG
>DIEE01000306.1:0-27793 GCA_002418465.1 Pseudomonas sp. UBA5782 | reverse complement strand
GGCGAAGGTGGCATCCGACGGCGTGCCGACGCCGGCATCGACGATTACCGGGACTTTCGCGTTCTCCACGATCAGGCCGATGTTGTACGGATTGCGGATACCCAGGCCGGAGCCGATCGGCGCGCCCAGCGGCATGATCGCGACGCAGCCGAGGTCTTCCAACTTGCGCGCCACCAGCGGGTCGTCGCTGGTATAGACCATCACCTGGAAACCCTGGCGTACCAGCGTTTCCGCGGCCTTGAGGGTTTCGCCGATGTCCGGGTAGAGGGTCTTCGCATCGCCGAGCACTTCCAGCTTGACCAGGTCGTGGCCGTCGAGCAGCTCGCGGGCAAGCAGGCAGGTGCGCACCGCCTCGTCGGCGTTGTANNGCAGCCGGCGGTGTTCGGCAGCAGCGTGTAGCGCTGCGGCGAGATGACGTCCAGCAGGCTTGGTTGCGCGGTGTCCTGGCCGAGGTTGGTGCGGCGCACGGCGAAGGTGACTACCTCGGCGCCGCTGGCCTCGACGGCGGCGCGGGTCTGCGCCATGTCGGCGTAGTGCCCGGTGCCGACCAGCAGGCGCGAGTTGAAGATGTGGCCGTGGACGATCAGGCAGTCCGGAGGGGATGTGGCGACTTGCATGGCAGCTCCTTGTACGGCGGCGCAGCGCGACGAGCGTCAGCCGCCGCCGATGGCGTGGACCAGTTCCAGGCGATCGCCGTCGATGAGTACGCATTCCCCGTGCTGGCTGCGCGGGATCACCCAGCCATTGAGCTCCGCCGCCACCCGACGCTGCTGCAGACCGAGCCGTTGCAGCAATTCGCCCAGGGTGCAGGGCTGGGGCAGGCGGTGCGCCTCGCCGTTTATATGAAGCTCGATCATGCGGCCTGGCCGGTCGGTTGGTGGGTCCGCTGCCAGCTTGCCCGGCCGCTCGTAGGCCCATGCAGGGCCAACAATTCGCCGCCGTTGGTACCAGATGGACCAGGGGCGTATCACTGGTTCCATCGGGTTATCGGGATTGGTCCTAATCAGCCCTGCGCACGCGCTCTAGCGTGCCGCTAAGGCGCGTTTGGCGAGGCTCGGGTCGATAGGGCCAGCAGGAAAGGAAGGTGACTCGAAGGCGGGATGTTTTCCCGCCACCTGCCGTCGAGGCGGGGAAGGACCTGGCCAGGCGTGCGTGCAGAGTCGCCGGCAGTCCATTCGCTCTACAAAAATAATTAGAAGCGAGGTCGTGATGTTGCAACTGTTCCATCTCTCACCGGAAAAGGCCGCCAGCCTGCAGCAGCAACTGCGCGAGCAGATCGCCCGGGCGATCCTCAACGGCAACATGCCGCTGGAAAAGCCGCTGCCTTCCAGCCGCAAGCTGGCCAAGCAGCTGAACATCGCGCGCAACACCGTGGTGCTGACCTACGAGCACCTGCTCGACGACGGCTACCTGCTGGCGCGCGAGCGCAGCGGCTACTACGTCAACCCGGCGATCCTCTCGCGCAAGCCGGCGGCGCCGCGCGCGGAACCGGCGGCGAGCCCCCAGGATGCGCCCGACTGGTCGCGGCACTTCGTGCTCAACCCGTCTGCCCAGCGCAACAAGATCAAGCCGCGCGACTGGCAGAACTTTCCCTATCCGTTCATCTACGGGCAGTTCGACCCGGCGCTGTTCCCCACCGCCAACTGGCGCGAGTGCTGCCGCGACGCGGTCAGCGTGCCGGCGATCCGCGACTGGGCCAGCGACCGTTTCGACAACGACGACCCGCTGCTGATGGAGCAGATCCGCACCCGCCTGCTGCCGCGTCGCGGCGTCTGGGCGCGGCCGGAGCAGATCCTGGTCACCGTCGGTGCGCAGCAGGCGCTGTACATCCTAGCCCGGCTGCTGCTGGACAAGGACCGCTGCCTGGGCATCGAGGACCCCGGCTATATGGACGTGCGCAACATCGCGCTGCTCAATCCGGCGCGCGTGCTGCCGCTGCCGGTGGACCGGGACGGCTTGATCATCGACGACCGCCTGGCCGCCTGCGATTGCCTGTACGTGACGCCCAGCCACCAGTGCCCGACCACCGTGACCATGCCGCTGGAGCGCCGCTACGAGCTGCTCGAACGCGCCAACCGGCACGATTTCCTGATCATCGAGGACGACTACGAGAGCGAGACCAACTACCGTAGCAACCCGACCCCGGCGCTCAAGAGCCTCGACCGCAACGAGCGGGTGATCTACACCGGCAGCCTGTCGAAGACCCTCGCGCCGGGGCTGCGCGTCGGCTATCTGGTCGGTCCCGAGCCGCTGATCCGCGAGGCGCGTGCGCTGCGCCGGCTGATGGTGCGGCATCCGGCGGCGAACAATCAGCGTTCGGTGGCGCTGTTCCTCGAGCGCGGCTACCACGACGCGCTGATGATGACGCTCATGCACGCCTACGAGGAGCGTTCGCAGGCGATGCACGCGGCGCTCGACGAGTTCCTTCCCGAGTCCTCGCAGCAGCCCAGCTTCGGCGGCTCCTGCTACTGGGTGAAGGGACCGGACAACCTGGATGCGCGGGTGCTGCGCCAGCTCGCCGCCGAGCGCGGCGTGCTGATCGAGCCGGGCGACATCCATTTCCACAGCGAGAACGCGCCGCAGAATTTCTTCCGGCTCGGCTATTCGTCGATCCCGGTGGAGCGCATCCGGCCGGGTATCCAGATTCTCGCCGAGCTGATCCAGAAACTGTGCTGAGCGGCGCCTGGTACGACAGCCGGGTGGCCACTGGCACCATCGTCGCGGCCCGCGCCAGAGCTGCTGGCGCAACGGATGGCAGGGAACTGGCCCTATTGCCTCGAGGCTCCCGGCTCCTACTCTTGGTCCAGGTTCGCGCGGCCTCGCCCACGAGGCGTGCCGCAGCGAATACGAGGCTTCCACAAGAACAACAAGGGGCGAGGCGCACATGTCAGCGGAATCCATTCCCGTGAATACCCATCACTGCCGCCAGGCTGTCGCGCAACCCGCGCGGATGGCGCTGTCGTTCCCGTTTTCCGACCTTCCCGCGGCGCATCCGTCGCTGCACGCAACCAACCGATAAGGAACACGACATGGCACGCATGACTCCCAGCGAGGCGCTCGTCGAAACGATGGTCGCCAACGGCGTCACCGACATCTTCGGCATCATGGGTTCGGCCTTCATGGACGCGATGGACATCTTCGCGCCGGCCGGCATCCGCTTCATTCCGGTGGTCCACGAGCAGGGCGCCGGGCACATGGCCGATGGCTATTCGCGGGTCAGTGGCCGTCACGGCGTGTGCATCGCGCAGAACGGCCCGGGCATCACCAACTTCGTCACTGCCATCGCCGCCGCCTACTGGGCGCACAGCCCGGTGGTGGTGATCACCCCGGAAACCGGCTCGATGAGCCAGGGCCTCGGCGGCTTCCAGGAAGCCCAGCAGCTGCCGTTCTTCGAGACCATCACGAAGTACCAGGGCCACGTCGCCAACCCGGCGCGAATGGCCGAGCTGACCGCGCGCTGCTTCGACCGGGCGATGCTGGAGAACGGCCCGACCCAGCTGAACATCCCGCGTGACTTCTTCTACGGCGACATCAACGTCGAGATTCCCAAGCCGATCCGCATCGAGCGCAGCGCCGGCGGCGAGCAGAGCCTGGCCGAAGCCGCGGCGATGCTGGCGCAGGCGAAGAACCCGGTGATCATCTCCGGTGGCGGCGTGGTGATGGGCGACGCGGTGGAGGCGTGCAAGGCACTCGCCGAATTCCTCGGTGCGCCGGTGGTGAACAGCTACCTGCACAACGATTCCTTCCCGGCCAGCCACCCGCTGTGGTGCGGTCCGCTCGGCTACCAGGGCTCCAAGGCCGGGATGAAACTGATCTCCCGCGCCGACGTGGTGATCGCCCTCGGCACCCGTCTCGGCCCGTTCGGCACCCTGCCGCAACACGGCATGGACTACTGGCCGAAGAACGCCAAGATCATCCAGATCGACTGCGACCCGACCATGCTCGGCCTGGTGAAGAAGATTTCCGTGGGCATCTGCGGCGACGCCAAGGCCGCCGCGGTCAGCCTGCACGAGCGCCTCAAGGCGCTGGACGTGGCCTGCCTGCAGACCAAGGGCGCGCGCGCCGAGGAAATCGCTGCGGAGAAATCCGCCTGGGAGCAGGAACTCAACGAGTGGGTCCACGAGAAGGACGAATACTCGCTGGACATGATCAAGGAACAGGAAGGCGAGGACGGCCGCTACCTGCACCCGCGCCAGGTGCTGCGCGAGCTGGAGAAGGCGATGCCGGCCGACGCCATGGTTTCCACCGACATCGGCAACATCAACTCGGTGTCCAACAGCTACCTGCGCTTCGAGAAGCCGCGTTCGTTCTTCGCCGCGATGAGCTTCGGCAACTGTGGCTACGCGCTGCCGACCATCATCGGCGCCAAGGTCGCCGCGCCGCATCGCACCGCCATTTCCTACGCCGGTGACGGCGCCTGGGGCATGTCGATGATGGAAATCATGACCTGCGTGCGCGAGAACATCCCGGTCACCTCGATCGTCTTCCACAACCGCCAATGGGGCGCGGAGAAGAAGAACCAGGTGGACTTCTACAACCGCCGCTTCGTCGCCGGCGACCTGGAGAACCAGAGCTTCGCCGAAATCGCCCGGGCGATGGGCGCCGAAGGCGTCACCGTCGACCGTCTGGAAGGCGTAGGCCCGGCGCTGAAGGCCGCCTGCGACGCGCAGAAGGACGGCAAGACCACGGTGATCGAGATCATGTGCACCCGCGAACTGGGCGATCCGTTCCGCCGCGATGCGCTGTCCAAGCCGGTGCGCTACCTCGACAAGTACAAGGACTACTGCTGATCGTGTAGGGCTTCGGCCTGCTGCGCGTCGGCGATACCGCGTTGGAGACAACTTGGGACGCAGAGTCTCGGCCCGCTCATTTACAACCCGTAAACTCCGCGGCCCCGGTTGTCTCCGCCTTGTCTCGCTCTAGCTCGCTAGGCCTGACTCCTGCAGTTAAGCGAGGGCCATCGTTGCGGCGGTGGCACTCGGGGGACAACTATGCTCAGCCCCCTTACCCGTGAATGCCCGCCGTTCCTGCTCGAGCGCGCCAAGCGCCTGCCCAGGGTCGTCACCGCGGTGGTCAATCCGGTCAACGAATTGAGCCTGGCCAGCGCCCGGCAAGCCTGCGACGAAGGACTGATCGAGCCGATCCTGGTCGGCGACGATGCCGCCATTCGCGCCCTGGCCGAGCGCATCGGCTGGGACCTGCACGGCATCCGCCTGTTGCAGGCCGACGACGACGCGCAGAGCGCGCAGGCCGGCGCGATGCTCGCCGGTCGCGGCGAGGCCGACGCGCTGATGAAGGGCCACCTGCACACCGACGTGCTGTTGCGCGCGGTGCTCAAGCGCGAGGCCGGCCTGCGCACGCAGAGCCGCCTCAGCCACGTGTTCCACATGAGCCTGCCGGGCAACGACCGCGCGCTGTGCATCACCGACGCGGTGATCAACGTACAGCCGGCGCTGATCGACAAGCTGCATATCGCACGCAACGCCATCGAGCTGATGCACGCGCTGGGTTACGCCAAGCCGCGCATGGCGATCCTCTCCGGCACCGAGGAGGTCACCGCCAGCATGCCGTCCAGCGTCGATGCCGCCGAGCTGGTCAAGCTGGCGGCGATCGGCGCCCTCGGCGGTGCGCACATCGAGGGGCCGCTGGCCTTCGACAACGCGGTGTCGCTGGAGGCCGCGCAGATCAAGGGCATCACCGGCGAGGTGGCGGGAAACGCCGACATCCTGCTGGTGCCGAATCTGGAAGCCGGCAATTTCCTCTTCAAGCAGATGGTTTACTTCATGGGCGCTACCGCGGCCGGGCTGGTGCTCGGCGCGCGGGTGCCGATCATGATCACCTCGCGCGCCGACCCGCTGGAGGCGCGCCTGGCCTCTTGCGCGCTGGCCTCGATCTTCATCGACCACCAGCGCGGCCGGCTGCACGACCGGGCCAGCTGAGCGATCACCCACTTCCGAACAGGTAAACAGAGCATGCTGCAGCAGCGCTACGGATTCATCGTCAAGACGCCGGACATGGACTTTCTCGCCCACCAGGGCCGGCTGAAATCGGAGCAGTTCGAGATCGCCGTCTGCGCGGTGCGTAGTGTCGAGGAGGCGATCCTGGTCGCCCAGGAACTGCTCACCCGGCATGTGCAGGTGATCGAGCTGTCCGGTGGCTTCGCTCAGCAGGAAGCCGAACAGGTGCGCCTGGCGCTGCAAGGCCGGGCGCGGGTCGGGCTGGTGCAGTATCTGGAGGCGCCACTCGGCGCGGTTGGCTGAGCGTATTCGTCGAGGCATATGAAAACGGGAAAGTTGCCTGGGCAACTTTCCCGTTCTTGCATGCGCTATTCACCGCTGCGGAATTTAACCGTTCATCGTTGCGGCGCAATGAGCGTGCAAAGAGGCTGGCGCTGCAGAATTATCTTGAGCCACCCTTTCGACCCGCCGCGGAAGCCCGCTCGCGGTTGTTGGCGAAGTTGCCGCCACTGTTCTGACCACCTTTGCGTCCGGCGGCTGCCGCTTTTTCGCGATCATTGGCGAAGTTGCCAGGATTCGAATGAGCCATGCTGCACTCCTTCTTCATGATGGGTTATCGATAGGTTCACGCGCGTCAGTGCGAGCCGCCCTTGCGGCCGGCCTGGGCGGCGCGCTCGCGGTCGTTGGCGAAGTTGCCGCCGCTGTTGCGACCGCCCTTGCGCCCGGCCTCCGCGGCCTTCTCGCGGTTGTTGGCGAAGTTTCCGGGGTTGCTATGCGGGGTAGCCATAGGGTTTTCCTCCGTCGCTATTCAGCTGATTCAAGAATAATTGCCAAGGGCTTGCACTTTTTCTGAGAGCCGTCTCGCCAACTAGTTCGGCAATAACTTCAGGACTGACGAACGGTTTTCCCTGATTAATTAAGGGGTGGCTTTTTGCAATTAACCTTTGGCCTGTAAGTTGCCTGTTAATTATCGGGTTAATTGTTCGGCTGATATTAAATGGCCTTCTTTGGTTATTCCTGCTTCAACTTTTCCTGCCATTTTCAACCCGCCGCTTCGCTTGGGGCGCTGTTTCAGAGGCGTTCCGCGGCGAGCTTGTGGGCAATAACTGGCGCAGAATCATTTTGCGCGTTAACGTTATCCGCATCGAACGGGAGGACCCACGATGTCCAAGACCGCCACCTGCGAGGCGTTGAAGCTGGATAACCAGTTGTGCTTTGCGCTCTATTCCACCTCGCTGCTGATGACCAAGATCTACAAGCCGCTGCTGCAGTCGGTCGGGCTGACCTACCCGCAATACCTGGCGATGCTGGTGCTGTGGGAGGGCGACGGCATCACCGTCGGCGATCTCAGCGGGCGCCTGCTGACCGATCCGGGCTCGGTCACTCCGCTGCTCAAGCGCCTGGAGGGCGTCGGACTGCTCACTCGCACCCGCAGCAGCAGCGATGAGCGGGTGGTCGAACTGCACGTCACCGAGCAGGGTTGGGCGCTGCAGAAGCGGGCCGAGGAATTTCCCCGCTGCATCGTCCAGGCCAGCGGCCAGAGCGCCGAAGCCCTCGGCGCGCTGAAGGACGAATTGCTGACGCTGAGAGGCAATTTCCGCAACGCCCTGTGACCCGCCAACCGGCGGGTTTTTTCTGTACGGTTAAAAAAAATCCCGACAAATAACTTGCGCGCAAAATAAACGCGAGCTAAGGTTTGTCCATGGATTGGTTGGAGCGCAAAACATTAACGAGCAAAGATGCTCGGTGCGCACGCCCGTCCCGACCGACGCCAGCCGGCGCGGCACCGAACCCACTCTTGAAAAGGACTACCGCCATGTCGATCGAAAACGTTCTCTACCGTGCTTATGCCGATGCCAGCGGTGGCCGCGATGGCCGCGCCGTTTCCTCCGATGGCGTGCTCGACGTCAGCCTGGCCACACCCAAGGAGCTCGGCGGCGCAGGCGGCCAGGGCACCAATCCCGAGCAACTGTTCGCCGCCGGCTATTCGGCCTGCTTCCTCGGCGCGCTGAAGTTCGTCGCCGCCCGCGACAAGCACAACCTGTCACCGGATAGCTGGATCGAGGGCGTGGTCGGGATCGGCGCGATCCCCACCGGCTTCGGTATCGAAGTCGAGCTGAAGATCACCCTGCCGGGGCTGGAACGTGCCGAAGCCGAAGAGTTGGTGCAGAAGGCGCACATCGTCTGCCCATACTCCAACGCCACCCGCGGCAACATCGACGTGACCCTGACACTGGTCTGAGTGATTCGCCGCCACGAAAAAGCCGCCGCGGATTCACTTCCGTGGCGGCTTTTTTCTGCCCTGCGATCCGCGCCGCGCAGCGTCAGGCCGAGGTGCGCAGGCGCGCCAGGTCGCGCAGCGGCGGGGCGCCGTACTGGCGGCTGTATTCGCGGCTGAACTGCGACGGGCTTTCGTAACCCACGCGGTAACCGGCGGCCGAGGCATCCAGCCCTTCGGTGATCATCAGCCGCCGCGCCTCCTGCAGGCGCAGCTGCTTCTGGTATTGCAGCGGGCTCATCGCGGTCATCGACTTGAAGCGGTGGTGCAGCGTCGACGAACTCAGGTTGACCACCTGCGCCAGGTCGTCGATGCGCAGCGGTCGGTGGTAATGCTGGTTGAGCCACTCGATGGCGCGGGCGATGCGGTGCGACTGGCTGTCGACGATGGCGATTTCCTGCAGGCGCGCGCCCTGCGGGCTCTGCAGCAGGCGGTAATAGATCTCGCGGATGATCAGCGGCGCCAGGGTCGGAATGTCCTTCGGCGTCTCCAGCAGGCGTAGCAGGCGCGACATGGCGTCCAGCAGCGGCGAGTCGACGCGCTCGACGAACAGCCCGCGGCTGCTCTGCGAGCGCGGTGGCTGCGGTACCCCGGTTTCGGCGATAAGCTCGGTGATCTGCGCCACGTCCAGCGACAGCCGCACGCACAGATAGGGCTCGCCGGGCGAAGCCTCGATCACCCGGCCGGAGATCGGCAGCGCCACGGACGCGATCAGGTAATGCAGCGGATCGTAGAAATACACCTCTTCGCCGAGATTGGCCTGCTTGCGGCCCTGGGCGATCAGGCAAAGGCTCGGCTCGTAGAGCGCAGGAATGGATTGCTCCGTCGGCGCATCGCCGCGTATCAGGTCGAGCTTGGGGATCGCCGTGGCATGCATGCCTTCGTGGGGAACGTGGCGCATCACCAGGCTCGCCAGCTCGGCGCGGCGCGCCTCGATTTCCAGCGGCAGGGCTTGCGGAAGGGGCGAGGCGGAGGAAGGGGTTTGCGGCATGTTCGGAACCTCCCGGCGGTTTCGCCAAGCTTAGCCCGCCGAGTGCGCGCGCGTCTGCCGAACGTGCGCGCCCGCGACAGGAACGGACAACCAATGAGCAGGATCAGGCAATCCACCAGCGGATGAGCATTGCAATGGCCTGACGCCATCACCTTGGAGCAGGCTCGGAGAGTTGACAGTTTCAGGCAATAAACCGACAGGAATCGACTAACCGACAGCCTGCCACGCGGCTTAACCTTGATTCCGAGGCTGTACGAAGACCACCCCGGTGGCGCGCTCGCCCGGCGCTCGCTGGTCATTTCTTCGTGCCGGCTTTCCTTTCTTTATACGCCGCCCAGGCGCTGCGTCGGGCTCCCGCCCGGCAACCCGCAGACATTCGGAAAAGACATCGCCTTCACCGGCCCATCGTCTTCATTGCCTATCGCCTTCATTGGGAGGACCGCAGCATGCTCGACCATAGCGTTACCCAGTTGGCCCTCATCCGTTCCCGCCGCGGCCGCTCGGACGAACTCGGTGTCCAGCTCGCCACGCTGCTGGCGCCCGCCCAGGCGGCCGACGGTTGCCTGCATTGTGCAATTCGGCGAGATGGCGAGGACGCCGACCTGTGGCTGGTGCATGCGCTGTGGACATCGCGCGAGGCGCTGATGAGCCATCTGCGCTCGCCCCAGGCGCAGGTATTCGCTGCCATCATCGACAACTGCAGCGTTCGGGAAATGGAGCTGTTCACCCTCGACGGCCAGCACGCCGTGGACGACGCCGCGTTGCATTGCGCGGCCTGACTCTGCGAACCGCGGCGAAGAGGCGAACGGGTCGCAGGTGCATGAGTGTTCACGTTGTTGTCGCTATGTGACAGGATAATGGCGCCAATCAACTGAACGCCGTGGGTTTTCCAGATGTTGACTGCTCTACCCTCGCCAGGCGAGTCCGCTTTTTCCGCCGCCAACTCGTTCCGAGCCCGTCGATCACTGCTGTGGATTTCCGCGCTGTTGCTGACGCTGTTCGTCTTCGCCAGCGTTGCCCTGATCAACATCGCCCGCAGCCAGAACCAGGCTGCCAGCGAGCAGAGCCTGTTCTACGTGAAGAAGGCGCTGGACAACCGCCAGAAACGCCTGCGGGCGTCGGTACTCGACTACGCCTTCTGGGGCGATGCTTACCGCAACCTGCACGCCCGCCTCGATCTGGACTGGGCCTACACCCGGCAGAACCTCGGCCCGACGCTGTTCGACGACTTCGGCTACGAGGCGCTGTTCGTCGTCGATGCGCAGGGCAGGACGCCTTACGCAGTGATCGACGGCAAGTTGCAACAGGTCGATGCCGCTGCCTGGCTGCATGACGATCTGGGCGAACTGCTCGCTGCCGCGCGCGACGGCGCCGAAGTGGGCGAGGGCGTCAGCCGCGTCGTGCGTCTGAACGGGCGCCCGGCGCTGGTTGCCGCGGCGGCGCTGACCACCGGTGGCGACACGCGGGTCGCCGAAGTGCCGGGGCCGGCCTCGGTGCTGCTGTTCGTCGATGCACTGAACGACGACGAGCTGCGCACCTTGGGCGAGGACTACGGCATTGCCGGGCTGCGCCTGGCACGTAACGAGGCCGATGCGCGGACGCAGCCGAGCCTGACGCTGCCGGTGCAGGACGGCGATCTGCTGCTGCGCTGGGATGCCAGCGAGCCGGGCCATTACCTGATTTCCCTGGTGCTGCCGCTGCTGGTTGCCGCCGGGCTGATGATCGTCGGCCTGACCCTGGTGGTGCTGCGCAAGGCGCTGCTCGCGGCGCGCGAGATGGAGCGCAACTACGCCAGCCTGCANNAGCCGGCCGCGCGGCACTGGCCGCCAGCGAGGAGCGCTTCCGTCAGGTCGCCGAGGCGGCCTCCGACTGGATCTGGGAAATCGACGGCGAGTACCGCCTGACCTACCTGTCCGAACGCTTCGAGGAAGTCAGCGGGCATACCTGCCAGGCCTGGCTCGGGCGGCCGTTCGACGACCTGCTGAGCAGCGCCGCCGGTTCGGTATCCGCCTGGCTCGACGGCCACAAGCCGCGCCCCGGCTCACGCAGCGTGCTGCAGTGCAGCTATGTCGCCGGCGACGGCCTCGAGCGCGCCTGCTGCCTGTCGCTGCGGCGGATCGCCGGGGCTGCCGGCTATCGCGGCACTGCGGCGGACATCACCGAGGAAATCCAGGCCCGCGAGCGCATCGAGCACCTGTCGCAGCACGACGCGCTGACCGGCCTGCCGAACCGCAACCGCATGCAGGAATTTCTCGATGGCAAGCTGCAGGCCTCGCCGACCCGCGAGCATCCGCTGGTGATGCTCAGCGTCGACCTGGACCGCTTCAAGCCGGTCAACGATGCCCTCGGCCACGCCGCCGGCGACCGCGTACTCAACGAAGTGTCGGCGCGCCTGCGCCAGTGCCTGCGCGAAGGCGATCTGGTGGCCCGCCTGGGCGGCGACGAGTTCACCCTGATCGTCACCGGCATGTCCTCGCAGCACGAGGTCGAGCGCCTGTGCCGGCGCCTGCTCGCACGCATTCAGCAGCCCTTCCTGATCGACGACAACGAAGTGTTCATCGGCGCCAGCATCGGCATCGCCCTGGCGCCTGCCGATGGCACCCAGGCCGAGGAACTGCTGCGCTACGCCGATATCGCCCTCTACGAGGCCAAGGAAGCCGGACGCGACACCTGGCGCTTCTATGCCAGCGGCATGAACGAGCGGGTGATCGAGCGTCGGCTGCTTGAGCAGGATCTGCGCCACGCCTTGCGCGACGGCGAGCTGCGCCTGGAATTCCAGCCGCGCTACCGGGTGGACGGCCAGCGCATCGCCGGTGCCGAGGCGCTGGTGCGCTGGCAGCATCCGCAGCGCGGGCGGCTGGCGCCGGACGTGTTCATCCCGCTCGCCGAGGAAACCGGGCTGATCGTGCCGCTCAGTGACTGGGTGCTGCGCAGTGCCTGCGAGGAGGCCAAGTCCTGGCCGAGCACGGCCTTCGTCTCGGTCAACCTGTCGCCCATCGAGTTCAAGCGTGGCGAGGTGGTCGAGCGGGTGCGCGCGGTGCTCGAGGAAACCGGCTTCCCGCCGGCGCAACTGGAGCTGGAGCTGACCGAAAGCGTGATGCTCGACGACGCCGAGGGCGCGCTGCAGACCATGCTGCAACTCAAGGCATTGGGCGTGCGCCTGACCATGGACGATTTCGGCACCGGCTACTCGTCGCTCAGCTACCTGCGCGCGTTCCCCTTCGACGGGCTGAAGATCGACCGCAGCTTCATGAACGACCTGTCCAACTCGGAAGACAGCCTGGCGATCATTCAGGCGATCGTTGGCCTGGGCAAGGCGCTGACCCTGACGGTGACGGCCGAAGGCGTGGAAACCGCCGACCAGCTGAGCTTGTTGCTGCAAGTGGAATGCGAAGAAGCGCAGGGCTTCTACCTGGGCCGGCCGATGGCGGCGCAGGCGTTCCGCCAGGCGCTGCGCGACAACGCCTGAAACGAAACTGCCCGCGCGATTCGCATCGTGCGGGCAGTTCGGGGAAACGACCACCCGCCGAGGCAGGTGGCAGCGCGGGGCGCTTAGAAGTTCACCTTGGCGATTACGCTGAAGGTGTCCTGGTCGGTTTTGAAGCCGGAGGAATCCTTGATGCCGTACTTGTTGCTCCAGTAGTCGTACTCGATACCGACGTAGAACTGCTTCTCGCCCCAGCTCAGCGCCTTGCCCAGGTCGTACTTGATCTGCGGGTTGAAGTGCAGGTTGGCGTGGTAGTCGCTCTGCTCCGGGTGGCTGGAACCGGCTTCCTTGTTGTTCACGACCCAGTCCATGAAGCCGTCGATGAGGATGTCGGAGTCGCCGACCGGCAGGGTGTAGGACCAGGCCGGAGTGATCTGGATGGCGCCATCCGGAACGCGGTCGCCATCGGGCTGGCGGTAGTAGAAGTTCAGCTGGAAGTAGTCGAAGCCCGGGATTTTCAGGTCGAAACCGGGGCCGTACAGGTAGGACTCGTTGTCGCCCTCGCCGAATTCGTAGGTGGTGGCCAGCAGGACGTCGCTGATCGGGCCGAAGGAGAAATCCTTGCCGGTCAGCTTGCCCAACGACAGGCGCGGCGAGAATTCGCCGTACAGGGTGCTGTCGTCGTTACCGTTGTCGTTGCCCTTGCCATTGAAGTGGATGGAGTCGACGAAGAAGAATACGTCGCCCCAGGTCCAGCCGCTGGCGTGCTCAAAGGTAACGGTCTGCTGAATGGGTGAGTCCACTTTATAGTTGTGGCCATTCAGGTAGGTGATGCTGTTGCCCTGCCACAGCAGCGGGCCGTCGGCCATGGCTTGGCCAGCGGCGAGAAGTCCGCCTGCAACGATCAGAGAGGAAAGGCTACGTTTCATCGGTGTTGGCTCCCGGTGCATAAATTATCGATCTAATAACCTGTCCGTTCAGTCAGGCTTGAGGCGATTTAGCAAGAACGGAGCCAACACTGGCCCGGTCCCTCGTCTGGCACCTGAAGAATCCCCGCGGAACAGCTTGTTCTATTTTTAAGTCCCTATTTTCCAAGGATAAACGGCGGATAGCCAGCATTCCGACGCTGCACCGGGCACGCGTCAGGCAATCGGACGCCAGGGGGTTTTCTGACCATCAGGACAAGTTCTGCTTTAATTTGGGGCAACTGTCCGCCGAAGACGCCAGCCTGGGGCGCAGCAGCGTGCAGCGCGGCACCGCAACGGTTCATTTCCTGCCAGTCGACGAACGTAGGTGCCGGCCTGCTCTATAGTTTCGTCACAACGACTGCGATATTCCGTACACCCTTGCGTTACTCCGCACTCAACCGCCTGGTCTTCCCCGATGAGTTCCACCACCGCCTTCCCCGGCATGAACCAACCGGTTCGCGGCATCCTGCTGATCTGCGTCGCGGTGATGCTGTTCGCCAGCCACGACGCCGTTTCCAAGTACTTGGCCGGTTTCTACCCGATCGTCATGGTGGTCTGGGCGCGCTACCTGGTGCACACGCTGCTGATGCTGGTGGTGTTCGTGCCGCGCAGCGGGCTGCTGGTGATCCGTACCAAGCGGCCGGCGCTGCAGGCGGCGCGTGCGCTGTGCCTGATCGGCTGCTCGCTGCTGTTCACCGCCGGGCTGCATTTCCTGCCGCTGGCCGAGGCCACCGCGGTCAACTTCCTCGCGCCGCTGCTGGTCACCGCGCTGTCGGTGCCGCTGCTCAAGGAACAGGTCAGTCGCGCGCAGTGGGCGGCGGTGATCTGCGGTTTCGTCGGCGTGCTGATCATCATCCGCCCCGGTGGCGCGCTGTTCACCCCGGCGGTGCTGTTCCCGCTGGGCTCGGCGTTCTGCTTCGGCTTCTATCAGCTGATCACCCGGCGTCTCGCCGAAACCGACAGCCCGACCACCAGCAACTTCCTCACCGGGCTGATCAACAGCCTGTTGATGAGCGCGGCGCTGCCGTTCTTCTGGCAGACACCGCAGTTCGGCCATGCGCTGCTGATGATCGCCCTCGGTGCCTGCGGGATGGGCGGGCACCTGCTGATGACCCAGTCGTTCCGCCACGCCGCGCCGGCGATGCTGGCGCCGTTCAGCTACCTGCAGATCGTCTTCGCCGGGCTGATCGGCATGCTCTTCTTCGGCCACACGCCGGACTCCGGCGCGATGCTCGGCATCCTGGTGATCTGCCTCAGCGGCCTGGCGGCGGCCTGGCGCTTCCGCCGCTGAGCGAGCGCGTGCGGCCCGTCCGCGCACTGCAACTATTGGCGCGCGGCGCCAGTCACTCCTGACAGGACCTTCGTTCCGTCCGCGCCCTCTGCGGCGCGGATTTCCATCCTGTCGAGGAGGCATCATGAGCAAGACGGTCGGCGATCACCTGCTGGAACGCCTGAGCGAATGGGGCATCGAGCGGATCTTCGGTTACCCCGGCGACGGCATCAACGGCATCATGGGTGCCATGGGCCGGCATGCCGACGACTTCGATTACGTGCGCGTGCGCCACGAGGAAATGTCCGCCTTCATGGCTGGCGCCCATGCCAAGTTCACCGGCCAGGTGGGTGTCTGCCTTGCCACCTCCGGGCCCGGCGCCATCCACCTGCTCAACGGCCTCTACGACGCCAAGCTCGATCACATGCCGGTGCTCGCCATCGTCGGCCAGCAGGCGGCCACCTCGCTGGGCAGCGACTACCAGCAGGAAACCGACCTGCACACGCTGTTCAAGGACGTGTCCGCCTACGTCGAGACGGTGGTCGCGCCGGCGCAGCTGCGCCATGTGCTGGACCGCGCCTTGCGCGTGGCGATGGCCGAGAAGAGCGTGGCCACGGTGATCATTCCCAACGACGTGCAGCAGATGCCGGCCGTGGAATCGCCGCCGCACAAGCACGCCAACGTGCTCTCCGGCGTCGGCTTCATCCAGCCGCGGCCCTATGCGCGCGACGCCGACCTGCAGGCGGCGGCGGACATCCTCAATGCCGGGGAAAAGGTCGCGATCCTCGCTGGCGCCGGTGCCCTGAATGCGCGCGACGAACTGATTGCGGTGGCCCAGGCGCTGTCCGCCGGCGTTGCCAAGGCGTTGCTGGGCAAGGCCGCGCTGCCCGACGACCTGCCCTGGGTCACCGGCTCCATCGGCCTGCTCGGCACCCGCGCCAGTTACGAGCTGATGAAGGAATGCGACACCCTACTGATCGTCGGCTCGACCTTTCCCTACGCCGAATTCCTGCCCAGGGAAGGCCAGGCGCGCGCGGTGCAGATCGACCTGCACGCGCGCAACATCAGCATGCGCTACCCGATCGAACAGGCGCTGCTCGGCGATTCGGCGGAAACCCTGGCGCGCCTGCTGCCGCTGCTGCGGCCCAAGGTCCACGGCAAGTGGCGCGAGAGCGTGGAGCGCAGCGTGGCCGACTGCTGGGCCGAGCTCGAGGACAAGGCGATGCTCGACGCCGAGCCGCTGAACCCGCAGCGGGTGTTCTGGGAGATGTCCGCACAGCTGCCGGACGACGCCATCCTCTGCGGCGACAGCGGTTCGCACACCAACTGGTACGCCCGCGACGTGCGCATGCGCGGCAGCATGATGGGTTCGCTGTCCGGCAAGCTGGCCAGCATGGGCAGCGGCGTGCCCTACGCCATCGCGGCGAAGATGGCGCACCCGCAGCGCCCGGTGATCGCCATGGTCGGCGACGGCTCGATGCAGATGAACGGCAATTCCGAACTGGTCACCGTGCAGCAGTACTGGAAGCGCTGGAGCAACCCGACCTTCATCGTGCTGGTGCTGAACAACGGCGACCTCAACCAGGTGACCTGGGAGCAGCGTGCCATCGGCGGCGATCCGAAGTTCGCCCCGGCGCAGGACGTGATCGACTTCCCCTACGCGCGCTACGCCGAAATGCTCGGCTTCCACGGCATTCGCGTCGATTCGCCGGAAGCCGTCGCCGGCGCCTGGCGCGAAGCCTTCGCCGCCGAGCGGCCGGTGCTCATCGAATTCGTCGCCGACCCCAGCGTGCCACCGTTGCCGCCGCACATCGAATTCGAGCAGGCCAAGCACTTCCTCGGCGCCTTGCGCAGCGATCCGGACCGCTGGTCGATGATCAAGCAGAGCGCCAAACAGATCCTCAAATGACCGCTCGGCGCCACGCTGGAACCGCGAGCGGCGGGCCGCGGCCCCAATCATGAGACCTTTGTTGATCGGAGCCTCATCATGATCGAAGCCAACATGCTCGCCTTCATCCTCGCCGCCGTGGTGATCATCGCGTTGGACCTCTGGGCCATCGTCAGCGTGTTCAAGAGCCCCTCCAGCACCGGGGTGAAATTTCTTTGGACCTTCGCCATCGCGGTGTTCCCGGTGCTCGGCCTGATCGCCTGGGGCGTCGCCGGACCGCGCGGCGTCACCGAAGCACCGAGTTCGCCGGAACATAGCAAGGGTTGATCAGGATTGCCCCCAATCCCGGCCTGCCGCCTGGATCGACCCTTGCCGTGTACCTGCGTTCGTGTACCTGCTTTTTTGAGGAGGAACGATGAACGACGAAGAACAACATTTCCCGAGCGAGCCGCCCGAAGACATTCCGGCGCACAGCACGCCGGAGGAACAGGAGCGCCTGGAGCGACTCACGCGCGATCCGATCCCGGCTGGCGCGGAATGAACCCGGATTGCTCGCAACCCACTCACGAAAAAGCCGGCATCAGCCGGCTTTTTTGTGCGCGCCTGGTCAGGCCAGAGCGGGACGGCGTTTCAGCAGGCGGGCATCCAGGCTGAAGGCGCCGGCACCGAAGGCGGCGACCTGCAGCAGCCCGCCGGCGATGGCGAAGTTCTTCAGGAAGTGGATCAACTGGTTCTGGTCGGCGAGCTGGTTGTGAAAGACCAGCGCGGTCGCCACGGTGAACAGCGCCATCGCCACGGCCACCAGACGGGTGCGCAGGCCGACCAGCAGAGCCAGGGCAAAGCCGATTTCCACCAGCAGCGCGCCGAGGTAGGCGAGGTCCGGCAGCGGCAGGCCGGCGGCGACGATGTAGCTCTTGGTCGCGGCGGGGGCGGCGAGTTTGCCGAAGCCGCTGAAGAGGAACAGGCCGCTGAGCAGAACGCGACCGACGAGGGAGGAAGCGGCTTGGGACGTGGTGTTCATGGTGATGCTCCGTAGGTAGTGGCGCCGTGTTCAGCACCTTGAACATAGGTTACTGTGTCGCCGTCTGCGCAAAAATCACCTGAACTGCGCAACATCGTCCACCTGGAGAGGACAATGAGCCAGCTCGAAGACATGCGCATTTTCGTCGGCGTTCTCGATAGCCGCAGTTTCACCGCGGCGGCCGATGCACTCGGCCTGTCCAAGCAGTTCGTCAGCCGGCGGGTGGCGGCGCTGGAGGAACGCCTCGGCGTGCGCCTGCTGAACCGCTCCACGCGCAAGCTCGACGTCACCACCCTCGGCCACGCCTATTACGAGCGGGCCAAGCGCATCCTCAGCGACGTCGACGAGGTCGAGCAGGCCATCGCCCAGCAGAGCGCCGCGCCGCGTGGCTCGCTTCGCCTGAGCGCGCCGATGTCCTTCGGCACCCTGCACCTGAGCACGCTGATCCCCGAGTTCCTGCGCCTGTACCCGCAGGTCAGCATCGAAATGGACCTCAACGACCGCGCCGTCGACCTGCTCGGCGAGGGCTACGACATGGCCGTGCGCATCGGCGTGCTGGCGGATTCCTCGCTGATCGCCCGGCAGATCGCGCCACTGGAGACCGTCACCTGCTGCAGCCCGGGCTACCTCGCCGAGCGCGGTGCACCGCAGACCCCGGCGGACCTGCGCACCCACGAGTGCCTGCTCTACGGCCACGGCAAGAACGTCGAGTGGAGCTACCAGATCAATGGCAAGGCGCAGGGCTTTCCGCTCGGCGGGCGGCTGCGGGTGAACAACGGCGAGCTGATCCGCGACGCCGCCATCGCCGGCCTGGGCATCGCCTACCTGCCCACCTTCATCATCGGCGAAGCCCTCGCCGACGGCCGCCTGGTGCCCCTGCTGCAACGCTTCAACCCGCTACAGAGCAAGGTCTACGCGGTCTACCCGCAGCACCGCCAGTCATCGCTGGTGGTCAAGGCGTTCGTCGATTACCTGTGTGGGGCGTTCGCTCGGTAGGGCGGGTTAAGCCGCATCGGAATCAGGGGCGCGGCGCCTGCAGCCGCTCCTGAATGAAATCCAGAAAGCACTGAATACGCAGCGCCAGCTGCGAGTTGCGGTAGTACACCGCGTGGATCGGCTGGCGGTAGTCGCTCATCTGCTCGCGCAGCAGCGGGACCAGGCGTCCGGCGGCGATGTCGGCGTCGCTCATGAAGTTGGCCAGGCAGGCGATGCCCTGGCCGGCAAGGGCCAGGTGGCGCACGGTTTCGCCGCTGGAGGCGGCGATGTCCGGGGTGATCGGCCACTGGTTGCCGCCGGCGTGCAGCAGCGGCCAGAGATTGAGGCTTTCCGGCTGGGTGAAACCGATCAGCGAATGCTCGCGCAGCGCCGCCACGCTGACCGGCGCCGGGTGGCGGGCGAGGTATTCCGGGCTGGCCAGCACGTTCAATCCGGCCGAGCCGAGCGGTCGCGCGTGCAGGGTCGAGTCGCTCAGCGTGCCGATGCGGATGGCCACGTCGGTGCGCTGCTCGATCAGGTCGATGTTGAGGTCGTTGCTGCTCAGCTCCAGCTGGATGTCCGGGTACCGCCGGCGGAATTCGCCGATGTGCGGGACCACCGCATGCAACATGAACGGCGAGGCGGCGTCGATCCGCAGGCGCCCGGAAGGCGTCTGCCGGCGTAGCGCCAGGCGTTCCTCCAGCGCGTCCATCTGCTGCAGGATGGCTTTGGCGTTTTCCAGGTAGAAGCGGCCTTCCTCGGTCAGCTCCATGCGCCGCGTGGTGCGGTTGAGCAGGGTGGTGGAGAGCTTCTGTTCGAGCCGCGACAGCGAGCGGCTGAGGGCCGACGGCGTCAGCCCGAGGAGGTTGGCGGCGGCGCTCAGCGAGCCGCTTTCGACGACGGCGACGAAGTGCTGCAGTTCTTCGGAATGGGCTTTCATAGCGGGCTCGGGCGGGCGAGGGAAGGCGCACATGGTTGCATCCCCGCTGGCCCGCGCCTACTGCCGTGCGCTGCCATGGGCTGGCGGCGAAGCCGGTGCGGCGAGCGCAACGCCTAGCCGCACTGTCGACCCGTACACTCGCCGAAGCGCTCTGGATCGGCGATTTGCGCTGCACCCCAGGGCGTCGACGTGCGACTCTATGTCCCTCCCGTCTGCGTCGAGGTATTCGCGCCCATGCTGCGTTCGCGTCTGACCATGTATTCGATCCTGTTCGTGCTGCACCTGCTGGTCGGCGCCTCGCTGATCCCCTTCCTGCCGCTGGAACTGCCGGGGCGCATCTTCGCCTGGGCGCTGCTGGCGGCGTCCTGGGTGCTGCTGCCGCTGGGGTTCCGCGCCTCCGGCCTGCGCTGGCGCTGGCTCGGCTGGGCCGGGCTGATGGTGATGGGCATCTTTTCCAGCCTGGCGGTGTTCTCCCTGCTGCGCGCGCTGCTGCTGGCGCTGCTGGTGCTGATCGGCCACGACCCGGCCGGCTTCGCCGAGCACTCCGCCGAGGCGGTGCTGCTGGGCGTGGCGCTGGTCACGCTGATCGGTCTGTTCAACGCGCGGCGCACGGCGGCG
The DNA here is from genome assembly GCA_002418465.1 of Pseudomonas sp. UBA5782. Classification (GTDB taxonomy): domain Bacteria; phylum Pseudomonadota; class Gammaproteobacteria; order Pseudomonadales; family Pseudomonadaceae; genus Pseudomonas_O. The sequence continues at coordinate 7,460 of DIEE01000306.1, read as the reverse complement.
GTGCGCGAGGTCAGCATCGCCGTGCCCAACCTGCCGGCCGGGCTGGAAGGCTTTTCCATCGTCCAGCTCAGCGACATCCACGTCGGGCCGACCATCCGCCGCGGCTACATCGAGGCGATGGTGAAGCGCGCCAACGGTCTCAAGCCAGACCTGATCGCCATCACCGGCGATCTGGTCGACGGCAGCGTGGCGCAGCTGCGCGAGCACATCGCGCCNNGCCGGCCTGGGTCGCCGAGCTGCGCCGCCTGGGCCTGACGGTGCTGCTCAACGAGCACGTGCTGATCCGCCAGAACGATGCCGAACTGGTTCTCGCCGGTATCGCCGACTATTCGGCGGGGATGTTCGAGCCGAGCCACCGCAGCGATCCGCTCGCCGCGCTGGAGGGCGCGCCCGAAGGGCTGGTCCGGCTGCTCCTGGCGCACCAGCCGCGCTCGGCGCCGGCGGCGCTGGATGCCGGCTTCGACCTGCAACTCTCCGGGCATACCCACGGCGGCCAGTTCTGGCCGTGGATGCACTTCGTGCGCCTGCAGCAGCCGTGGGTCGCCGGGCTGCAGCGGCTCGGCACGCTGCAGGGGTACATCAGTCGCGGCACCGGCTACTGGGGGCCGCCGCTGCGTTTCGGTGCGCCCTCGGAGATCACCCGGATCAGCCTGACGGCGGCCAATGGACGGTAATTCCTTTTCCCTGAGCGAGAGGTGAGCAATGAGTTCGGCAAACGTGCGCATCGCGGTGATCGACGACTGGCAGGACGTGGCCCGCGACGTGGTGGACTGGTCGCTGCTCGAGGGCATCGGCGAGGTGAGCTTTCTGCACGACTACCCGGCGGACACCGCGACGCTGATCGAACGCCTCGCTCCGTTCGAGGTGATCTGCGTGATGCGCGAGCGCACGCGTTTCGACGACGCCCTGCTGGCCGGCCTGCCACGCCTGAAACTGCTGGTCACCGGCGCCATGCGCAACGCCGCCATCGACATCGCCAGCGCGGCGCGGCGCGGCATCCAGGTCTGCGGTACCGAGAGCTACAAGCAGGCGGCGCCGGAACTGACCTGGGCGCTGATCATGGCGCTGGGGCGCAACCTGCTGGCCGAAGCCACCTCGCTGCGCAGCGGCGGCTGGCAGGTCGGCCTGGGCAGCGACCTGTACGGCAAGACCCTCGGCATCCTCGGCCTGGGCAGCATCGGCCAGCGCATCGCCCAGTACGGCCAGGCGTTCGGCATGCGCGTGATCGCCTGGAGCGAGAACCTCACCGCCGAGCGCGCCGCGGCGGCCGCCGTCGAGTACGTCGACAAGCGCGCGCTGTTCGAGCAGGCCGACGTGCTCTCCGTTCATCTGGTGCTCAGCGCGCGCAGCAAGGGCCTGGTCGATGCGCAGGCGCTGGGCTGGATGAAGCCCACGGCGTATCTGGTGAACACCGCCCGCGGGCCGATCGTCGATGAAACGGCGCTGATCGCCGCGCTGCAGGAAAAACGCCTGGCCGGCGCCGCGCTGGACGTCTTCGACGAGGAGCCGCTGCCCACCGATCACCCATTCCGCCGCCTCGACAACGTCCTCGCCACGCCGCACATCGGCTACGTCAGCGAGGCCAATTACCGGGTGTTCTACGGGCAGATGATCGAGGACATCCAGGCCTGGGCCGCCGGCGCGCCGATCCGCCTGATCGGCGTCTGATAACCGGGGGGAGGGCGGTGGATACCCAGTCCAGCGGCCAGCCGGATCGACGTGTTTCACCCATCCCGCGGGCTCAGGGCTGCACCGACCCAGCCTCGTAGCGTGGGTTGGCGGCATTGCCCGACAGACCCTGACGACTCCGAGGCCGAACGCCGCGTAACCCAGCGGGAGTTGTCCGGCCCTGGCACCGGCTGGCGGCTTACGCGCATGTCCCGCCTGGCCTGTCGCGGCGGTCCGGTCTACCGTTTTGCCGCAGGTTCGCGGGCGATCGCTGTGCGTCGCTATACCGCACCTGCGGACTCAAGTAATCTCGCCGCCCGCCGAATAACCGGGTACGACGTGCCGCTCGTCGCCCGCCCTTTTTGTGAGAGATCACATGTCGCAGCCCAAATCCCGTATTGCCTGGCAGCTCGCCGTGGCCCTGGCCCTGATTCTGGTGGTAATGATCAGCGCGAGCACGCTGTTCGCCCTGCGCTCGCTGGATACCGCCAACTTCGCCACCCGCGAGCAGCACCTGGCCAGCGAGGCGCGGCTGCTCGCCGACCAGTTGGCGACCTTCCACGGCAGCCTGCGCGAAAGCACACAGCGCCTCGCCAGCCTGTTCGAGAAGCGCTTCGCCAGCGGTCTTCGTGTGAAGGCCGACGAGCGCGTCGCGGTCGGCCCGCTGAAACCGCCGGCGCTGTACCTCAACGATCAGGTGCTGAACAACGATTTCACTCAGGTCGACGAATTCCGCCAGCTCACCGCCGGCGTCGCCACGGTGTTCGTTCGCGATGGCGCGGATTTCGTCCGTGTCACCACCTCGCTGAACAAGCAGGACGGCAGCCGCGCCATCGGCACCGTGCTCGACCACGCGCACCCGGCCTACCAGCGCCTGCTCGCCGGGCAGAACTACGTCGGCCGCGCGCTGCTCTTCGAGCGCTTCTACATGACCCAGTACACCCCGGTGCGCGATGCCGCCGGCCAGGTCATCGCGGTGCTCTTCGTCGGCTTCGACTACACCGACGCGCAGAACGCGCAGTTCGCCAACCTCACGCGCTTCCGCATCGGCCAGACCGGCTCGCTGGCGCTGCTCGACGAGCAGGGCAAGTGGCTGGTGCCGCCGGCCGGGGTCAACGATCCCGCCGCGCTGGCGCCGCGTGTCGTCGAACTGGCGCGAGAGCCGGGCCGCGGGCAGTTCTTCAACGACGGTCGCGAGGATTTCTACGGCGTCGCCGCGCCCTTCGCCGAAGGTCCGTGGCAAGTCGTTGCCAGCCTGCCGAAGAAGGAAATCCGCGAAGTGACCTGGCACGTCGGCAGCCAGCTGGCCTTCGGCAGCCTGCTGGCGATGCTGATCGCCGTGGTGCTGGTGATCGCCCTGCTGCGGCGCAAGCTGCGTCCGCTCGGCGAGCTGGTGCAGCAGGCCCAGGCCCTCGGCGGCGGCGACCTCAGCGCGCGGATGACGGTCAGCAGCCATGACGAGATCGGCGAACTGGCGAGCAGCTTCAACCACATGGGCAGCGCGCTGTCGGACATGGTCGAGCACATCCGCAGCGCCTCGCTGCAGGTGAGCAGCCGGGCCCACGCGCTGTCCGGCCTGTCCAGCGGCGCCTACGAAGGCATGGAGCAGCAGTCCGGCGAGATCGCCAGCATGGCCGGTGCGGTGGAGGAGTTCAGCGCCACCTCGCTGAACATCGCCGACAACATGCGCGAGACCGAGCGCATGGCCAGCGACAACGCGCAGCAAACGCGCATCGGCCTGCGCAGCATGGACGAGGCCTCGCAGTCGCTGGAGCAGATCGCCGGCGCGCTGAACGGCACGGCAGCGGTGATCGACACCCTCGGTCAGCGCTCGCAGGAAATCGGCGGCATCGTCGGCGTGATCACCTCCATCGCCGAACAGACCAACCTGCTGGCGCTCAACGCCGCCATCGAGGCCGCGCGTGCCGGCGAGGCCGGGCGTGGTTTCGCCGTGGTCGCCGACGAGGTGCGCAACCTTGCCGCGCGCACCCGCCAGGCCACCGAGCAGATTTCCAGCATGATCGGCAGCATCCAGAGCGAGACCAGCAGCGCCATCAGCACCATGGAGCACGGCCGCCAGATGATGCAGGGCGGGCTGGAGCTGAACGCCAAGGTCGGCGCCGCGCTGACCCAGATCGCCGGACAGAGCGAGGCGGCCGGCGAGCAGTTCGCCGCCATCACCACTGCCACCCAGGAGCAGAGCAGCACCGCGACGCTGCTCAGCTCCAACCTGCAGGGCATCGCCCAGGCCAACAGCGAGCAGCGCGAAGTGGTCGCGCACCTGGCGGAAACCGCGCAGGAGCTGAATCGCCTGGCTGACGAGCTTCGCCACGAAATCGGGCGCTTCCACGCCTGACCCGCAAGCCCCACGGTGCGAATGCGTCAGGAAACGCCTCGTAGGGTGCGCCATGCGCACCGGGCGGGATGTGGTTTTCGGGGTAATCCCATCGGTGCGCGCGGCGCACTCTACGGTGTCGATGCGTCAGGAAACGCTTCGTAGGGTGCGCCATGCGCACCGGGTGGGGTGTGGTTTTCGGGGTAATCCCATCGGTGCGCGCGGCGCACCCTACGAAACGACCGTCAGCCACGGCCAGCGGCGGGGCCTTGTCGAGGAAGGCCTGCGGCTGCGGGTCGTTGCAGGACTTGGCAAGGGTATAGCCATTGCCTGCGTCCTGCGCCTAACCGGGGACCATTTCTCGCGCAACGCGGCTCGCGATTAAACGTCAACAGACCCTATAAGGTCCTCCGAAATAGAACAGGCCGTAATCCTTCACGCCCCAGGCGGGCGGCTGCCCGGCATGGCGGTTCCACAGCGCCTGGAACAGGCAGCCGGCGGTGAGCAGGCACTGCCCAAGGCCGAGCGCCGGCAGGCGCGCGAGCAGCTCGGCGTTGACCGGGTTGCCCCGCGCGATGTCGATGAACTGGCTGTCGGTGACGGGCATGGCATTCCGGTCGGGCGGCGGGGCGCCACAGGGTAGCGCAGTGGCGCCGGCGTGCCGAATGGCGAGCCCTCAGAGCAGCGCGTCGACCACGCCGCCATCCACCCGTAGGGCCGCGCCGCTGGTGGCGGAGGCCTGCGTGGAGCAGGTGTAGACGACCATGTTGGCGACTTCCTCCACCGTCGCCAGGCGCTGGATGATCGACGACGGGCGATTCGTGCGGACGAATTCGGCGCCGACTTCCTCCAGCGACTTGCCGGTTTCCCTGACCTGTTCGGCGAGCATCTCGCCGACGCCCTCGGACAGCGTTGGCCCCGGCAGCACGGCGTTCACCGTCACCCCGGTGCCGGCCATGCGCTTGGCCAGGCCGCGGGAAATCGCCAGCACCGCGGTCTTGCTGAAGCCGTAGTGGATCATGTCCGCCGGGATGTTCTGCGCCGATTCCGAGGACAGGAAGACCACCCGGCCCCAGCCGCGCTCGGCCATGCCCGGCGCGTATTCGCGGGCCAGGCGCACGCCGGACATCACGTTGGTCTCGAAGAAGCGCGTCCACTCGGCATCGGCGATCTCGAAGAAGTCCTGCGGGCCGTAGACGCCCAGGTTGTTCACCAGGATGTCGCACTGCGGGTGTTCCCTGAGCAGCGCCGCGCAGCCTTCGGCGCTGCCGAGGTCGCCGGCGAAGGCGAACAGTTTCGCCTGCGGATGTTTCTCGCGGACCTTGGCGATCGCCTGCTCCACCTTGTCCGCATGGCGGCCGTTGACCACGACGCTGGCGCCGGCGGCGGCCAGGCCCTCGACGATGGCCAGGCCGATGCCCCCGGTGGAACCGCTGACCACGGCGCGTTTACCCGACAGGTCGATGTGCATGCTGTATCTCCTCGGAGGAAAGCGACGAAAGAAACGAAGGATGCGCGCTGCCCAGCGGCTGAAAAACCCGGAAACGGGCGAAAGCATCCTTCGGCTGAGCAAGAGAATCTTTGCGATATTCTCGGTTCGAATCCTGTTCAGAGGGCTCCACGCGCTGCTTCGTTCCGAGGCTCGCGGCGCGGATGCCCGGTTCCTTTTTCGCCCCTTGCAAGGAGTCCAACGATGAACAAACGTCCCCTCGGCCATTCCGGCCTGGAAATCGCCCCGCTGGTGTTCGGCGGCAACGTGTTCGGCTGGACCATCGACGAGAAGACCAGCTTCGAGCTGCTCGATGCCTTCGTCGACGCCGGCCTCAACGCCATCGACACCGCCGACATGTACTCGGTCTGGGCCGACGGCAACCAGGGCGGCGAATCGGAAACCATCATCGGCAAGTGGCTCAAGGCCAACCCGGGCAAGCGCGACAAGGTGCTGATCCTGACCAAGGTCGGCATGGAGCTGGGCGCCGGGCGCAAGGGCCTGTCCAGACGCTGGATCGAGCAGGCGGTGGAGGATTCGCTGCGCCGCCTGCAGGTGGACAGCATCGACCTGTACCAGTCGCACCTGTTCGACCCCGAAGTGCCGCTGGAGGAAACCCTGGGCACCTACCAGCGCCTCATCGAGCAGGGCAAGGTGCGCGCCATCGGCGCCTCCAACCACGACGCCGCCCAGCTGCGCCAGGCCCTCGACGTCTCCCGGGCCAAGGGCCTGCCGCGCTACGCCACGCTGCAGCCGGAGTACAACCTCTACGACCGCAGCGGCTACGAAGGCGCGCTGTGCGACCTGGCGATCGAGGAAAACCTCGGCGTGATCACCTACTACAGCCTCGCCTCGGGCTTCCTCTCCGGCAAGTACCGCTCCAGGGCCGACCTGAACAAGAGCCAGCGTGGCGGCGGCATTGAGAAGTACCTCGATGCGCGCGGCCAGCGCATCCTCTCGGCGCTCGACCAGATCGCCGACAAGCAGCGCGCCACCCCGGCGGAAGTCGCCCTGGCCTGGCTGATCGCCACGCCCGGCGTCACCGCGCCGATCGCCAGCGCGACCAGACGCGAGCAGCTCGACAGTCTGGTCAAGGCGGTCAGCCTGAAGCTGGACGGGGAAGACATGGCGGTGCTGAACGCGACGGCGGTCTAGCGCCGTCCTCAATGAAAAAGGCGCCTCGGGCGCCTTTTTTTTTGCCTGCGGATCGCTCAGCAGGCCAGTTCCTCGCAGAGGAAATCGATGAACACGCGAACCCGGCTCGGCAGGTGGCGGCCGGCCGGGTAGACCGCCTGGATCGGTGAGCCGGGCGATTGCCAGTCGGGCAGCACGTCGATCAGGGCGCCGCTGGCGAGGTCCTCGCGCACGTCGATCAGCGACTTGAAGACGATCCCGGCGCCATCCAGCGCGGCGGCGTGGGCGATCTCGCCGTCGTTGGTCTGGAATGCCGGAGCTACGCTGACCAGACGTTCCTCCGCGCTGTCGTTATGGACGAAGTTCCAGCGGCTCATGGGTGGGTCGCCGATCAGGATGCAGGCGTGCGCCAACAGGTCCTCGGGCGTTTGCACCGGCGCGTGTTCGGCGAGGTAGGCGGGCGAAGCGCAGGCGATCCGGCGGTTCGCCAGCAAGGTGCGCACGTGCAGGTTGGAGTCTGGCAGCGCGGCCTGGCGGATCGCCAGGTCGACGCCGTCCTGCACCAGATCGACGATGGCGTCACTGGCCAGCAACTCCAGCGTCACCTGCGGATAGCGCCGGCGGAAGGCCGCGACCCGCGGGGCGATGTGGCGTCGGCCGAAGGCGGCGGTGCAGGTCACCCGCAGGCGTCCGTGCGGCTCGCCGGAGCGGCCGAGGGAATCCTGCAGCTCGGCGATTTCGGCGAGGATGCGCGTGCTGCGGGCGAGGAATTCCTCGCCTTCCCCGGTCAGGCTCAGGCGCCGCGTGCTGCGCGTGAGCAGGCGCACGCCGAGG
>DIEE01000298.1 GCA_002418465.1 Pseudomonas sp. UBA5782 | reverse complement strand
ACCTGCTGGAGTGGCGCGGCGAGGACTGGCGCCAGCGCCCGCAGCAGCAACGCCGCGCACAGCTCGAAGCGCTGGTCGCCGAAAGCACGGCCGCCGACCGGCTCGATGGCCTGCCCGCCGGCGCGGAGGTGCTGCTGCTCTCGCCACGCATCGAGGCCGCCGACTGGGCCGATCTGGCGGGCCAGCGCGAGGCCTCCCGCGAGCTGGGGGTCGAGGGCATGATGCTCAAGGCCCGCGACGGCCAGTACGGCGTCGGCCGGACCAAGGATGTCGGCACCTGGTGGAAGTGGAAGGTTGACCCCTATTCGGTAGACGCGGTGCTGATCTACGCCCAGCGCGGCCACGGTCGCCGCGCCAGCCTCTACACCGACTTCACCTTCGCCGTCTGGGACGGCGCGCCGGGCGACCCCGAACGCAGGCTGGTGCCCTTCGCCAAGGCCTATTCCGGCCTCACAGACGAGGAAATGCGCAAGGTCGACGCCATCGTGCGCAAGACCACCGTGGAGAAGTTCGGCCCGGTGCGCAGCGTCACCCCGAGCCTGGTCTTCGAGCTTGGCTTCGAGGGAATCGCCGCCAGCAGCCGGCACAAGAGCGGCATCGCCGTGCGCTTCCCGCGCATGCTGCGCTGGCGCCACGACAAGCCGGTGGATGAGGCCGACACCCTGGAAAGCCTGCAGGAGCTGCTCGGATGAATTCCCTNNTCGCGGTGCGCATGGCGCACCCTACGAGAGCCGAAGCGGCGCTGCGCAGGAAAACCGTAGGGTGCGCCGCGCGCACCGGCACCCCGAAGCGTCCGGCATGAACAGTCTCGGCGCACGCTGGTTCACCGCTCGGGGCTGGAAGCCCTTTCCCTTCCAGCAGGCCGTGTGGCGCGCGGTGAAGGACGGGGAATCCGGCCTGCTGCATGCCACCACCGGCGCCGGCAAGACCTACGCGGTGTGGTTCGCCGCGCTGAACCGCTTCGCCAGGCCTCGCGGAGCAACGGCGAAACGCGGCGAGCATCCGGCGCCGCTGACGCTGCTCTGGATCACCCCGATGCGCGCGCTCGCCGCCGACACCGCGCGCGCCCTGCAGGCGCCCCTGGGCGAACTGGATATCGACTGGAGCATCGGCCTGCGCACCGGCGATACCGGCAGCGCCGAGCGCGCCCGCCAGGGCCGGCGCCTGCCCAGCGCACTGGTGACCACGCCGGAAAGCCTGACTCTGCTGCTGACCCGCGCCGACGCCCGGCAGGCCTTCGCCGGCCTGCGCATGCTGGTGGTGGACGAATGGCACGAGCTGCTCGGCAACAAGCGCGGCGTGCAATTGCAGCTGGCGCTGGCGCGGTTGCGGCTGTGGAATCCCGAGCTGATCGTCTGGGGGCTCTCCGCCACGCTGGGCAACCAGACCCATGCGCTGGAGGTGCTGCTGGCGCCGGGCGACGGTCGCCTGGTGCAGGGCGAAGTGGCCAAGGAACTGCGCGTCGATACCCTGCTGCCGCCGGCCATCGAGCGCTTTCCCTGGGCCGGGCACCTGGGCCTGCGGATGCTGCCGCAGGTGCTTGCCGAGGTCGAATCGGCGGCCACCTCGCTGGTCTTCACCAATACCCGCGCGCAATCGGAAATCTGGTACCAGGCGATCCTCGAAGCCCGTCCGGACTGGGCGGGCCTGATCGCCCTGCACCACGGCTCGCTGTCGCGCGAGGTGCGCGACTGGGTGGAGCTGAGCCTGAAGGACGGCTCGCTGAAGGCCGTGGTGTGCACCTCCAGTCTCGACCTGGGGGTGGATTTCCTGCCGGTGGAGCGCGTCCTGCAGATCGGTTCGCCGAAGGGCGTGGCGCGCCTGATGCAGCGCGCCGGGCGCTCCGGCCATGCCCCAGGTCGGCCGTCGCGGGTGACCCTGGTGCCGACCCATTCGCTGGAGCTGGTCGAGGCCGCCGCGGCCCACGACGCCGTCGCCGCGCGGCGCATCGAAGGCCGCGAGGCGCCGGCCAAACCGCTCGACGTGCTGGTCCAGCACCTGGTGAGCATGGCGCTGGGCGGCGGCTTCCGCCCCGAAGAACTGCTCCATGAGGTGCGTCGGAGCTGGTCCTACCGCGCCCTGAGCGACGACGAATGGGCCTGGGCGCTGGCTTTCGTTCGTCACGGCGGCCACTCGCTGAGCGCCTATCCCGACTACCAGCGCGTGGAACCCGACGCCGACGGCCTCTGGCGGGTGCCGGACCGGCGCCTGGCGCTGCGCCACCGGATGAGCATCGGCACCATCGTCAGCGACGCCAGCCTGACGGTGAAGTACTGGACCCGCGGCGGCGCCGGCGGCTCGCTGGGCTCGGTGGAGGAAGGCTTCATCGCCCGCCTGCGTCCCGGCGACGGCTTCCTCTTTGCCGGTCGACTGCTGGAGCTGGTGCGGGTGGAGAACATGACCGCCTACGTGCGCCGCGCCACCGGCAAGAAGGCCGCGGTGCCGCGCTGGAACGGCGGACGCATGCCGCTTTCCGGCGAGCTGGCGGACGCGGTGGTGGAAAAACTCGGCGCGGCCTCGCGCGGCGACTACGCCAGCGCCGAGATGCGTCTCGTGCAGCCGCTGCTGCAGGTGCAGCTGGACTGGTCGGCGCTGCCTACGGAAACCAGCCTGCTCGCCGAAGTGCTGCGCTCGCGCGAGGGCTGGCACCTGTTCCTCTACCCCTTCGCCGGCCGCCACGTGCACCTCGGCCTCGCCAGCCTGCTGGCCTGGCGACTGGCCCGACACAGCCCGGTGACCTTTTCCATCGCGGTGAACGACTACGGCTTCGAGCTGCTCTCGGCCACCGAGGTCGACTGGCCGCGTTGGCTGACCGCGGAGCTGTTCGCCAGCGACGACCTGCTGCACGACGTGCTCGGCAGCCTCAACGCCGGCGAGCTGGCGCGGCGGCGCTTTCGCGAGATCGCCCGCATCGCCGGGCTGGTCTTCGCCGGCCGCCCCGGCGCGCAGAAGAGCGCGCGTCAGTTGCAGGCCTCCAGCGGGCTGTTCTTTGACGTATTCCGCCAGTACGACCCGGACAACCTGCTGCTCGGCCAGGCCGAGGAAGAAGTGCTGCGCCAGGAGCTGGACGTGCAGCGCCTGGAACAGACCCTGCAACGCCTGCAGACCCGGCGCCTGGACCTGCGCCCGGTAAAACGGCCGACGCCGCTGGGCTTCCCGCTGCTGGTGGAGCGCATGCGCGAGAGCATGAGTTCGGAAAAGCTCGCCGATCGCATCCGGCGCATGGTCGAAGACCTGGAAAAGGCCGCCGGCGCGGGCGGCTATCGCAGCGAAAGCATCGAGGTGGAACGCGAACCCGCCCGACCGCGAGCCCCACGTGCGCGCAAGGACGGCACGCCGCGCAAGAAGCGCAAGGGCGCCGAATGACGACCTCGATACCCGCACCGACGCGCATGAGCACAGGGCTGTAACCATGACCGAATACCTGCCGATCATCCTCGCCGGCGTCGAGCTCTGGCTTCTTGCCGACAAGGCCATCCACTGGCCGGCGCAGCAGGCGCTGCTGATCGCCGATGCGCACTTCGGCAAGGCCGCCGCCTACCGCAAGCTCGGCCAGCCGGTGCCGCACGGCACCACCGAGAGCAACCTGGCGCGTCTCGACGCGTTGCTGGCGCGCTATCCGAGTCGGCGAATCATCTTCCTCGGCGACTTCCTCCACGCCCCGGAATCCCATGCCCCGGCGACCCTGGCCGCGCTGGCACGCTGGCGGCGAGCGCACGCGACGCTGGAGATGACGCTGATTCGCGGCAACCACGACCGCCGCGCCGGCGATCCGCCTGCGGAGCTGGACATCGAGGTGGTTACCGAACCGCTGCTGCTCGGCCCCTTCGCCCTGCAGCACGAACCCCACGCTCACCCCAGCCACCACGTGCTGGCCGGGCACCTGCACCCCGTGCATCGGTTGCACGGGCGCGGTCGGCAGAGCCTGCGCCTGGCGTGTTTTCAGGTGGGGGAAAGGATCAGTCTGCTGCCGGCGTTCGGCAACTTCACCGGCGGGATGGACGTCGCCGCCGCGCCGGGAATCAGGTTGTACCTGGTCGGCGACGGCGGCGTCTGGGCGCTGCCGGGGGAAGGGTCAACGGGCGGCAATGCCGGTGATGGTAATGCCGTATTCGTTGAGTAGACGCATGGCCGGCTCGGCGCTGCTCTCTTCGCCATCGCCGAACTCACCGCGTTCGAGGTTGTGGGAGGCCCATTCGAGGACTTCGTTGACCGCCTGCTCCATGCTTGGCTTGGCGGCCGATTCGATGTCCAGGGTCGAGGTGTTGTTGTCGTTGTTATAGCTGATGGTCCATTGCGCCATTGCTCTGCCCTCCTCATGAGCGGAATTCGAAAACGGGATGACTGTGAGAAGAGTGGTTTAGACCCACACACCGCTCACAGTTCGCCCGTTCGTGGCCTACGCCACCGGGACCGGTGGCGGCTGATCGGGAATGGTCGGCTCGCCCGGCTCGCTGGGGATCGGCGGCAGGCCGGGTTCCTCGGGGTCGCCAGGGACGCCACCGGCACGCAGGGGCGCGGGAATCGCTTGCAGATCGGGTTCGCTGCCTTGGGTGATCATGGTCTCTACCTCCAACGATGGATGGGCACTCAAAACATCAGAACCCGCCAGCGCCGCGCAATTCCCTCTGCGTGCCGGACGGCGTGCTCAGCCCCAGGCCTGCTGCAGCAGCAGCGGCAGGATCGCCCCGGCCGGGCCCAGCAGGCAGTAGTCCTCGTCGGCCACGCCCTGCGGCTTCTGCGGGTTCACATGCAGCAGCGTTGCGCCCTGCCGGCGTGCTAGGGCCGGCAGTTGCGCCGCCGGATGCACCAGCCCCGAAGTGCCGATGGAGAGAAACAGGTCGCAGGCACCGGAGGCCTCGAAGGCGACGTCCAGCACCTCTGCCAGGAGCATTTCGCCGAACCAGACCACGCCCGGTCGGACGAGTCCGCCACAGTGCGCACAGCGCGGTGGCGGCAGGCGCCGGCCACCGTCCGGTTCATCGGGCATGGTCTCCAGCGGATGCGCCGCCGCGCAGTCGAAGCAACGCGCCTGGTGCAGGCTGCCATGCAGGTGCAGCACCTCGCGGCTGCCGGCGCGCTCGTGCAGGTCGTCGACGTTCTGGGTGATCACGCACAGCCCGGGCAACCGCTGCGCCAGTTCGACCACCGCCCGGTGCGCCGGATTCGGCTGCGCCTTGAGTGCCTGCATGCGCCGCCATTCGTACCAGCCCCAGACCAGCGCCGGATCGCGCAGGAAGGCTTCGGGCGTGGCGAGTCGTTCGGCATCGAAGCGCGACCAGAGCGCGCCACTCAGCGCGTCGCGAAAGGTAGCGATGCCGCTTTCGGCGGACATCCCGGCGCCGCCGAAGACCACCGCGCGCTGCGCGGGGCGAACGCGTTCGAGCACGGCGTCCGGCAGCAGGTTGACGGCGCCGGGAGTGGGGTCGAAATGCCAGATGCGGGTCATGCTTCGCTCCGTGATCAGTCGCAGGTTGCCGCGAGGCGCGCGGCCGCAGGCTCGGTTTCCAGCAGCGGATAGCGCACGTTGAAGCNNGCCGAGCATGAACAGCGCCTGCTCGAAGTCACCCAGGCTCACCCGCGCACCGCGCCCGGCCAGCAGCGCCCGCGCGCGCAGCAGTATCGCCGAGCTGCCGCGTACCAGCTCCGCCCAGAGCCGGTCGGGATGCCGCTCGGCGCGACGCGACTGCTGGTAGAGCGACTGGAAGGCGTAGCCGGCCTGCGACGGATTGCGCGAATCGTAGGGCTTGGTCTGCGCCGGCCCCCAGCGAAACGCCAGCGCCGCGGGTACTTCGGTCAGGCCCTGCGCCGCCAGCAGGCGCCGGGCGAACAGGCCGAGCGCCGCGCCGACGCGACCATCGTAGATGATCAGCGAATCCGGCGAGGCCGCTGCGTAGACCTTGGTCATCGCCGCGTTCATCAGCAGGTCGCTGCCGTCGAAACGCGCCAGTAGATCCGCCGAAGCTGGTTGCAGCAGCGCAACCGCGGCCAACGTCTCCCGGCACAGCGTGGCGCTGGCGAATTGCCGCTCGACCCACAGCCGGGAGCCGTCGTCGGGTTTCTTCGCCACGCCGCCCCAGGCGAAGATCGCCAGGCAGAAATGCCGCGCACGCGCCTCGTCGCCCGCCGCCAGCGCCGCGCGGAAACCGGCGGCGAGCACCTCGAACGGTTCGCCGCCCTTGCTCTGCGTCCAGGAATAATGCCGCTGCGCCTGCTCCAGCGAGGTGCACCACCAGCTCGTCGCCTCGCGTCCGGCCAGGCCGCGCCACTGCTTCCAGGCCGGATGATGGCTGATCCGGAAGGCGTGCAGATACGGCGCAGCAGCGGCGCTCGGCCAGAGATCGGCGAGGTGGCGGGCGAAGGCTTCCTGGTGGGCGTCAGGCAGTTCGGACATGGGAATTTTCCGTGGATGAACAGGCGGGCCGCTGGCGGGCAGCGCGCATCCTAGACCAGTTCCGCCGGCAACGGCAGTGGACCGGGCGCCCCCGCATCGGCGGCCAGTGCGCGGTTGGCGTGGCCGGCCGCAGCCATTATCCTGCGCCTCTGCTTTACTCAAACCCGGAACCCGCCATGCGTTCACGCCCCTTCCTTGCCGCGCTGCTGCTCATCGCCAGCGGCTGGAGCGCCGCCGGAATCGCCGCACCAGCGCCCTGGTACTGGTGGCAGAGCGCCGACAGCGAACGACGCGTCTGTGCCCAGCACAGCCCGGCGCCGAACTGGCAGCGGGTCAGTGGTCCCTTCCGTAATGCGGCCTGCAAGCCCTGAGCGCAGCAGCCCCGCGACGAGCCCAGCGATGTCCTATCAGGTTTCCCCCATCGGCTACGTGCACTCCTGTTTCAAGGAGAAATTCGCCATCCCGCGCCAGCCGCAGCTGGCCCCCGCCGCGCGCGGCGTGCTGGAGCTGCTGCCACCGTTCGACAAGGCCGAGGCGTTCGACGGCCTGGAGCAGGTCAGCCATGTCTGGTTGCTGTTCGTCTTCCATCAGGCGCTGGAGGACCAGCCGCGACTCAAGGTTCGCCCGCCGCGCCTGGGCGGCAACCGCGCCATCGGCGTGTTCGCCAGCCGCTCGACGCACCGCCCCAACGGCATCGGCCAGTCGGTGGTGAAACTGGACCGGATCGAAGCCGGGCGCCTGTGGCTGTCCGGGATCGACCTGCTCGACGGCACCCCGGTGCTCGACATCAAGCCCTACGTGCCCTACGCCGACAGCCTCGCGCAGGCGCACAACGGCATCGCGCCAGCGCCGCCGCCATCGATCCCGGTGCAGTGGACCGACCTGGCCCTAAAGGAAGCACGCGATCACGCGCTGCGCCTGGGCGAGCCGCTGGTGGAGCTAATCGAGCAGTGCCTGGCGCAGGACCCGCGCCCGGCCTACCAGCAACCCGAACCGGAGCGCCGCTACGGCGCGCGGCTGTGGGACGTCGACGTGCAATGGCACTACCCGCAGGCCGGGACCATCCGCGTGTTGCAGGTCAGCTGAGTTTCCCGGGCACAAAAAAGCCCGCCGGAGGGCGGGCTTTCTTCACCTCGAACCACTCACTTCTCGACGAAGGCGCGCTCGATCAGGTAGTCGCCGGGCTCGCCCATGCGCGCGGAAATCTTCAGGCCGAAGCTGTCCAGCACTTCGCTGGTCTCGTCGAGCATGCTCGGGCTGCCGCAGATCATCGCGCGGTCGTCCTGCGGGTTGATCGGCGGCAGGCCGATGTCGCTGAACAGCTTGCCGCTGCGCATCAGGTCGGTCAGGCGGCCCTGGTTGCGATAGGGCTCGCGGGTGACGGTGGGGTAATAGATCAGCTTCTCGCGCACCGCGTCGCCGAAGAATTCGTTTTCCGGCAGTTCCTGGGTGATGAACTGCTCGTAGGCGACTTCGTTCACGTACCGCACGCCGTGGATCAGGATGACCTTCTCGAAACGCTCGTAGGTTTCAGGGTCCTGGATCACGCTCATGAAGGGCGCCAGGCCGGTGCCGGTGCTCAGCAGATAGAGGTGCTTGCCGGGCAGCAGGTCGTCCAGCACCAGGGTGCCGGTGGGCTTGCGGCTGACGATCAGCTCATCGCCTTCCTTGAGATGCTGCAGGCGCGAGGTCAGCGGGCCGTCCTGCACCTTGATGCTGAAGAACTCGAGGTGTTCCTCGTAGTTCGGGCTGGCGATGGAGTAGGCACGCAGCAGCGGGCGACCTTCGACTTCGAGGCCGATCATGACGAACTGCCCATTCTGGAAGCGCAACCCCGGATCGCGGGTCACCTTGAAGCTGAACAGGGTGTCGTTCCAGTGGTGAACACTGAGAACGCGTTCGGTCGCCAACTTGCTCATTCGGGGTCTCCAGATAAAACCAGCGTGCCCAGGCGGGCAAAGAATTGCGCGGGATTCTAATCGCGCCGACAATATCTGTTAAATGAATTATCAAGATATGGGTTATCGGTTATATAGATATGCGATTTACTCTTCGCCAATTGCAGATATTCGTCGCCGTCGCCCAGCATGAAAGCGTCTCGCGCGCGGCCGAATCGCTGGCGCTCTCGCAGTCGGCGGCGAGCACCGCGCTGACCGAACTGGAGCGGCAGACCGACTGCCAGCTGTTCGACCGCGCCGGCAAGCGCGTCAGCCTCAATGCACTGGGTCATCAACTGCTGCCGCAGGCGATGGCGCTGATCCACCAGGCCAAGGCGATCGAGAACCTGCTCGATGGTCGCAGCAGTTTCGGCTCGCTAGCGGTGGGCGCAACCCTGACCATCGGCAACTACCTGGCGACCCTGCTGATCGGCAGCTTCATGCAGCGCCATCCGGAATGCCGGGTGAAGCTGCAGGTGCAGAACACCGCCAACGTGGTCCAGCAGGTGGCGCATTACGAGCTCGACCTCGGCCTGATCGAGGGCGACTGCCGGCATCCGGACATCGAAGTGCAACCCTGGGTGGAGGACGAGCTGGTGGTGTTCTGCGCGCCGAGCCATCCGCTGGCCAGTCGCGGCCGGGCGAGCCTGGCGGAGCTCACCGCCGAGGCCTGGATTCTGCGCGAAAGCGGTTCGGGCACCCGGCTGACCTTCGAGCAGGCGCTGCGCAGCCACCTCGCCGAGCTGAACGTGCGCCTGGAGCTGGAGCACACCGAGGCGATCAAGCGCGCGGTGGAATCAGGCCTGGGCATCGGCTGCATCTCGCGCCTGGCGCTGCGCGACGCGTTTCGCCGCGGCAGCCTGGTCGCCCTGGAAACGCCGGATCTGGACCTGCGTCGGCAGTTCTACTTCATCTGGCACCGGCAGAAGTACCAGACCGCGGCGATGCAGGAGTTCCTCGCGCAGTGCCGCGAGCTCACCGCCGGCATCGAGCGCAGCGATCAGGTGCAGTTGCTGCCGATCGCCTGATCAGCCCAGCAGGATCAGCGCCCAGACCACGGCGATCATCGTCAGTGCGACGAACTGGGCGGCGCTGCCCATGTCCTTGGCATCCCTGGACAGCGGGTGGCGCTCCAGGGAAATCCGGTCGACCACCGCCTCGATCGCCGAATTGAACAGCTCGACGACCAGTGCCAGCAGGCACACGGCGATCAGCAGGGCGCGTTCGCCACGGCTGACAGCGAAAACGAAGCTCAGGGGAATGAGGACAAGATTGAGCAGCACCAACTGGCGGAACGCCGCTTCGCCGGTGAAGGCGGTACGCAACCCGGCGAGGGAATAGCCGGTGGCGTTGAACACACGTTTGAGTCCCACTTGCCCTTTGTACGGTGACATGCCGCGCCCCTGCGATTCGAGAGGCGCGATGCTAAGTGGGCATCGGTCAAGAAAGCGTGAAGCGCGGCGTTCAGTTGGCCGGAATGCTTTCCAGCTGCTGCAGCAGCAGCGCGGCCTGGGTGCGGGTGCGCACGCCGAGTTTGCGGAAGATGGCGGTGACGTGGGCCTTGACGGTGGCCTCGGAGACGCTCAGCTCGTAGGCGATCTGCTTGTTCAGCAGGCCTTCGCAGACCATGGTCAGTACGCGGAACTGCTGCGGCGTGAGGCTGGCGAGGCCGGCGCTGGCGGCCTTGGCCTCGGCGGAAACGCTGACCGCGGTGTCCGACAGGACAGGCCACCACTCGTCGCCATCGAGCACCGCGCGCACCGCGTGCTGGATCACTTCGAGCGGGCTGGACTTGGGAATGAAGCCGCTGGCACCGAACTCCCGCGAGCGGGCGACCACCGCCGCTTCTTCCTGCGCCGAGATCATCACCACCGGCACCTGCGGGTACTGCCCGCGCAGCAGCACCAGGCCGGAAAACCCGTAGGCGCCGGGCATGTTCAGGTCGAGCAGCACCAGGTCCCAGTCGCCCTTCTCCGCCAGGCGGCCTTCCAGCTCGGCGATGCTGGCGGCTTCCACCAGCCGCACGCCGCTGCCCAGCCCCAGGGTCAGTGCCTGGTGCAACGCGCTGCGGAACAGCGGGTGATCGTCGGCGATGAGAATTTCGTGGGCTGCCATGACATATCCCTATTTCTTGTTGCGCCCGAAAATTCGAGAGGGTGTTTACAGGCGTAGCGAGCGACGCCCCAGGCAAGGCGGGATCAGCCGAAAAATGCGGAGTTTACCCTGTGTAAATGAGCAGTTTTCGGCCGATTTTAACGCTGCATGGGCTAGCGCAGCAGTTCGCAAACACCCTCTGAGCGGCGCCAAGCATGCCGAGCGATGCCAGGGTGGTCAAGCTGCGGGCTTTGCGGCAAAGTCTGCGCCTTTTTCTGCCGAGAGTCTCCATGCGAAGCCACGCCCTGCGCGCCGACCTGCTGATGGTCCTGACCGCCCTGATCTGGGGTTTTTCCTTCGTCGCGCAACGCCTGGGCATGGATTCCATCGGGCCGTTTCTCTACACCGGCCTGCGTTTCGCCCTCGGCAGCCTGGTGTTGCTGCCGGTGGTGCTGTTCCTCGGCCGCGCGCAGAACGGCCAGCCGCGCCAGCCGGTGAGTCGCGGGCTGCTGCTCGGCGGCATCGGCATGGGCCTGGCGGTGTCGCTGGGGATCAACCTGCAGCAGGTCGGCCTGCTGTTCACCAGCGTCACCAACTCCGGCTTCATCACCGGGCTGTACGTGATCATCGTGCCGCTGCTCGGCCTGGCGATCGGCCAGCGCGCAGGCGTCGGCACCTGGCTCGGCGCCTCGCTGGCGGTGGTGGGGATGTTCCTGCTCAGCGTCGGCGACGGCTTCCACGTCGCCTCGGGTGACTGGCTGCAGCTGGCCGGTGCCTTCGTCTGGGGCGTGCACGTGTTATTGGTGGGCTTCTTCGCCAGCCGCCACGACCCGTTGCGGCTGGCGCTGCTGCAGTTCGCCACCTGCGCGGTGGTCAGCCTGGTGCTGGCGGTGTGCCTGGAAGACATCCGCCTCGCCGCGATCCTGGATGCCGGCCCGGCGATTCTCTATGGTGGCCTGTGCGGTGTGGCGGTCGGCTACACCTTGCAGGTGGTCGCGCAGAAACATGCCATCGCCTCCCACGCGGCGATCATCCTGTCCCTGGAAGCGGTGTTCGCCGCCCTCGCCGGCTCGCTGTTCCTCGACGAGATCCTCGCGCCAAAGGGCTACTTCGGCTGCGCGCTGATGTTCGCCGGCATGCTGGTGGCGCAGCTGTGGCCAAAGAAGCCCGCCTGAGGCGGCGCGCCGTTCAGCCCTGGGCGCCGCGCTCGAGCCAGCGGGTCAGCAGCGGCTGCAGGTTTTCCAGCGGCTGGTAGCCGTTGGTAAGCAGGGCCATCTGCCCGTCGCGCTCGGCGAGCAGCGTGGGAAAGCCGGCGATGCCGAGGTTCTGCGCCCAGGCGAAATCGGCGGCGGTGTGCTCGCGGATTTCCGGTTCGTCGAAGGCCGGGGCGAATTCGATGCGCGGGATGCCGGCCTGCTCGGCCAGCTCCACCAGCACCGGTGGCAGCGTCACGTCGCGGCCTTCCTGATAGAAGGCGCGCTGGATCAGCTCCAGCAGCGGCCAGACGCTGTCCTCGTCCAGCTCACGAGCGGTGACCAGCGCGCGGCAGGCCGGCTCGGTGTCGTAGACGAAGCCATCGGGCAAGCCCTCGTTGAAATTGAACAGCTGCCCGGTCGTAGCGTTCACCGCCTGCCAGTAGCCCAGCGTGCGCACCCGCGCCGCCGGGTCCATCGCCGCGCGCTCGTGGCGCAGGCCGCCGACCACCAGGTGGGTCGGCACCCCGGCGGCCAGCGCCTGTTCGGCCAGCG